>DATNHC010000143.1:0-37690 GCA_035605155.1 Solirubrobacterales bacterium
CTGATCCTACGACCAGCCCCGGCCCCGCTTCCGGTGCGCCTTTTGCCGTCGATGGGGACATAAAGGCGCCGGAAACAACGGGTTGGGGGGTGAGTGAGTCCACCCCTAGGGGCTCTGGGAGGACGGCCCGCGGCGGGCGAAGCTGGTCCGACAAGCAAGCAGCTCCCCCCACACGAATTCTCAGGAGGAACTAAATGACTCGCAAGACCACCGCCCAGAAGATCGCCCGGCGCGCCGGCCTGCTCGCAACCCTCGCCAGCGTCGCCCTGACGGTCGCGCCGGCAGCCGGCACGGCCAAGGCGCCGGTCAAGTTCGGCTCTGAGCTCAACCCAACCGTCCAGCCCTCGAACTCGCTGCCCGGCCTGGCCTGCAGCCAGGAAGCCCCCGGCACGGCCTGCACGATGGTGCAGAACGAAGCCTACGGTCGCCCCGACGGCGGCGAGCTGGCACCCAGAACCGGCACGATCAAGCGCATCCGCCTGATCGCCGGCGGTCCCGGCAGCTTCAAGTTGCAGGTCGCCAAGCTGAAGCGCTCGACGCTGCATGGCACCAACGAAGCCAAGGTCGTCTACAACGGTCCCCGCATTTCCTACCAGGGCCAGACTGAAGCCAACTTCGAATCCGGCAGCTACCAGGTCGAGAGCTTCAAGGTGAACGTTCCGGTCAAGAAGGGCCAGCAGCTCGCCCTGCGCGGCAACATCGCTTCGATGATCCGCTGCTCCTCGGGCGGCGACAACACCCTGATCTACACGCCGCCGCTCTTTCCGCGCGGCCCCTTCGCCCCGGCCAGCGACGATGACGGCTGCTGGCTGCTGATCGAGGCGGTCATCCGCTAACCGGCTGCCGCCCTCCATCTCTCCCTCGATAGACGAGGCCCGCTTCGGCGGGCCTCGTCGCGTTCGACATTGACCACACCTGGGTGGGGCACATGTCGGATGCGTTCAGCCGCGTTCGACTTGCGAGCCGCCGACGATCGCCTCGACGCCGTCGTCGCCGAAGACGATCCAGGCCTTGTTGCCGCCGTCGTAGTCGGGCGCCCAGAGCTTCAGCGTCGCCGGCCGGCCCCAGACCGTGACCTGCTCGTCGCCGGTCTGCTCCTCGCCGCGCCAAATTCGCACGAACGGGTTGCTCTCGCGCTCCGCCCCGATCGTCGTCGGCTCGCGATGGCCGGGATGGACGACGGTCTCCGCCGGCAGCTCGAGCAGCCGCATGACCGAGGCCTTGAGGTCGTCGAAGCCGCTCGCGCCAGGCGCCATCGTGCCGCCGACCGTGCCCTTGAAGAGGACGTCGGCGGTGAAGAGATCGCTGCCATTGACGAGGAAGGCGAGATGGCCCGCGGCGTGGCCGGGGGTGTAGATCGCTTCGATCTCCAGATCGCCGGTGCTGAGCCTCTCGCCGTCGGCAATCGTCTGCGAGATCTCCCCGTCCAGCTCTGCCGCCGCCGCGGCGTGGGCGACCATCGGCACGCCGCCGAGCTGCTCGCGCGCAGCGGCCAGCCCAGCCACGTGGTCGAGGTGCGGGTGGGTGACGAGGACGTGCGTGATCTCGATGCCATCGCGCTCGGCGTGCTCGAGCAACGGGCCGAGGTCGTCGTTGCCGTCGATCAGCACCCCCTTGCCGGCGGCCTCGTCTGCAACGAGGTATGCATTCGACAGCCACTGCGGGTTCTCGGTTCTCTCGACGATCACGATGCGCCCATACTAGGCGCGACGCCAAGCGGCGGGGCGGCGCGGCCAATCCAAGTGGCCATCCGTCGACCCAGAATTGCTCGCAGACATATTGGTACGCCTCTGGTATGGCAGAAACTTCACCCGCACCGAAATGCGCGCTACCGTGTTTTCCGTCGACGTGAAGGCAAGCGGTACCGCGGCGTCAGGGAGGACCCGCCAGTTGCTCTTCGCGGCCTCCCTAGCAATGTCGCTTCTCGCGTACATGTCAGCCCCTGCCTGCGCGATCCCCGGTGGAGCCGGGCAGGCCGGGCAAGCAACAGACCTCTCGCTCGAACAGCCCGGCGGACTCGAACAGCCCGGCGCCGCAACCCCGTTTGATCGCCATGGCATGTGGATCTGGTACGTCGAGCGCTCCGAGGGCGGTGACATCGGGCGGATCGTCTCCCGTGCGAAGGCCGCCGGTATCGGCACCCTCTACGTCAAGTCAGGCGATGCCGGTGACTACTGGGGCCAGTTCAACTCCGGCCTGGTCGAGGCGCTGCACCGAGGAGGTCTCGACGTCTGCGCCTGGCAGTTCGTCTACGGCGAGCAGCCGACGGCCGAGGCGAGGATCGGCGCGGCGGCCGTGCGTCGCGGCGCCGATTGCCTGGCGATCGACGCCGAGGCGCACTACGAGGGCCGCTATGCCGCCGCGGACCGCTATGTGCGCGCGCTGCGCGCTCGCATCGGCGAGCGCTATCCACTCTCGCTTGCGACCTTTCCCTACGTCGACTACCACCCCTCCTTTCCCTACTCGGTCTTCTTCGGTCCCGGCGGTGCCACGGTCAACCAGCCGCAGATGTACTGGCGGGCGATCGGCACCTCTGTGCGCGCCGTCTACGAGCACACCTACCTCTTCAACCGGCTCTGGGGGCACCCGATCTACCCGCTCGGCCAAACCTACGGCGGCCCGCGCCGTGGCGAGATCCTCGGCTTCCGTCGCTATGCCAAGAGCCACGGGGGCCTGGCGCCGAGCTGGTGGGACTGGCAGGAGACGAGCCTTGCCGCCTGGCAGGCACTGGGCGCGACGACGCGGCCGCTTGACGGCTACCGCCCGGTTGTCTCCCACCCGACGCTGCGCCGCGGCAGCCGCGGCGACCTGGTCATCTGGGCGCAGGCGCATCTGCGGGGCGCCGGCCAGACCGGCCTGCCGGTGACCGGCTACTTCGGTCCGAGGACTGCAGCTGCCGTGCGCGCCTTCCAGCTTGCCAGCGGGCTGCCGGTCCACGGTCGGATTGACACGACGACCTGGTCAGCGCTGCTCGCGGTCGAGCCGGTGCGGCCGCGCTGGGCGGCGCAGCGGGTCACGGTGCGGCGCAGAACTGGGGCTGCGCCGCGCCTGCTCCCCGCCAGGCGCCCAGCCTCCGCCTCGCTTCCCGCCAAGGCCTACGAGATAGATCCAGGTCCCGCGCCGTGAGGCGGCGCCCGGCGGGGGCGCTTGCGGGCATAGCCATGATGCTTCTTCTGGCGACTCCGGGTGGGGCCGCCGGAGGATCTCCCAACCCGGCCCACTCGCTCGAGGTACCGCCCCCGGCGGTGCCGATGCGAGACGTCGTGTTGGGCGAACAAGGCGCTGGGGCGGCGCGGATTTCAGCCTCCGCGTCGTCGCAGCGCTACTCGATTGGCGACGGGACGGAGGCGACGATCGCGGTCAGCGTCACCGAGGCCTGTGCGGCGAGCTGCGAGGTGACCAACCCGCAGCGGGTCGCCAGCTTCATCGGCAGCCTGGTCCACGGTCCCGAGGTCGAGCTGCTCACGGTGCAGCTCGACACCGAGTTCCAGCTCGGCTTCGATTGCGGCTTCGGCGCCGAGGCCTGCTACTTCGTCGGCGAGAACAGGATCGTGATCGGCGGCTACGAGGCGATGGATGGTGACAGCGCCACCTTCGAATTCGTTCTCGCTCACGAGTACGGGCACCATGTCGCTGCCCACCGCGAAATACCGGCGCCTTTCGGCGAGGCGGTCGATTGGGGCACGGCGCGCTGGGCCAGCTGGGAGAACGTCTGTCGCGGTCAGCGCACCGGTCGCCTCTTCCCAGGCGACGAGGCCGAAAGCTACTTCGAAAACCCGGGCGAGGCCTTCGCCGAGTCTTTCGCCCACAACCGCTTCCCGGAGCTCTCAGTTCGCTGGCGCTACCTCTCGGCGCTGAAGCCGACGCCGAGGGCGCTGCAGGCAATCCGCAAAGACACGCTTTTGCCCTGGCAGGGGCGGAGCAGCTTCGTGCTCTCCGGGCGCGTGCCGGCCAGGGGGGAGGGCGCAGCCGTCGAGTCTCTGCGTACGCCGCTCGACGGGATGGTCAGCCTGCGCCCGGTCAGCCTGCGCAGGCACGGCTACGAACTGGCCCTTCGTAGCCGTGCCGGCAGGCTCCTTCGCAGCTCCACCCACGGCCTCGGCCCACAGCGCCAGCTCGACTTCACGGTCTGCGGCCAAACCCGCCTTCGCCTCGTGATCACCTCCCGCGGCAACCGCCCTACCCCCTTCCGGCTCCTAATCCAGCGACCCTGAGATAATCATCTCCGGGCGCCAGCCGCCCATCCCTCGGGGGCGTAGCTCAGTTGGTTAGAGCGCCGGCCTGTCACGCCGGAGGTCGCGGGTTCGAGTCCCGTCGCTCCCGCTTTTGACACCTGTCTCATTCCCATGCGGTTTGGCGGGATCGAACACCCCACCCTTGCTTGCTCCCGCGATTGACACCGTGCGCGCAGTAGTTGCTTGTAGCGGCGGGCCTCGACCTGGTTTCGGGGGAAGTGGAAGGTGGGGAGACGCGGACGACATCGAAGCGCTGCTCGGCGGCGTCGGCCCAGCGCTAGCCAGTCTTCGATGGCCCCGCGGTAGACGTGGCGCTCGACGTCATCAAAGGCGCAGAGTCGAAGAGGGTACGGTCGTCCGGCTCGAAGGTCTGCGCCGCCGTGCGTGTGCTCGGAACTTGTACAACTAGTGGTACGCTTATCGTGTGGCAGCGACCCGAGGCAAGAAACCGATCGCGCTAGGCACGAGCGAGGCCCGCCGCAGCTTGCCAAAGCTCGTCAAGAAGGCGTCCTCGCGTAGCAAGCCCTCGCCCGATCCCGAGAGCAACGCGGTCCGGATTACGACCCGGGGCCACGAGGGGTCGGCATCGCTGGTCCCCACGGTGGATTTGGTTGCCGCAAAGGATCGGATCGAAGAGCTGGAAGAGGAGCTCGAGAACGCCGGCCTGGCGCTGTTCCTGCAGGAGCGCTTGGAGAAGAGCGATGGCGAGCGGTTGAGTGCTGGCGATTTCCTCATGGAGATCGGGATGGGGGAGTTTGTTGGGCAGCTCCCCGGAGGCTGAGCGCAAGGTCGAAGCTCTGGTGGAGGCCACGGCCGATGCCAACGAACTTCACGAGACCCTGAAGTGCGAGGTCGCGCGCATTGTGGTCGAGCTGCACGGTAACCCGCACCATGGTGAGCTGATGGGGGACAAGCCTCCCCGTGTGCTGAAGGGCTGCCGAAAGGTCCGCTTCGACGAGCCCGACTGGCGCGGCAAGCCGCGCTATCGCTTCGTCTACCGCAATGAGCCCAGCGATGGCGCACCCGCGACGAGCGTCGTCCTCGCGATCGGCCGTCGCGACCGGATGATTGCCTACGCGAAGGCCGCCCGCCGCGTCAAGGAGCAGGCGGCGCAGGAAGGCCAGGCGGGATAGGCAAGTCTGGACTCGCTCAGCTGAGTCAGAGACCCAAGCCGAAACGCTCATTTCTCGGTCGCCTGGGGGTCGCGCTGCACTGCTTGCTGTTGGCGCTAGTGCAGCGGCTGCACTTTGAACCCTAGTCCTCACATTCCGTGCAGGTTGAGCGTTTAGCTCACTGAGTGACCGCCCTGCCAACCCTCCAAGTCCCTCCTGTCACGCCGGAAATCTTTAGGCGGTTGATCCCACGTTCAGGCCCTCGAGTCGGGTACTCGCCAACGCTGGGACTCAAGGATTCCTGACTATAATCGCGGCCCTATGGGCCAAGGGGATCTGCGGGGTGGGTCGGTGCGGGGTTTGCGCCGCTGGTTGCCGGTGGGTTTGGTTGGGCTGTTGGCGGTGGCGGGCTGCGGCCAGGCGTCGTCGGATAGCGGTTCGGCAGAGAGCGAGAGCATCGATTTCTGGAGCCCTGCGGTGGGGGCGGATGGGGCAGTTTCGCCGCGGGTCGGTTGTGGCGGAGGGACGCTTTGGCTGCCGCTGAAGTGGGGCTCGATTCCAAGCGAGACAGAGGAACTGATGGTCTACTTCAGCCGGATCAAAAGGGAAGCCGGGGAGGATGGTCCGAAGGTCAAGGTCTTCTTCGCCGCGATGATCACCAAGATCAGCCCCAAGCTGCGTGGCATAGAAGCCAATACGTTCCCTGAGCAATCGGAATATCAGTACTACGTATCGGTCGATAACTGTCCTTGGTACAGAAGCGGACAGCATTACCTTGTCGAGCTCTTTGCGCTGGATGACCCGCGGGAAATCCCGGAAAATGATCGGTTTGCGGTCAGGCTCGGTGAAGAAGCCATGGGGGTTAAGCAGTTCGCCACCGAGTCGGAGGACGCGTCGGAGCTCAGAGACGAAGCTCTGGCGAGCGGTCGGTTCGTCGCCGTCTACGTGCCGAGCTGATCGAGCCATCGGGTTTTCCCGACCGGTTCGGTCTAACGATCTAAAGAATTTGAGTTTCTTGTAGCGGGTCGTTAGCTTGCCGCCACCGATGAGAGCGAAGCCCTCAACACGCGGCCCCACCGTGATCGGTCGCGAGCGGTTCACCCGAGCCAGATCCGCACCGACCCGGGCCGCGATACTCCAGATTCTGGCGATCGACGACAGGCGGGCGCTCTCGCCGGCAGAGATCGCGCTCGAGCTGCAGGGAGCGATCGATGGCGCTGGCTATCACGCTCGGGTCCTGGAGATCCTCGGCCTGGTCGAAGTGGTCGGCACGCGGCTCGACGAGGGCGCCCAGGAACGCTTCTACCGCCTGGCTGACCGGCGTCCCGACGGCCTCACACCTTCCACGGAGTAGCTCCAATTGCCATCGCAAGCGGCCGCGACCGGGTCCTGCCCCTGGCAGGACCCGGAGCGGTCCGCCCATCGTTCAGTCCTCAGTTGGACTTGAAGATGAACTGCATCGGGCAAACTTGGCTGCGCGAAATGACCTTCATGGGCTGTCACCTCCCTTCCCCTGTCTGCAGAGAGGGCGAGCGTCGTCTCTGCTTGGCCGTTCCTGGGCCGGGCCGGGAAAGCCGGGACTAGCCCAGCGAATTGGCGGCTCAATCCATGCCGCCACCGCGAGGATAGGCCGAACCGGTCGGCCCCTCCCAACCAGTTTTTAAAAAGAACCGCAAAGTGGTGCCAAAACCCTTTACCCATGGGATAGCCTTTGAGTCACCAGTCGCGTACTGATGACTAAACATGGAGGTTCTTAGTGGCGACCAGGTCGGCTCTTATGGGATCCATCAATGCGAATACAGCCGGCGCCGCCGGGACGAGACCGCCAGCAGGCAAGGCGGTCAAGGCGCCCTCGGGCCAGGGCAAGGCGAGCCTGGCGAAGCTCCTCTCCAACCCCAAGCGGGTGCAGATCCTCGCCGCGGCGCACCGCGAAGCGATCAGTCCGTCGGAATTCGCCCGTGCGCACGGGCTGACCACGAGCAGCGTCGCTGAACACTTCAAGAAGCTGGCCGATTACGGGGCGATCAAGCTTGTGAGGAAGGAACCTGTACGCGGCTCCGTCCGCCACATGTACGTGGGGACGAAGCGCGGCATCCTCACCGCAGCCGACTGGCAGACCCTGCCCGAGTCGGTGCAGAGCGACATCGCCAGCGCCGGCCTGCAGGACTTCATCGGCGTCGCCGTGCACGCGATCGAGGACGGCACCTTCGCCGCGCGAAGCGACTTCGTCTTCACCTGGGACGAAGTCGATCTCGACGAGGCCGGATGGCGTGGCCTGACCCAGATGTTGGGGCTGGTCTGGAAGAAGGTGCCGCGCCTCGAAGAAGAATCGGCGATGCGCAGGGCGAAGAGCGGCGAGCGGGGGATGAAAGCGATCGTCGGACTGGCGGCTTTCGGGGCCCCCTCCCCGGCTCGCCCGAAACGCAAGGCGCCGCGTCGGCGCTGAGGCCCGCCGAGCCTAGCTGCGCGGCGCGTAGCGGTGGTGCAGCATCAGCGCGTTGCCATCCGGATCTCTGAAGTGGGCCATGTGACAGACGCCGCTGTCCATCGTCTCGGCAGCAAAGGAGACGCCACGCGATTCGAGTTCCGCACGGGCTGCCTCCACGTCGTCGACGCGCAGGGCAATCGGGTGGCTGTGCGGCTTGAACTCGATGCCGAAGGCCTCCGATTCGATCACGGCGATCGTCAGGGTGCCGGTCTCGAACTCGACGCCGGCGACGGTGAGAGGGGAAGTCACGGCCCCGAGGTTATCCCTGAGTCAGGCTTGGATGAAGAGCGACGTCGGGGCGGTGACTTTGTATTCGCCACTGAGGAAGCTCGAGGCAGAGCAGGACATGTGGCTGCCGGCTTTCTTTTCAAGTTTGACGCCTTCGAATTTGATGATCGCGGGGGTGCCACCTATGCCACTGATGCCAGTCGCTTCCGCGATCCCATATATGCACGTGACGCCGCTGCAACTAACTGTGCCTTCGACGTTTTTAACTTTCATTTGGCCATTTGGCGCCGATGTGACGCTGACGGTTGCTGGCCAAGCAGATGCCCCTGTGCCCGCAGTAGTGGTCGCCGTGCAAGGAAGGCTGAACTGGTTGGCGCATTCGTTGAGGGTGAGGCCTTCGACTTCAACGGCGCCGGTAGGTGCTGTGACCGTCGCGAGAATTTTTGAATCCTTGCACTTGACCTGGGCGAATCCGGATATCAGTTCGGCCGGGCCTAGAAGCCCTTCGACGAGTTCTGCTTTTACAAGCCCGGTGAATGGTTTCTGCCCACTTGGACACGGCGCGGTAGTCGTCCCAGAGGTGCAGATTGTTGTGGCGGAGGCGGTTCCGGCTCCGATCATGACGACCATCGCGAGTGCCACCAGCATGAGTGGGGGGAAGATCTTGAGAGCGTTCACCGCGAATCCCTTCCTTCGGCGCGCACAGAGCCGAATAAATCTGACCACTTCCCATCCATACCATTGGCGCACACATCAGTCAAGAAATTTTATGAAACGCAGCCTCTCGATCCCCGCATAGGATCTGGCAGTGGAACTGGGCGCCGACACCAAGGCAGTGCTGCTGGCGGCGGCGCTGATGTTCCTCTGGGCGCTGCTGCTCGGGGTGATGAAGTACCGGCAGATGCTCGAGTCCGAGGAGCGGCTCGCCCACCCCTACACCGACACCGCGCATCGCGCGGCGCTGCTCTACAGCTTCGCCCTCTTGCTGGTCGCGACCTTCGTCGAGCTGAGCGGCTGGAGCACGCTCGTCAATTTGCTCGCCGCCGGCGCCCTCGCCCTCTACTTCTACGCCGCCGTGGCCGGATACATGTTCCACGGCTGGCGGCGCGACACCGACAACCAGTTCCGCGATCCCTTTCCGTGGCTGCGCTCCTTCATGCTCGCCCTGATCGTCGCCGAGATCGGCGGCTGGCTTGTCCTGGTAGCCGGTTTTCTCGACGCCCAGGTGCTCTAGGCCTGCGCCGGTCAGGGGTATCCTGGCGCCGCATGTGGCGGGCGCGAAGCGCAATCCTGGCGCTGGCCGTACTCGCGGCCGGGGCCTTGCCGGCGAGCGCGGGCGGGGTCACCTGGATCGTCAAGGGCGGGGGCTTCGGCCACGGCGTCGGCATGAGCGCCTACGGGGCCTACGGCTACGGCCTGCACGGCGCCGGCTACCGCCAGATCCTCGGCCACTACTACCGCGGCATCCGCCTCACCGAGATGCGCCGGGCACCGCTGGTGCGCGTCCTGCTCGCGACCAGCGCCGGCGACGTCTCCTTCACCCGGGCGACGGTTGCCTGTCGGCGACGGCTGGAGCCATCGCGCGCTTACACCGCCCGCCGCCGCGGATCCTCGGTGAGGCTGTTCTCCAGCTCCGGGAAACTGGTCGCCCGCTGCGGCGATCGCCTGCACGCCGAGGGCACGAGCCTGATCCGTATCGGCGGCGTCGGCGCCTACCGCGGCGCCCTCGAGGCGATCCCCAGCGGCTCGGCACTCAACCTCGTCAACGTGCTCACCGTCGACAACTATGTGCGCGGCTCGCTGCCTGCCGAGCTGCCGCACGCATGGCCGATGGCCACCCTGCAGGCGTTCGCCGTCGCCCAGCGCTCTATCGCCCTCTCGACCGACGTCGGCGGCGAGGGCTACGACCTCTATTCAGACACCCGCACCCAGATCTACGAGGGCGTGGCGGCCGAGAGCGACCGAACCGACCGCGCCGTGGCGGCGACCCGCAATCAGGTGGCGACCTACGGCGGCGCGATCGCCCAGACCACCTACTTCTCCTCCTCGGGCGGGCGCACGGAGTCGGGCTTCCTTGGCGCTCCCGACGTTCCCTATCTGCAGAGCGTGCCCGATCCCTACGACTACTACTCGCCGCAGCACCGTTGGAGCTTCCGCTTCTCGCAGGTCGAGATGAACGCTCGACTCGGCGCCTACGTCCCCGGCGCCCTGCGCGACATCCGAGTCACCAAGCGCGGCGAGTCGCCTCGCATCGATTACGCAAAGCTGGTCGGCACGCGCGGCGCGGCGACGATCCGCGGCGACACGCTCTCCGCCGCCCTGGGTCTCTATGACCGTTGGGCCTACTTCACCAAGCTGAGGTGAGACGACCTAGGCGGGCGAGACGACGCAGTCGTCCCTATCGGCCATCGCCAGCGGCTGGGTGTTGGGGAACGCCTCCAGGAGGGCGTCGGCGATCAGCCGGCCGCGTGCCGCATAGCCTTCCGAGGTGAAATGGATCCCGTCAGGGATGAACCAGACGTCCTTTACGTCCGAGGCCCAGTCATAGATGCGCATGTGCGGGTATCGGTCACACGCCTCGAGCAGCGCCGCGTCCCAGTCCTCCATGTTGGTCTCCGAGTAGGGGCCGCTGGGGACCAGTGACTTGACGTTCACCCAGATCACCGGTTCGTCGCCGATCGTCGCCATCATGCTGTCGATCCTGTCGTCGTAGGTGACGCTCGAGCCGGCGGCGACGTTGGCCGCCTCGTTGGTTCCCATCGCGATCACCCAACAGCCTTTGAAACCTTCGCTCTTCCAGGCTTCGGCCACTTCCTGGGCATTGGGTTCGCCTTCGAAGTTCTCGTAGATCGAGCGCGCCCCGGCAACCTCGAGGTGCTGCGTGGTGGCGCCGACCCGCGCGTACTGGGCGCTGATCAGCTGGTTGGGGTCGGGTAGGTATTCCTCGGAGACGAGCCCCTCGGAGGTCGAGTCGCCGATGTGGATCACCGCTTCGCAGGAGGTCGCCAGCGGGGCGCGTTTCACGTTCTTGGCGGTGACCGTCTTCGCCACGGCGATCGCCTCCTTTTCGTCGGTGACGCCGATCCCGGCCAGTCCAGCCATCGCCATGGCGACGACGACAGCGCCCGCGCTGACCAGCGCCCAGCCGTAGCGGGGCATCCGCTCGGGTCGCCAGCGCCCGGTCCGCAACTGCGCCCAGAGCCTGCCCAGCGCTCCGTGGCGGATCGGGTCCTCGACGTAGCGCCAGGAGAGCTCGGCGATCGCGAAGATCGCCGTCACCTGGAAGATCGCGCGCAGCAGGTCGGGACCGAGGGCGCTCTCCGGGGTCGTCAGGACGATGATCGGCACGCTCCAGAGGTAGATGCCGTAGGAGCGCTGGCCGATCCAGCGCATCGGCCTGCAGCCGAGGATCGCCGCGAGCCGCGAGGCGGGGTGGGCGAGGGCGGCGACGGCGAGCACCGCGGCGATCGCGAGCAGCGCGAAGCCGCCGCGGTATAGGAAGGAGGAGAGCTCGCTGGTCTGCCAGAACATCAGGAAGATCACCAGCAGGCCGACCGTCCCCGCCACGTCGATCGTGCGCCGCGCCTGGGGGGAGACGTTTGCCCGCAGGCGGCGGCTGGGCCAGACCATCGCCAGGGCGGCGCCGGCCAGCAGCTCCAGCGCCCGGGTGTCCGTGCCGTAGTAGACGCGCGAGGGATCGAGCGAGGGTCTGTAGAGAATCGCCATCAGAATCCCCGAGCAGAGCGCGACGATCACCGTCACCGCGGCAAGCCGCAGGCGGGCCCCGGTGGTGTTCTGCACCTCGGGGACGAAGTAGAGACCGGCCATCAGCAGGAAGGGCCAGAAGATGTAGAACTGCTCCTCGACCGAGAGCGACCAGAGGTGGGTGAGCGGCGAGGCCGGCGCGAAGCGCGCGAAGTAGGAGACGTCGTGGAAGATCAGCCACCAGTTGTTGAAGTAACCCGCTGCCGAGAGCGCCGCGGCGCGGAAATCGCCCGGCTGGTGGGGACCGATGACGGTCACCCAGGCGATCACCACGATCAGCATCAGGAACAGGGCGGGCAGCAGCCGCCGCGCCCGGGCCAGCCAGAACGACTTCAGCTTGATCCCGCCCCTGTTCACCTGGTTGAGCAGGATGTCCGTGATCAGGTAGCCGCTGAGGGTGAAAAACACACCGACGCCGAGCAGGCCACCTTCGGCCCACTCGAATTTGAGGTGATAGAGGATCACGCCGAGCACCGCGATCGCGCGCAGGCCGTCGAGACCCGGCATGTAGCGCTCACCGCGCTTGACCGGTTCAGGCATCGGGGGAGATCATGGTAAGTGCCGCCGGCGTCAGCAACGGCGCTCCGCGGGCCACCTGTAGAGCGAGCAGCTCGGCCAGCTCCCTGGCGATCGTGCGGGCCAGTCTGACCTGGCGGTCGGCCATCCGATGCAGCGCAGGGAGCTGCGGCGCCGACTCGATCGCCGGCTCGGGCTCGGGCGCCGAGATCGTCGCGAGGCATCCCCGGATCCCACGGGCGATCAGCTGGGCGCGGTAGTCGGCTCCCTCGGGGATCGGGTGCAGGTCGTCGGCCTGCATCAGCTCGGGATGCGCGGCGACGGCGCCGGCCCAGTCGGGCACCTGTGTCCCCGGCCGCGAGGCCGCAAACGACCTGACCACCCGGTTCTTGCCCGTGTTGTCGATGCCGTCGACGGTGAAGCCGTGGATCGTCGGCACCACCATGCAACGGTCGCCGATGACTTCGGCGACCTTCTGCAGGTTCTCGGCGAGGATCTCGGGATAGGCCGGGTTGTCGTTGGTGCCGGCGTCGAAGACGATCACCGATTGCGAGGGGTCGTAGCTCTCCTCGAAGAGGTCGAAGATCTGGAAGCTGTTGTAGCCGCCCTCGGCGTTGACGGTGAGCTGCACGCCGGGCAGGTACTGCTTCAGGTAGGGAGAGGTGAGCACCTCGAGGCTGTCGCCGACGACCAGCGCTCCGCCACTGCCACTCGCTCCGGCCGTGGGCGCAGTGAGGGTGAGAGCAAGCATCGTCGCTCCCACCGCCAGGCTCGCGAGCTTGCCCACCCTTGGCATCGAGCGAATTTCTACACTAGCCCGATGCGGCTCAGCCCGGCGGCGACAGTCTGCGCAGTGCTGGGCGTGACTCTGACTCTGATGGCCTGCGCCGAGCAGCGCACGCCCGCGGTCGACGGTGCCACGGCTAGGCAGGCGGGCCCGGCAGGGGCGAGCGGTCCGCGCGGCCCGGCAGCCGGCGACAGCTGCCGCGATGAGCTGCACGACCTGATCGTCTCGATGGACGCATTGCGCGAGCGGCTCGCGATCGGACTCAACTACGAGGACTACCTGCGCGAAGTCAAGCGTCTGGAGGCTGTTTACGAGCAGATTCCGGTCGGGCGGCTCGCGATCGGCTGCCTGACCACCGCCGGTACTCCCGGAGAGCGGGCGCTGAACCGCTATCGCAGCGCAGCGAACACCTGGGGTGAGTGCCTGGCGCAGGCGTCCTGCGGGGCCGAAGAGGTCGAACCGGAGCTGCAGCGCCGCTGGGCGCTTGCCTCCGATCTGCTCTCCACAGCGCAGGCCGCTCTGCGCTAGCTGGTGCTCGATTCGCCCCGCGCTGCGCGTGCCACGTAGACCGCCTTGGTGTGGTTAGCGGCATCGAGCGGCTGGGCCGGGATGCCATCGAGGCCGTGGCCGTAAACATCGAGGCATTCGAGACCGGCTCGCTCCAGCGCTGCCAGCACCTCCGCTTCAGGAAAGTGACGCTGCCGGTGGGTGAGCGCCGGCGCCTTGCCGGCTTCCTCCTTGCCGTGCTCGTCGAGCACTTCGAGCCGCGACTCGCAGATCGAGCCCGGCGCGACGTCGGCCTCGGCCTGACCGCGCCAGACCAGCCGCATGCCGCCGCGCTCGACCACCTCGACGCCGGCAAAGAAGGTGCGATAGACAGTCAGCTCGTTCACATCGAAGAGCAGCAGGCCGGTCGGCGCCAGGTTGGCGCGCATGCCCCTCAGCGCCTGCTCCAGTTCCTCGGGGCTGAGCAGGTAGTTGATCGCGTCGTCGAGCGCCCAGACCAGGTCGAACTCACCGAAGCGAGGCAGGTCGAGCATGTCGGCGACCTCGAGCCGCGCCCGATCGCCGGCCTTCTCGGCGGCCAGCTCGAGCATCGCCGGGGAGATGTCGCAGGCCGTCACTCGCCAGCCACGGGTCAGCATCGGCATGAAGCTCTTGCCGGTCCCGCAGCCGACGTCAAGCATCCGCCGGCCCCGCAGCCCCCGTTTGTGTAGCGCCTCGAGCAGGTCGCTGATCCAGCCCTCGCAGTCATGGTGGGCCGTGAAGTCGTCGTAGACCGGCGCCATCGCCTCGTAAGTGCGCTCGGCCCAATCCCCTCCGGTCTCTGCCTCCGATACCTCCACGAATTGGGAGACCAGTCCTTGATACAAAAAGTTTCAACAATAAAAATTCCCTTTTTATCTTTAGACGTAGTACGGTTGACCAATCAGCGTTTCGATCACTCAGACGGCGGGTTCGGACGATGGTTGGCAGTGGGAGGAGGCACACCGCTTCTGCCTGCGCATGGCCTATCGCTATTGCAAGAATCCCAGCGAGGCGGAGGACATAGCCCAGGATGCGCTTCTTCGTGCCTGGCGGCGACGCTCAACGTTGCGCGACGGGAGCCGCCGCAAAGAGTGGTTGGCGACGATCGTTCGCAACGAGGCCTTCCGCCTGCATGCTCGTGTTCGCCCCGACCCGGTCGACACGCTCGAGACCCAGGAGGGAGCGGAGGACGAGGGGATTCTCTCCACCGTCGAGCTCGCCGATCTGCACGCTGCGCTCAAACGCCTCGACAAGCGCGAGCGCGAGCTGGTCCAGCTGCGCTATGACGAGGACCTGACCCAGCAGGCGATCGCCCGACGTCTGCGTATCCCCGATGGCACAGTCAAGGTGCGCCTGCACCGGCTGCGCCACAAACTGCGCCAGGCAATGGCCGAAAGCAGGCAGGCGGCGGCGTAAGGTCAGCTGGCAGCGGCGACGCGGCGCATCTCGTCGGCCGCTGCGCGAGGACCGATGTAGGGGACGAGCATCGCAAAGAGCAGGTCGGGCAACAGGGCGGGCAGCTGCGCGGCCCGCCCTGCCAGGAGCTCGTCGAAGATCAGTCCCGAGACCGCGCCGGCTGACATCAGCGAGATGTTCTCCGGCAACTCATGCCCGTCGGCGAGATCGCGCCCGCCCTCGAGATAAGCGGTGAAGCGGGCAATCGCGTTCCAGTGGCGCTGCCGCGCCTCAGCACCGGCGGCGGCGACCTCAACCACAGCGGTGCGGGCCAGCTGCGGGTCGATGGCGAAGAGCTCGACGATCGTCGTCAGCCCCTTCTCGACTCGTTGCAGCCAGGGCTCGTCTCCGTCGCAGTGGGCGACGACCTCGGCGAAGACCTGCTCGACCAGCATGTCGTAGGCCGCCAGGAAGCATTCGTGCTTGTCCTCGAAGTGCTTGTAGAAGGTCGTGCGGGAGGTGCCTGCCTCCTCGATCACGTCGGCGACCGAGGTTTCCTTGTATCCCTTGCTGCCGACCACGCGGATCATTGCCGCGAGGATCAGTTCACGCCGCGATCGAGATGCCATCGGCCAATCCCAGGTTGGTGGAAAACTTCGGAGTACCTTCATCATAGCGGCAAGGTGTACGGGAGCGTTTATCTACTCGTTTCGCCCACCTCCCTGGCTGCCGCCACTGGGCCGATATACGGGACCAGCGTCGCAAAAAGGACCTCCGAAAGCAAATCGGGCAACTGTCCAGCGCGGCCTGCCGCGAGCTCGTCGGAGATCAGCCCTGCGACCGCGCCGATCGCCATCCGCGAGGTGTTCGCGGGCAGGCTGCGACCGCCCGGGGCGAAGTCGCGACCCTCGTCGAAGAACGGCGTCAGCCGTTGCAGCGCGGCCCGGTAGCGGCGTTGGGCTGCCGGCCCCGCCGCGCCGACGTCGACCAGCGCCAGGCGCGCCAGCTCGGGCTCCTCGGCAAGCGCCGCCAGCAGGGCAGACAGTCCAGCGCGGGCGCGTCGCGGCCAGCCTTCCTCGGCTTCATACGCAGTGGCGATCCTCCGCACCAGTGTGTCCACCACGGAGTCGTAGGCGGCCAGGAAGCACGCTTCCTTGTCCTCGAACATCTCGTAGAAGGTGGTGCGCGAGATGCCGGCCTCTTTCGTCAGATCGGTCACGGTCGTCGCTCCGTAGCCCTTTTCGGCGACGACCCGCACCGTGGCCTCGAGCAGCCGCTCTCGCTGTGAACGGGCAATGACCTCAGGCGGCAATCGGTGTCGACCGCGGGGCGGGCGCCAGCGCTCGCGTTTCGGTCCGCCGGCTTTCGGCACTCTGTTAGCCGCCCGCCGGGGGAATGGCCTTCTCGGCCTCGCGGGCCTGGCGCAGCGCCTCCTCCTGACCGAGGTAGGGCACAGTTGTGATGTAGACGATGTCGGGCAGCAGCTCGGGGAGCCGCGTGGTGTTGCCGGCGAGGATCTGGCCGACGATCAGCGACTCGGCTGCTGAGAGCGCGGCGCGGCCGGCACTCGATGGAATTGCCTCTTCCTCGACTGGATCGTCGCGGCCACGTTCGAGCAGCGACTGCAGGACGCGCTTGCCCGCGGCATAGAGCTCGAAGGCCCGCTCCCCCGACGAGGGCGCCTCGACCAGCGCCATACGGGCGAAGTCGGGCCGACTGGCGAGCAGATCGAGGAAGGCGGCGGCGGCGTCGCGGACCATCGTCGCCCACGGCTTGTCAGGTGAGTAGACGGCGACGATGCGGCCCATCGCGTCGGCCAGCGAGAGCTCCATCGCGGCACCGAAGCAGTCCTCCTTGTCCTTGAAGAGCTCGTAGAAGGTGGCGCGCGAGACGCCGGCGGGCTCGCAGACGTCGGCGATCGTCGTCGCCCCGTAGCCCTTGCTGGCGCAGCTCTTCGCCATCGAGACCAGAAGCCGTTCGCGCTGGGAATGGGAGATCAGTGGCTCGGCGAGAGCCTCGCGGCCGGCCGGCAGCTGCTCCTTCTCGATCAAGCCGCCTAGGTCTTGGGGCGGCGCGTTGCCGTTGGGCGATGAGGTGGGAGGCACTGACAAGCTCCTCGGGCAGACAGCCGTGTTTAGGTAAACGCGATTGTACACCCTAGGGGCGATCTGTGGACGGACTGGTACCGAATTTAACAATCCGGCGATTGCTTGGGAACGTCTGTGGATGCTGAGGACTGGGCCGATCTCAGCAGATGCGGCGCTGTCTTTCACCGGCCGCCTGCGCCTGCGGTGAGGGCCTGCCGTCTATCTTGGCCAGCGCCCACGCGATGTCGGCGCTCAGCATCTCGGCCATGTCACGGCTGAAGTTCTCCTTCACCACCATGCGCAGCACGGCGACGGACTCGGCATTGGGCGGCAGCGTGTAGGCGGGGACGATCCAGCCGCGCTCGCGCAGCCGCTCGGAGAGCGCGAACACGTCGAGGCCGCCGTCCTTCCCGGTTGGCCGCACGACGACCACCGGCAGATAGCGAGCGTCGTTGAGCAGCTCGAAGCGGCCCGAAGCGGTCAGCGCCCTCTCCAGCTCGGCGGCGTTCTCCATCAGGTTGCCGACGATCCGCGTGTAGCCCTCGTGGCCGAGGCGCAGGAAGTTGTAGTACTGGAGCAGGACCGTGTTGCTGGCGCGGGAGAAGTTGAGGCTGTAGTTGGCCATCTCGCCGCCCAGGTAGTTGATCTTGAAGACGAGCTCCTCGGGCACCGTCTCCACGTCGCGGAAGAGGACAGTCCCCATTCCCGGGTAGACGAGCCCGAACTTGTGGTTGGAGACGTTGATCGAGCGCACCTGCTCGAGGCGGAAGTCCCACTCCAGGTCGGGGTAGGAGAAAGGGGCGATGAAGCCGCCGCTGGCGGCGTCGACGTGGATCGGGATGTCCCAGCCCTTCTCCTGCTTGACCTGCCGCAGCAGCTCGTCGATGCCGGCGATCTCGTCGATCTGGCCGGTGAAGGTGGTGCCGAGGATCGCCCCGACCGCGATCGTGTTCTCGTCGATCTGCTCGGAGACCTCTTCGGGGCCGATGATGTGGCGCTCGGCGCTCAGCGGGATCACCCGCTGCTCGACGTCGAAGTAACGGGCGAACTTCTCCCAGCAGGTGTGGACGTCGGCCCCGAAGACGACGTTGGGCCTGGCGCTCTCGTCAGCGCGCCGCTTGCGCCAGCCCCACTTATGAGCGAGCAGGCCGAGCATGATCGCCTCCGAAGAGCCGATCGTCGCCGTGCCGCAAGCTTCGGCGTCTGCCGGGGCGTTGAAGAGCCGCCCCATCATGCTCACCACGCGATGGTGGATCTCCTCGGTCTGTGGGTACTCGTCCTGGTCGACGAAGTTGCGGTTGAGCGTCTCTGAGGCCAGGTCGCGTGCCTCGGGCTCCATCCAGGTGGTGACGAAGGAGGCGAGGTTGAGCGCCGGGTTGCCGTCGAGATTGAGCTCGTCGTGGATCAGCTGGTAGGCGGCCCGGGCCGGCATCGAGCCCTGCGGGATCGCGTGCTCGGGGATCTCATCGACGAAGTAGCGACCGCTGTAGGTGGTGGTGAGGGTCCCGACTGCGTCCTCGCTGCTCTTCACCTTGCGAATCGGCATCGCTCGGACTGTACACGCGGGCGATGGCCGCGCCGCGAACTTCGGACCCCTGTACAACGGCGGCGGCGCGACGCGACGCGAACATTCGGCAATGGAGACTGCGGTGCCCCAAATCGTGGCCTTCGGCGGCGGCGGCTTCTCGATGGAGTCGGGGAACCCGCTGCTCGACGAGTACGTGCTCGGGCTCTGCAATCGGGAGCGGCCGAGGGTCTGCTTCCTGCCATCGGCGAGTGGCGACGCCGATCACTACATCGTGCGCTTCTACCGCGCTTTCCCAGCCGACCGCTGCGAGGCGAGCCACATCTCGCTATTCCGTCGTGAGCAGGGGCCTGGCGATTTGCGCGCCCACCTGCTCGAGCAAGACCTGATCTACGTCGGCGGCGGCAGCGTGATCAGCCTGCTCGGCGTCTGGCGCGCGCACGGGCTCGACGCGATCCTGCGCGAGGCCTGGGAAGCGGGCGTCGTCCTCTGCGGCCTCTCCGCCGGCTCGCTCTGCTGGTTCAGCGAGGCGGTCACCGGCTTCCACGGGGCGCCGCAGCGGGTTGAGGGACTGGGGTTGTTGCCCTTCAGCAATTGCGTCCACTACGAGCCACGCTCCGAGCGGCGCCTCACCTACCACGGCCTGCTGCGTGCCGGGATGCGCTTCGGCTTCGCCGCCGAGGATGGCGCCGGCCTGCACTTCGTCGGTGGCGAGCTGCACCGGGTGGTCGCCTCGCGTCCGGCGGCGCGCGGCTACCGGCTCGAAAGGCGGGGCGAGCGTGTGGTCGAGATGCGGCTCGCCACCACCTACCTCGGCGATCCCGCCACGACCGTGACGCGACTGGGTGAGACGACCGCGACGGCGGTCGCGGCGTGACGATCCCCCGCATCCTCACCCTGGGCGGCCACGACTTCACCTCGCGGCCGCCGGACCGCGCGGTCAGCGAGCTGATGCTGCGCCTGGCGACCGAGCGGGCGGGCGGGCGGCCACGGATCTGCATCCTGCCGACGGCCAGCGGCGACACCTCCGAGCAGATCGGCCGTTTCTACGCCGCCTTCGGCGAGCGTCCCTGCGAGCCCTCGGATCTCTCCCTCTTCCGCCTCGGGCGGCGGCCGATGGCGCTGCGCGACCACCTGCTCGCGCAGGACCTGATCTACGTTGGCGGCGGCAGCCTGGTCAACCTGCTCGCCGTCTGGGAGGCGCACGAGCTGGGCGCGATCCTCAGCCTCGCCTGGCGCCAGGGGATCGTCCTCGCCGGCCAGAGCGCCGGGGCGATGTGCTGGTTCGAGGCGGGGATCACCAAGTCCTCGGGCAAGCCGGCTTCCGGGGCCGGCCTCGGCCTGCTCGCCGGCAGCCTCTGCGTCCACTACAACAACGAGCCCGAGCGCCGCGCCGCCTACCTCGACGCGGTCGGCAACGGCATGCCCGGAGGCTACGGCCTCGACGACTACGCCGGCCTGATCTGGGAAGGCAGCGCTCCGCCCTCAGCGGTCACCGCCCGGAGAGGCGCGCGTGCATATCGCGTGACCGGCAGCGAGACCGGCGTAGTCGAGTCACCTCTCCCGGCCCGCTTCCTCGCCGCACCAGCTCCAGCAGCCCTGCGCGAGGACATCGCCGAGTTCCGCCGCATCAAGAGCCTCCACCGGAGAGCCGGTTGGCTGGGCTAGGGAGGGAGTGTCCCTCGAACCGGCGGATACTCAAATTGCCGGTCTCATTAGACCGGCAATTGTCGGGGCGAGGGACACGCCCTCCCTAGCCCCCCGAACCCGCCACCGGCGGAGCCGTCGGATCCGACCCGTCCTCGCCGGGGTTCTCCCGCGCGATGTAGTCCTCAGCGAGCAGCAGATTGTCCTTCGAGCGCTCGACCACGTTGAGCAGGTCACCCATCAACGCGACCTCCTCGACCTGCTCCTTGACGAACCACTGCATGAACTGCTCGGCGCGGTAGTCCTTGACCTCGCGCGCCAGCTCGAACAGGGCATATATCTCCTCGCCGACCCGCTTCTCCTGCTCGAGTGCCATCTTCACCGGCGCGACCCCGTCCGCATAGGTCGTCTGCTGCGATTTGATGTCCGGGATGTGCACCTCAGCGCCGACGTCGAGCAGGTACTGGACCATCATCATCGCGTGCTCGCGCTCCTCGAGCGCTTGCCGGTAGAAGAAGGCTGCAAGACGAGGCAGCGTTTCGGCGTCGTAGTAAACCGCGGCGCCCACGTACTGCTGAGAGGCGGCGAACTCATTGGCGATCTGCTCATTGAGCGCAGCGGGAAAGCTCTTCTCGGCCATTACATCTCCTTGCTCGGCGGCGGTCTGGCCGCAACGTAGCTGAATCGACGAATTCGGCTAGCCGAAGTGATGGGGCGGGTGCCCCTCGAACCGGCGGATACTCAAAATGCCGAGTAATTAGCTCGGCATTTGTCGGGCGAGGGGCACCCGCCCCATCACTCATCCCACCGAAATCCCGTCGGGCTGAGCTTTGGCACCAGCGGGCTGGTCGGCAGGCCAGGAGGTGGGAGGGCGTCGTTATAGCCGCGCGGGGCGGTGTCGTTAGGGGTGTCGGCGTGGAAGAGCGAGGCGAGGACCTGGATCTGCCCGCGGCCGATGCCGAGCTCCCACTGGCCGCCGCCATAGGCGCCGATGCCGTGTTCGGCGCAGTGGTCGTAGGTATCGCAGAGGTCGCGCAGGCCGCCGATTCGGGAGGGCTTGACGTTGACCATCCTCGGCTCCCAGGGCAGCGCCTCGATGTCGGCAATCGAGTGGATCGGCGCGTCCCAGGTGAGGCGGTCGCGAACCGGCTCGAGGATCGGACGCGTTTCGTCGTTGACGTCGGGGTCCTCCAGCCAAGCCTCTGGAAAAGCCTCGATCAGCTTGGCGTAGAGCTCCGGATCGGTCTCGACGTCGACCACGGTTCCCTTGTAGAAGCCCTTCAGGTCGAGCGAGTCGACCGCGCCGGTCTCGACCAGCTCGGCGATCAGCTCGTCGGTCCAGTCGTTGGTCGGATCGAGCTTGAAGCGCAGGGTCGGGTAGCGGTCGAGCTTGCGACGCAACGTCTCGATCGTCGAGGGCTCGCCCTCTCCCGGAGAGAGGCGCATCGAGCAGACGAACTCGACTGGGCGCGGCTTGCGGTCGAGCGCCTCGGCGATGCCCTTGCCCGCCTGGCGCAAGGCGAGATCGAGCGCTGCCGACTCGAACGCCCAGCGGCGGTAGCGGCGCGAGACGTCGCGCTGCGGCTCGGCCGGGAAGGTGTCGAGGTCGCCGAGCATCTCGCAGAACTCGCCCAATGTGGCGTAGCCGGTGAGATCGAGGCTCGGGCCCGCGTCCTGCAGGGCGATGTGGTCGACCGGGTCGTAGGTGACGTCCTCGCCGAGCCCATCCTCGCCGCCGCCCGAGATGTGGATCACGGTGCTGAGGCGTTCGAAGCCGGGGAGCTGCAGCTCCAGGGGCTGCAGCTCGTAGCCCTCGATCTCCAGTGGCAGGTGGGCGAGGGCGTCGAAGGTGGCCACGTGGGCGGAGTGTAGGGGAGGATGGCACCCCTCCCCTGGAGGCCGTCGCGCAGCTGGGCCGTTGGCTCTGCTTCGGACGTGGTCACAGAGCCTCCCGGGGAGGGGTGCCATTTCCTCCTGCGACACTGCTCCCGTGAAGCACGACGCCCGTGGGTACTGGCTGGAGGAGGCCGGGGAGGTCGACGGGGCTCCGGAGCTGGTGGGGGAGCGGAGGGCCGATGTGGTTGTGGTCGGGGGTGGGTACACGGGGATGTGGGCGGCTTGGCATGTGAAGCAGCTGGAGCCGGAGGCGCGGGTCGTGCTGCTCGAGGCGGATCGGTGTGGGGTTGGCCCTAGTGGGCGGAACGGGGGATTCTGCAACGTGATGTGGTTCTCGCTGCCGAACATGCGGGAGCGGTGGGGGGATGCGGGGGCGCTGGCGGTTGCACGTTCCGCGCATGAGGCGGTGACTGGGATTGAGGCCTTCTGTCGCGACGAGGGCGTCGACGCTTGGTTCAGGCGCAGCGGTTACCTGCAGGTCTCCACCGCTGCGGCGCACGACGGCGCCTGGGAGCAGGCGCTGGCGGCCTGTCGCGAGCTGGGTGCTGAGGACGCGATCCAGCCGCTTTCGCCGGCGCAAGTCGCTGAGCGCTGCGCTTCGCCGGCCTTCCGCGGTGGCGCCTTCTACCCGGATGCCGCGACGGTGCAGCCGGCGCGCCTGGCGCTCGGCTTGCGCGACCGGCTGACGAGCCGCGGGGTCGAGGTCTGCGAGGGCTCACCGGTGACCCGCTTTGTCGGCTCCTCGCATGGCGTGGAAGCGCATACGGCCGGTGGCGTGGTGCGCGCGCGCTCCGCGGTGCTCGCGCTCGGCCCCGCGGCCAAGGCGCCGCGCGGCCCGCTGCGCAACAGCCTCACCGTCGCCTCCTCCCACATCGTCCTCACCGAGCCGGTCCCGGACCTGCTCAACGAGATTGGCTGGACCGGCGGCGAGTGCATCACCGACAGCCGCGCGCTGATCGACTACTTCCGAACGACGCCCGACGGTCGGATCGCCTTCGGCTGGGGCGGCGGCCGGATCGCGATGGGCGCCCGCCTTCATGGCCATGCCGAGCTCGACGCCGACGTGGTCGCGCAGGCCGCCGCTCACCTGCGGGACTACTTCCCAGGCCTCGAGGGTCGCGTCCTAACCCACGCCTGGGGTGGCCCGATCGACGCCTCGCCCACCCATCTGCCCCTCGTGCTTCCCCTGCGCGGCAACCGCGCCTTCGCCGCCGCCGGCTACACCGGCAACGGCGTCGGCCCCTCGCACATGGTCGGCCGCACCCTCGCATCTCTCGCCCTGGACCGCCGCGACGAGCCCTCCCAGCTTGCGTTCGTGGACCCTTCGCCGCCGCGCGTACCCCCCGAGCCCTTCAGCTGGATCGGTGGCGAAGCCATCCGCACCGCGATCATGCGCAAGGAGGGCGCCGAGCTTGCTGGCCGCGCCCCGGATCCCATCAGCTCCCTGATCTCACGTGTCCCTCGGCTGATCGGCTTCCACATCGGCCGCTGAGTCACGCGTTCGCTGTTTGTGGGGAGGAGGCTGACAAACAGCGAACGCACCGGGTGTGCGGGGAGGTCGGGTGCCCCTCCCCGGGAGGCTCCGTGACCACGCCCCGCAGTACAGCGACGATTCAGCTGCGCGACGGCCTCCAGGGGAGGGGCACCCGACCTCCCTACCACCTGCTGGTTACAACCTTCTTCCGCGTGTAGAAGTCGACGGCATCGGTGCCGCTCGCATGCAGATCGCCGTCGATCGAGTCCTTCCAGCCGGAGAAAGGGAACCAGGCGACGGGAGCCGGGACGCCGACGTTGACGCCGAGCATGCCGGCTTCGGCCTCGTAGCGGTACTGGCGGGCTACCGCGCCGGAGCTGGTGAAGATCGCGCCGGCGTTGCCGTAGCGTGAGCCGTTGAGGAACTCGATTGCGGTGTCGAGGTCGCCTACCTCGACCACCGTCAGCAGTGGACCGAAGAGCTCGTCACGGGCCAGCTTTGACTCTAGGTCGGGTGCGACGGCGATCGTCGGGGCGAGCAGCGTGCCCGCGGGACCAGCGTCGCCGCAGCCATCGAGCACAAGCTCGGCGCCGTCATTCGCGGCACGAGCGATCGCCTCAGCGATCCTCTCGCGCGCCGCTGCCGAGACCATCGGGCAGACGTCGGTAGCTGGATCGTCGCCCGGACCGACCTTCAGCTCGGCCGCCGCCCTGGGCAGCGCCTCGCGCACCTCCGCCCGCCGCACGTCGTCGCCGACGACGACGCATACCGAGCCCGCCAGGCAGCGCTGGCCGGCTGCGCCGAAGGCGGATCCCATGATCGCCGGCATCGCCTGCTCGAGGTCGGCGTCGTCCATCACGACCAGCGAGTTCTTTGCGCCGCCCAGGGCCTGCACCCGCTTGCCCGTGCGCACCGCCCCTTCGGCGACGATCCGCGCCGTCTCGGCCCGGCCGACAAACGAGATCGCGTCGATGCCCGGGTCCTCGAGGATCGCGGTTACCGCCTCCCTGCCGCCGTGGACCAGGTTGACCACCCCGGGCGGGATCCCGGTGAGCGAGTCGACGATCTCCATGATCAGCGCCGCCGGGCGCGGGTCCTGCTCGGAAGGCTTCAGGATGAAGCAGTTACCGCAGGCGATCGCATAGGGCAGGAACCAGAGCGGGATCATCGCCGGGAAGTTGAAAGGCGTGATCGCCGCGACCACGCCAACCGGCTGGCGCACCATCTCGACGTCTACCCCCGCGGCGACGCCCTCCAGCGTCTCGCCCTTGAGCAGGTGCGGGATCGCCGCCGCCGACTCGACCGACTCGATGCCGCGGCCGACCTCGCCGTCGGCATTGGCCAGCGTCTTGCCCATGTCGGCGCTGACCAGCGCCACCAACTCGTCGCGTCGCTCCAGCAACGCCTCGCGCAGGGCCAGCACCGCCCGTGCCCGCTGCTGCGGAGGCACCTCGCGCCAGCCCGGCTGTGCCGTGCGGGCAGCCGCGGCCGCCTCGCGAACCTGCCTCGCTCCCGACAGCGGGACCAGCGCGGCGACCTCGCCGCTGACGGGGTCGACGTCGTCGAGTGTCTCCACTCCGTCCGCCGGTCGCCAGGCGCCGCCGATGTAGTTGGCCAGGCGCGCCGCTCCGACCGCGGCGACCGCCTGTCCGTCGGCGCTCATGTCGCGGCCCCCACGGGTGCGGCCGGGATCGGTTCGCGCTCGGGCCTCACCGCCGCCATGCGCTCGGCGCGGCGTTGTTGCCAGAGCACTAGGGAGACCGCGATCGCGATTACGGCGAACAGCATCGTCGCCAGCACGTTTACCTGGACCGGCACGCCGCGCAGGCTGACCCCGTACACGTAGAGCGGGAAGGTCACGGTCGTGCCGGAGTTGAAGTTGGAGATGACGAAGTCGTCGATCGAGAGCGAGAAGGCGAGCAGCGCCGCGGCGAGGATCCCCGGTGCCAGCAGCGGCAGCGTCACCGTGCGGAAGGTGGCAAGCGGCGTCGCGCCGAGGTCGGCCGCCGCCTCCTCGAGATTGCGGTCAAAGCCGATCAGCCGCGAGCGCACCACCACGACGACGAAGCTGATCGAGAACATCACGTGGGCGATCAGCAGCGTGCTGAAGCCGAGCGCGAACGAGTAGTAGATGAACATCGAGAGCAGCGAGGCGCCGATCACCACCTCGGGTGTCGCCATCGGGATCACGATCAGCAGGTTCGTCATCCGCCTACCGTGGAAGCGGTGTCGCACCAGGGCGATCGCCATCAGCGTCCCGATCGCTGTCGAGATTGCGGTCGCCAGCGCCGCCAGGCGCAGGCTGGTGAGGAGCGCTTCGTTCAGCTCTGACAGCGAGAAGGCGCTCGACCAGTACTCGGTGGTGAAGCCGTGGTCGAGGCCAAAGGTGAGTTTCCCCTTGGGGGTCGCCCCGAAGGAGAAGACGGCGATGACGACGATCGGGATCAGCATGTAGGCGACGGCAAGGCCCGCGTAGATCGGCAGCGCGTTGCGCCGCAGCCAGGCCCAGGCGCGAGACAGGGAAGCCATCTCAGGCGGTCCCGTCGTCCTCGTCGCCCATGAAGGCGCCGGTTCCGGCGAAGCGGATGTAGACGGTGACGACGGCGAGGATCAGCGCCATCATCAGGAAGGAGAGCGCCGCCGCCTCTGGGTAATTGCGCTGGTTCAGGTAGAGCGACTGGATCACGTTGCCGACCATCGCCTGTCCGGTGCCGCCGAGGATCTGGGCGTTGATGTAGTCGCCGAAGGCGGGGATGAAGGTGAGCAGGACGCCGGCGACGATCCCCGGCATCGTCAGCGGCAGGGTCACCTTGAGGAAGGCCTGCCGCGAGGAGGAGTAGAGGTCCTTCGCCGCCTCGATCAGACGCAGGTCGAGCCGCTCCAGGTTGGCATAGAGCGGCAGGACCATGAAGGGGAGGAAGTTGTAGGTGAGGCCGGCGATCACGGCGCCCGAGGTCGCCAGGACGCGGCCGTCAGGAGGGACGAGTGAGAGGGTCTGCAGGACGCTGACCACGGGGCTCGAGTCGCTGAGGATCGTCTTCCAGGCGATCGTGCGGATCAGGTAGGTGGTGAAGAAGGGCGCGATCACGGCGAAGAGCAGCAGCAGCTTGAAGCGGCCGGCGCGGAAGGCGATCGCGTAGGCGAGCGGGTAGGAGATCAGCAGGGCCAGCACTGTCGCGGTGCCGGCGTAGAGGAAGGAGCGGCCGATCTGCTCGGTGTGGCCGGAGAGCGAGTCGGGGAAGTTCGACCAAGCCCAGTCGAAGGTGAAGCCGGTGGTCAACGTCCCTGAGCGCAGGGCGAGTTCGCCCATGAAGTACATCGGCACGACGAAGAAGATGACGAGCCAGAGCAGGCCTGGTCCCAGTAGCCAGTAGGGGACTAGGCGCTGCTTCAGGCTCACGCGATCATCCAGTCAACACGTCTTGCCAGGCCTCGTTGACCCGTTCCAGATCCGGTGGCGTGATTTGCCCCGTGCAGTTGCGGGTGAACTCTTCGGTTGGGAAGACGATCTCGCTTTCCGCGAGCTCCGACCCTCGTTTTTCAAGTAGCTGCTTGACGCCCTGGACGGGCGAGATGTATTCGACGTATTCGGTGATGTCGACCGCCACGTCGGGCCGGTAGACGAAGTCCATCCAGGCGAGCGCCGCCGCGGTGTTGGGAGCGCCAACCGGGATCACCATGTTTTCCATCCACTGCGTGCAACCCTCGGCCGGCATCCGCCATTCGGCGTTCTCGTTTTCGATCAGCGAGGCATCGCCCGACCAGCCGATCGCTGCAACGATGTTGCCGGCAGTGAGATCCTCGGTGTACTCGTTGCCGGTGAAGCGGCGGATCTGCCCGGAGCTGGCGGCGTCGCCGAGTTTGTCGATCGCGTCGAGCCATTGATCGGCGCTTGCCTGCGCGGGGTCGACTCCTTCGGCGAGCATCACCAGCGCCGGTGTTTCCCGCAATTCATCCAGCATCGTCACCCTGCCCTTGTATTTCGGGTCGAAGAGGTCGTTGACCGAGCGGATATCGGGTGCCTTGGCGGTATCGACCCAGATCCCGGTCATGCCGCCCTGCCACGGCACCGAGAACTTGCGCTCCGGGTCGAATGCGGGGCTCCTGAGGCCGGGTGAAAGGGTTTTGAAGACCATTGGCAGATCGGCGTGGTCGATCTCCTGCAGGTAGCCGAGGTCGTGCATCTGCTTCGCCATGTAGTCGGCGACGACGAAGACGCTGCGCCCGCCTGATTCGCCCTGTTCGAGTTGAGGCTGGAGCTTGCCGAAGAAGCCGTCGTTCGAGTTGATGTCTTCGATGTAGTCGACCTTGATGCCGGTCTCCTCTTCGAACTCGGCGACCGTGCCGTTCTTACCCGGGTCGATGTAGCCGGGCCAATTGGAGATCGTCAGGTCGCCTTTGGCCGGACCGCCTTCCGCCGTCGTCACCTCGCCTTCGTTACCGCCACCGCCGACGGTGTCGTCGCCGCAAGCGGCCAGTCCGAGGGTGGCGACGATCGCCGCCACCGCGACGGCAAGCGCCAGCAGACGGCGCCGGTTGTCTCCTCGACCTCGCATCTCAGTCACCCTCTCTTGTCGCTTCGAGTTTGGACTCCCGCACCACGTGCATGTGCGCGGGCTCCCATGAGAGCTGTACCCGCACCCCGCCTCCCGGAAGCTCGCGACGCTCCGCCTCGCTGGCGTTGGGCACGAGCACCGTCATCCGCACCTCGCCGCCGAGGTCGACGACGATCTGCGTCGCGGTCCCCAGGTAGAGCGAGCTCTCGACGATCCCCTCCACTCGCGGCCGGCTGTTCGAGCTTTCCCCGCCGGTCTCGATTCGCAGCTTCTCCGGTCGCACGACCGCGTAGCAGCGTTCCCCGGGGACCAGCCCGTCGGAGGAGACCTGCACCGCAGGACCGTGCTCCAAACGAACCTCACCGGGGCCGGCGACCTTCGCCGGCATCAGGTTCGAGACGCCGATGAAGCCGGCCACGAAAGTCGTCGCCGGTCGCTCGTAGACCTGCTCGGGGTCGCCCACCTGCTCGATGCGACCGCGGTTCATCACCGCCATCCGATCGCTCATCGTCAGCGCCTCCTCCTGGTCATGGGTGACGTAGACGAAGGTGATCCCGACCTCACGTTGGATTCGCTTCAGTTCCACCTGCAGCCCCTTGCGCAGCTTCAGGTCGAGAGCGCCGAGCGGCTCATCGAGCAACAGGACCTTGGGCAGGTTGACCAGGGCCCGGGCCAGTGCCACGCGTTGCTGCTGGCCGCCAGAGAGTTGCGCGGGGCGACGCTTCGCCTCGCCGGCCAACCCGACCCGCTCGAGCTCGGCCGCAACCCGCCGGCGGATCTCCTCCCTCGGCACCTTCTTGCGCTTGAGGCCAAAGGCGACGTTGTCCTCGACGCTGAGGTGGGGGAAGAGCGCATAGCTCTGAAAGACAGTGTTGGTGGGGCGCTTGTGGGGCGGCAGCCCGGCGACGCCCTCGCCCTCGATGCGGATCTCGCCGGCGCTTGGCTGCTCGAAGCCGGCGATCATGCGCAGCGTCGTCGTCTTGCCGCAGCCGCTCGGGCCGAGCAGGGTGAAGAACTCTCCGGAGGCGATATCCAGGTTGAGGTTGTCGACCGCGAGGACGTCGCCGAAACGCTTGCTGACTTCTCGCAACTCGACGCTTGAGGTTGCCGTCTCCATCTCTTCCTACTCGTGTGGTCGCTATCCGCAGCGACAGCCTGAAGGTAGGGCGGCACGACGTTTCGCACAAGTGGCGAATGTCCCAAAGATGCGCGAGCGACTTGTACTTTATGTACAAGCTATGGCTCCCGACTTGCCCAAGCGGATATTGCAACTGCGCTATACCAAGTCTAGTTTTGTCCAGAACGGCGAAGATGAGAGGAGACTGAGATGGCCGTAGCATCGCGACCGGACTTGGACCCGGGGACGAGCACAGGCCTGCAGGAGATGGCCCGCCGCCACCTCTGGATGCACTTCTCGCGGATGGGCGCCTACGGCCCCGACCATGAGATCCCGATCATCACCCGCGCGGACGGCTGCTACGTCTACGACGACCACGGCAAGCGCTACCTGGACGGGCTCTCGGGCCTCTTCTGCGTCAATGCCGGCCACGGCCGCACGGAGCTCGGCGAAGCGGCCGCCCGTCAGGCCGAGGAGCTCGACTTCTACACGCTCTGGAGCTACGCACACCCCCGTGCGATCGAGCTCGCCACGCGGCTCGCCGGCCTCGCGCCGGGCGACCTCAACCGCGTCTTCTTCACCTCCGGCGGCTCGGAGTCGGTCGAGTCGGCGCTGAAGCTGGCTCGCAATTACCACCGGGTCTGCGGCAAAGGCCAGAAGCACAAGGTGATCGCCCGCGAGATTGCCTACCACGGCACCTCGCTCGGCGCCCTCTCGGCGACCGGGATCACCGACCTACGCGCCCAATTCGAGCCGCTGACGCCGGGCGGTTGCCATGTGCCCAACACCAACCTCTACCGCTGGCCGGAGGACCGCCACCCGCTCTGGGCGGCGACCGCGATCGAGGAGCGGATCCAGTTCGAGGGCCCCGACACCGTTGCCGCGGTGATCCTCGAGCCGGTGCAGAATGCCGGTGGCTGCTTCGTCCCCCCGGACGGCTACTTCGAGCGCGTGCGCGAGATCTGCGACCGCTACGACGTGCTGATGATCTCCGACGAGGTGATCTGCGCCTGGGGCCGCCTCGGCCACTACTTCGGCTGCGAACGCTTCGGCTACGTGCCCGACATCATCACCGTCGCCAAGGCACTGACCTCGGCCTACGCGCCGATGGGGGCGCTGATCGCCTCCGACGAGGTGGCGGCGCCGTTCATGGAGGGCGATGCCTCCTTCGCCCACGGCTTCACCTTCGCCGGCCACCCACTCGCCTCGGCCGTGGCGATCGCCACCCTCGACATCTATGAGCGCGAGGACCTCTGCGGCCATGTGCTCGCCAAGGAGGATGAGTTCCGCCAGATGTTGGAGACGCTGCGCGCGCTGCCGATCGTCGGCGACGTGCGCGGCGCCGGCTTCTTCTGCGCGATCGAGCTGGTCAAGGATCGCGAGACCAAGGAGAGCTTCAGCAACGAGGAGTCCGAGGACCTGCTGCGCGGCTTCCTTTCCGGCGAGCTCTACAAGCGCGGCCTGATCTGCCGCGCCGACGATCGCGGCGACCCGGTGGTGCAGCTGGCGCCGCCGCTGATCTCCGACACCGAGCAGTTCGAAGAGATCCACGACGTGCTGCACGGAGTACTGGGCGAGGCCTGGGAGCGGGTCAGCCGGTAGGCGCGCGCATGCTCACCGTCCAAAGCCTGCTCGATGAGCTCGCCCTCGACCTCGCGGTCGGCACGCAGGCCGCGGAGGCACCCGTCCGCTGGGTCCATATCTCCGAGCTCGAGGACCCGACGCCGTGGCTCTCCGGCGGTGAGCTGATGCTGACCACCGGGATCCCGCTCGACAATGCCGCCAAGCAACGCGACTTCGTCCGCCTGCTCGCCGATCACAATCTCGCCGGGCTCGGCTTCGGCACGGGCTTCAGTCACAAGAAGCTGCCCAAGGCACTGGTCGATGAGGCGCGCAAGCGCGACTTCCCGCTCTTCGAGGTGCCCTACTCGGTGCCGTTCATCGCGATAACCGAGAAAGCCTTCGCCCGCCTCGTCAACGAGCAGTACGAGGTGTTGCAGCGCGGGATTGCCGTACAGCGGCGGCTCGAGCGCCTGGTGCTCGAAGAGCGCGGCCTGGAGGAGATCGTGGCGACGATCGCCTCGGCGGTAGGCGGCACGGTGGCGATCCTCGGCGGTCGTGGCGAGCGATTGGCAGGACGCGGTTTCCGCCGTGAGCTCTCGGCCGAGGCCGTTAAAGCGATCCGCGAGGAAGCGCTTGCCCACACCGCCGACGGACATCCCTTCGTGCCATCGCACCCGGCGGTCTCCGGCCGGGCTTTGGCCCACCCGGTGATCTCGCCCGGTGGCGGTCCGCCCCAGGCCTGGGTCGTGATCGTGCGCGACTCGGGCGGCCTCGGCGACTTCGAGCGGCTGATCCTGCAGCAGGCCGTCGCCGTGGTCGCCCTCGAGCTGATGCGGCGGCGGGTCGCGCGCGAGACCGAGCGCCGCCTTGCCGGCGACGTGCTTGCCGGGGCGCTCGGCGGCCGGCTGGAGCCTTCTGAGCTGCGCCGCCGGCTCGAGCCGTTCGGCATCGGCGAGGAGGCGGCCGTGCTCGTCTTCGCCTTGGACGATCCCGCCTCGGCCGAGTCGGCCCTCGAGCGCGCCCTCGTCGCCGATGCCTGCCCGGCGGTGGTCGCACCCCATGCGAGTGGTCGACGCGAGTTGCTTTGCGCGGTGGTCGATGCTGCCGATCGCGACCCGGTCGACCTGGCTGCCGAAGCCCGCAAAGCGCTGATCAAGGACCGCGGTGCGGTGCGCGCTGCGGCCAGCCGCCCAGCGCCACCCGAGCAGTTGCGTCATTCCTTCCACGAGGCGCGCTGCGCGCTGGAGGCGACCGCGATTGGCAACGGCAGCGCGCCGGAGGTGGCTTCATGGCGCGACCTCGGCGCCTTCACGCTGCTGCTCTCGATCCAGGACGACGAGGCGCTGGCGCTCTACTGCGACAGCGTGCTCGGTCCGATCGAGGCGGGCGACGAGGAGTACGGCGGCGAGCTCTTGCGCTCGCTGGAGGCCTTTATCGAGCAAAACGGCCAGTGGGAGAAGGCGGCGCGCGAGGTCTACTGCCATCGCCACACGCTGCGCTACCGGATGCGCAAAATCGAAGAGCTGACCGGACGCGACCTCTCTCGCGCCCACGACCGGATCGAGTTCTGGCTGGCGCTGCGGGCAAGGGAGCTCGTCCCGTGAGGGTTGGAATTCCGCGGGAGATCAAGCCCGACGAGTACCGGGTGGCAATCACCCCCGCCGGCGTCCGCGAAATGGTCGCCCACGAGCATGAAGTGCTGGTCGAGGCCGGCGCCGGTGAGGGCTCGGCGATCGGCGATGCGGAGTTCGAAGCCCAGGGAGCCCGCATCCTGCCCGATGCCGCTGCTGTCTTCGGCGAGGCCGAGATGGTGCTCAAGGTGAAGGAGCCGCAGCCGACGGAGGTCGCAATGCTGCAGCCTGGCCAGCTGCTCTTCACCTATCTGCACCTTGCCCCCGATCCCGATCTGACCCGCGGGCTCTGCGCCTCTGGCGCGACCTGCGTCGCCTACGAGACGGTCGAGGATGCCCGCGGCCACCTGCCGCTGCTGGCGCCGATGAGCGAGATCGCCGGCAAGATCGCCACCCAGGCGGGCGCCTTCATGCTGGAGAAGCCGATGGGTGGGAGGGGCATCCTGCTCGGCGGCGTGCCCGGCGTCGCCGCCGCCAACGTGATGGTGATCGGCGGCGGTGTGGTCGGCGCCAACGCGGCCACCATCGCGATGGGGATGCTGGCCGACGTATTCGTCCTCGACAAGTCGATCGACCGGTTGCGCGAGCTGGAGACCGCCTTCGCCGGGCGCTGCTCGACTGTTTACTCGACCACTTTGGCGATCGAGGAGATGTTGCCGCGGGCGGACCTCGTGATCGGCGCCGTGCTTGTCCACGGCGCCCGCGCGCCCTTCGTCGTGCGCCGCGAGCAGTTGGTGCTGATGAAGCCTGGGGCGGTGCTCGTCGACGTGGCGATCGACCAGGGCGGCTGCTTTGAGACCTCACGGCCGACGACCCACCGTGACCCCACCTTCGAGGTGGACGGGATCACTCATTACTGCGTGACCAATATGCCCGGAGCGGTGCCGATCACCGCGACTCACGCCCTCACCAACGCGACCCTGCCCTACGCGATATCGCTTGCCGACGAGGGCGTCGCCGGCGCGATTCGGCGCGACCCGGGGTTGCGACCCGGGGTCAACGTCGCCGCCGGCGCGGTGACCCACCCGGCTGTTGCGGAAGGTGTGGAAATGACCTGCGTCCCGGTGGAGCAGGCGCTAGACAAACTCCCCGCCGATGGGCCTCGGGGTCGCGATATAGGCGATTTTCAGGCCCGCCGGCCCCGACATGCGGAGGTGAACGAGTGATGGCGACGGCGACGAAGACGAAGCTGAAGAACTTCATCGGGGGCAGGGCGGTGGACCCCGCCGAGGGCGGCACGGAGGACGTGGTCAACCCGGCGACCGGCGAGGCGATCGCCGAGGCGCCGCTCTCGACCAAGCCCGACGTCGACGCTGCGGTGGCTGCGGCCAGGGAGGCCTTCCCAGGTTGGGCGGCGACGCCTCCCGGCGAGCGGGCCAGGGCGCTGCTGCGCATGGCCGACATGATCGAGGAGCGCGGCGAGGAGATCGCCGATTTCGAGTCGGCCGATGCGGGCAAGCCGCGCAGCGCCGTGGTCGAGGACGAAATCCCGGTGATGGCCGACCAACTGCGCTTTTTCGCCGGCGCTGCGCGCACGATGGAGGGCCGCGCCGCGGGCGAGTACATGGAGGCGCGCACTTCCTTCGTTCGCCGCGAGCCGCTCGGCGTCGTCGGCCAGATCACGCCCTGGAACTACCCGCTGATGATGGCGATCTGGAAGATCGGCCCAGCGCTGGCCACTGGCAACACCGTTGTCTTGAAGCCGGCCGAGACGACGCCGCTGACCACGCTGCTCTTCGCCCAGTGGTGCGGTGAGATCCTGCCGCCCGGTGTCTTCAACGCGATCGGCGGTCACGGCGAGCCCACCGGCGCGGAGCTCGTCACCCACCCCGACGTGGCGATGATCTGCCTCACGGGCTCGCCGCCGACCGGCAAGTGGATCGCCAAGGCGGCCGCGGAGACGCTCAAGCGAGTTCACCTGGAGCTCGGCGGCAAGGCGCCGGTGGTGATCTTCGACGATGCTGACATGGAGGCGGCGCTGGAGACGATCGCCGGCACCGGCTACTACAACGCCGGCCAGGACTGCACGGCGGCGACCCGCGTGCTCGCCTCGAAGGGGGTCTACGACGACGTCGTCAGCGGTCTCGCCGGCGAAGCCAAGGGGCTGGTCCTCGGCGACACGTCCTCACCTGAGACAACCCTGGGGCCGCTCAACTCCGAGCGCCAGCGCGAGCGGGTCGAGGGCTTCCTGGAGCGCAAGCCCAGCAACGCCGAGGTCGTCACCGGTGGCGTGCAGCCAGACCGGCCCGGCTTCTTCCTCGAGCCGGCGGTCGTCGCCGGGCTGGAGCAGGGCGACGAGATGATCCAGGACGAGATCTTCGGCCCGGTGATCACCGTGCAGCCCTTTGCCGACGAGGCCAAGGCGATCGAGTGGGCCAACGGCACCCGCTACGGGCTCGCCTCCTCGGTCTGGACGCGCGACATTGGCCGCGCGATGCGGGTTGCCAATGCGCTCGAGTTCGGCTGCGTCTGGATCAACGACCACATCCCGCTCGTCGCCGAGATGCCGCACGGCGGCTTCAAGCAGTCCGGCTATGGCAAGGATCTCTCCGTCTACGCGCTCGAGGACTACACGGAGATCAAGCACGTCATGGTGAACCTCGAGTAGCGCCCGCAGAGTCGCAGTCCCTCCCAGGTCGTCGGGCCGCCCGCCAGCGCGTTCGTTGTTTGTCAGGCTGAGCGCCACAAACAGCGAACGCTTATCTAATGCAGTAGCCAGGGCAGGGGGAGAATCGGGTGCGTTCGCTCCTTGTCCGGTTATGACTGACAAGGAGCGAACGCATCAGAGGCTGGCGGCTCTGGCCAAGCAGCAGCACGGCGTCGTCACGACGCGCCAGCTTGCAGAGCTTGGCTACGCGCGCGAGTCTGCCTCGTACGCCAGTCGATCTGGTCGACTTCACCGCCTCCATCGGGGTGTCTATGCAGTGGGACACACGAGCGTCACGTGGGAGGGCCGCTGCCTTGCTGCCGTCCTCTCCTGCGGCCCCAGCGCTGTTGTTAGCCATACCTCGGCCGCCTGGCTCTGGGGCCTGCTCAGGACTCGGCCCGGGATTATCCACGTCACTGCTCCCACCCGCCGTCACAGGAAGGCAGGTCTTCGCCTTCACTTCGCACGGCTGGCGGATGAGGATCGATCCGTCTGCGACGGCGTCCCCCTTACCGCCGTCCCGCGCGTCCTACTCGACCTCGCTGCCACTCTGAATGCCACCCGCCTGGACCAGGTCATCGAGCGGTCCGAAGAGCTCCGGCTGTTCGATTTGCGCGCGGTGGAGCACTCCTCCGTCGGGCGGGTGGCCACCCCGGCGGCGGCCGACTGCGCCAGGCGCTTGCCATCTACCGCAAAGACCTCGCCTTCACCCGCTCCCGGCTGGAGCGTCGTTTTCTCGATCATGTGCGGGCGGCGGGATTGCCCGTGCCCGCGATGAACTTTGTCGAGGGCGAGTATGAGCTCGACGCCTACTGGGAGCAGGAGCGTTTCGTGGTCGAGCTCGACGTTTACGAGACTCACGGAAGCCCCGCCGCCTTCGAGCGCGATCGGTTGCGCCAGGAGGACCTCAAGCTGTACGGGATCGAGATGACTCGAGTCACCGGTTCCCGTCTCGACCGAGAACCACGCAGAGTCATGGAACGCGTCGGTGCCCTGCTGCAGCAGAGACGGCGACAACTCGGCCTCGACGCAGAGATCGTCCAAACGCGGGCCGCATCTTCGACGGCTACCGGTGGTTAGCGGCCACATGAGCTCTCGATCTCCGGCGCGTCCGGCTTCGATCGCTAGGCTCGCCGCGTGATCTCTACGGGGAGTGCCGTTCCGGTCGCCGCGGCTATGGCGCTGGCCGCAACTGTGCTCGTCGCTGCGGCGCCAGCGTCAGAAGAGGATCCACGCTGCCATGGGCGGCGGGCTGAGATCGTCGGGACCGACCAATCGGACCTGCTGCGCGGCACCCCCGACCGCGACGTGATCTGGGGCGGCGACGGCGACGATGAGATCCTCGGCAGCCTTGGCAACGACCTGCTCTGCGGCGGCCGCGGAGCTGACCTGGTGCACGGCGGCCGCGGCAACGACGTCGCTGACGGCGGCGCCGGCAATGCCGACCGCGTGATCGGCGACCTCGGTGACGACAAGCTCGTCGGGGGCACCGGCGACTCCGACGAAGTGGCCGGCAGCCTCGGGATCGACACGGTCAGCGGCGGGCCTGGAGACTTCGACTTCGTCCACGGCGACTACGGCTACGACCGCCTGGACGGTGGCCCTGGCAGAGGCGACATTGCCTCCTTCGCCACCGACGTGGGGGCCGGGGACGGCGGTGGCGTCAAGGTCAACCTCGCCAAGCACAAAGCCCGCGGCGACGGCCACGACCGGCTCTTCCGATTCGAGAGCCTCGAGGGCTCGGCCTTCGCCGACATCCTGGTTGGCAACCACCAGGCCAACGTCATCGACGGCGGCGCCGGCGACGACGTGGTCCGTGGCGGCGGCGGCAAGGACGAGCTGGTCGGGGGCCAGGGCGCCGACCGCTGCGACGGCGCCAAGGGCCGCACGGTCTCCTGCGGTCGAGAGGGGAAGCTGCGGGCCTCCGCCTATGTCGAGCTTGACGCGGTCACTGGAGGCGGCGGTGGCCTGCAGCTGGTTGGTGGCGGCGGTCGCGATCGGTTTGTCGTGGCCTTCAATGAAGCGACCTCCACCTTCGGCGTCACTGCCGCGAAGGGCATTGCCCTGGGCTCCGGCTGCGAGCGGGTCAGCCCCGTGCAGGCAGATTGCACGGCGCAAGGACCGGCGCGCTGGGTGATGGCTGACCTCGGCCCTGGCCGCGACAACCTCACGGTCGAAGGCTCGCTTGCCGCCGCTCAAAACGTGCGCATCGCCGGCGGGCCTGGTGACGACACGATTCGCGGTGGCGAAGAGGATGACCTGATCGAGGGCGGTTACGGCAGCGATCGCATCTACGGAGGCGCCGGCGCCGATGGCCTGATCGGCAGCACGCCGGGTCCCACCTTTCTCTACGGCGGCGCCGACGGCGACCTGCTCGCTGCCGGCGGTGGCTGTGCCGGCGGGGCGATCGTCGGCGGCGACGGTCGCGACGACGCCTCCTTCGCCGAGACGCAGGCCCATCCTGGGCTGCTGATCATCTCCTTCCCTCGGGAC
>DATNHC010000144.1:0-4700 GCA_035605155.1 Solirubrobacterales bacterium
TCAGCCACCTGGCCGCCCTCTCCTCCTGTGACATCTCCGTAGCGAAGATCGCCGTCTTGAAGCCCTGCTCGTCGAAGCCGTCGAGCATCTGATCGAGCACCCAGCTCTTCCCCATGTTTTCCCACCCGGCCAGCACCGACATCTGCTTGCGCCGATAGCCGCCGAGGACGCACTCGTTGAGCTCCGACCACGGCAGTTCCATTACCTCGCCCTCGGTGTCGCGGTCGAAGGTGTCGAAGAGGGCCTCGAGGATCTCGGCGCCGGAGGTCCGTTCCGCGTCGACGGTGAAGTCCGACGTCGCCCGCTCGATCCCTTCGCGGATCAGCGCCGCCGACTTCTCCTCGTCGAAGCGCTCCCGCACCCCCTCCTGAATGAGCTGGGCGCCTTCGAGTTTGGCCCGGAGCTGCGCGTTGAGCAGCACGATCTTCGCGTAGTGCATCGCGTTCCCGGCCGCCGGCACCTTGGCCGCGAGCTCGAAGATCAGGTTCTTGTGCTCGGGCAAGGCGTCGGCAACGGTGAGCTGGTCGGCGGTACCATTGCGTTCGGCGACCTTGCTGATCGCCTCGAAGATCTGCGAGTGCTTGTCGAGGTAGAAGTGCCGCGGGGTCAACCCCGATTCGACCCGGACCTTCTTGAGCGCCGGCTCGGCGACGAGCATCGCACCGAGCACCGACTCCTCAGCTTCGATGTTGCAGGGCGGGACGTCGCCGGGGTGCTGGTCAAGGGTGACGCTGCCGCCCACTAGTCGGCCTCCTGCTCGCGGCGGATCCGCTCGGCCTCGGCGTTGACGTCGAAGACGTCCTCCTTGCCGGCGTCGAACTCCTCAGCTCGATCGAGCCACCATTCGATCCGCGACCGCGTCGTCTCGTTGCGACCGCGGCGGGCCTTGATGATCTGGGCGAGGGCGTTGTACTTGCCGCCCTGACGGTTTTTGTATTTGCCCCGCTTCATGTGGAAGTCGCTTCGAGCGCACGTCTCGATCGCCCGTTGCAGCTCCTCGACGTCGGCGACCTTGAGGGCCTCGCGGATCAGCTTCCGCGCCTCGGGGTCGAGCTCGCGCCCGCGCCCGCGGGGATTCATGCTTTTCACATACGTCGCCCAAACCGACTCGATTTCTTCGGTCGCTTTGCTTTTGACGGTAGGGCTGGTAGGGGGAGGGGGGTTTGCTGAATCTTCTTCACCTGTGTCTTCTTTGTCGGAAACACAGTTCCGCTCTTGACCGGAACCACAGTTCCGGTCTGGACCGGCACCAAACAACGTGTAGAGGTTCGGCTTGTGCAACCCCTGTCGCGTCGTCTCGAGTAGGTCGCCCTCTTCGAGCTCGCCGAGGTAGTTGCGGATCTGGCGATCGCCGACGCCGGCCAGCTTGGCGAGCTTCGCCTGCCCGACCCAACACTCGTCGGCCTGCCAGGCAAAGGAGCTGAGGAGGGCGTAGGTGAGGCGAGCGCCGGCCGAGAGGTCCGAGTCGCGGAGGATCGCGTTGGGGATCTGGGTGAAGCCCTGTTGGGTGGTGTCGTCGGCGAATCGGACGGCCTTCGGAGCGGCCCCGTCGCTCACCGATCTCCTCGCATTGTCTGATCCCTGGTCAAGACGGCGCGAAGGTAAACGCGCTGGTCGGACGGAACGAAAAAGCCCCCCTCCGATTCAGGGTCGGAGGGGGGCGGGGGTGAGGCGCTTTGTTCGAGCTTGACGACCCTACGTTGGCCGCTCCGACGACGTCAATCGGCGACCCTGCATTTTGCGACGAGCTTCTTCAACCGCCTCGGTCGAGAGCTCCTTGCCGCGGCCCCTGCCGGCGACCGGCCGGAATGCTCGAGCGACGTCCTCGGGGCAGTCCCGTTTCCAGTCGAAGGGGCGAGTCACGGCGTCGCTTCCGCCCTGGCGACAGCGTCGGGATCGAGGGACCGCAGCGCCGAGTCGACGCCGAGCTCGCCGCGGTCGACGAGCAGGATCCGCGCCGCCTGCACTTCTTCGTGGAAGGCGTTGGGACCACGGCCGTCACCCACCGCCAGGAGGGCGATCACGAGGACGATCGCCGCACCGAAGTAGAGGGTCGGGAAGCCCCACTCGGTGTCGAGCAGGCGGCCCATCATGGCACCGGCTCGCTCTCCGGCCGGAGCAGGACGATTGGCTGTCTCCCGGCGACCTTTCGCTCGGCCTCCGTCGCATCGGCTTTCTCGTCGATCCGCTCCCTCGATCGCATCGACGCGCCAGGGCAGAGCCGGCCGGTTTTGTAGTGCTTGTGCTCGCGGGTGACGCCGCTGTTTCGCATGGCGACGCTGCGAGCGCAGGCGATGCACGTGCCCCTCGGTAGCGGCGGCATCAGCGCGGCCTCCCCGGAGTGCCTTTGCCGCCGGCAACGAGGCCGGGGTTCGCGTTGTTGGTCGGCATCCCCTCGGCGATGTAGCAGGGGTCGCAGAGCACCGTCTCGCCGTCCCAGGTGCCGTCTTCCTGCATCCCGTCACCCTCGGGGTCCATGCCCGCTTCGCCGGTCGGAACGCCGTGCTTGCACGCCTTCGACTTCTTCGAGCGGCAGTTGATCGTCTCGCCCTTGGGGATCATTGGGCGACCCCCTCGAGCAGAGTCTCACCCAAGGTAAGGCTCGGGTTCGAGTTGAGGGTTAGAGCGCCCCGCCGATAGCGCATCGTCGTCGACGGCGAGGAGTGCCCGACTGCGAGCTGCACGACGTGGAGCTCGGCGCCGTCCTCGAGCGCGTTGGTCACGAAGCTGTGCCGCAGCCCATGCGGGGAGAGCTGCGGGTTGACCCCCGCGTAGTCGGCCAAGTGGCGGACCCGGTCGAAGGCCGTCTGCCTCGAGATCCCGCGCACCGGCACGACAACCCTCCGGTTGCGGTCGAGCCTTGCGATCACCGGCCCGGTGGTGCGACCTTCGAGGTAGGCGTCGAGGACGTCGACGACGAAGGGCGCGAGAGGCGTCAGGCCGGGCTTGCTGCCCTTCCGGGTGATCGAGAGGGCGCGGTGGCCGTCGACCACCCCCAGGTCCGGCACAGCGGCCCTCAGCGCCTCAGAGACGCGCAGGCCGTTGACGCCGAGGAGGGCGACGAGGAGGAAGTCTCGAGCGCTTTCCTCGAGCGCCACGGTGAGGAGCTTGGTCAGGTCGTCGGCGCCGAGCCAGGGCGTCTGCGACTCTCCCGGCATCGCCAGCCGTTTGACGTGGTCGAAGGGCGGCTCGCCGCGGAGCATCCCCCGTTCGCCGAGGTAGGCGAAGAAGCTACGGCAGGCGGCCATCTTGCGATCGACGCTCTGCGGGAGCAGGCCCCTCGAGAGGAGCTCGGCCCGGTAGGCGTTAACGTCGAGGCGGTCGGGCTCGAGCGGATTGACGTCGTGCGCGCCGCACCACTGCATGTAGTCGGTCAGGTCGGTTTCGTAGGCCAGGCGGGTGTTGTCGACCGTGTACTCGGTCCCCCACGCGACCACTAGATCGGCGGGGCTCACGACTGCGCCCCGATCGCCACCATCGGCGAGCCGCACTTCTCGCACATCGGCTGCTCTCCGGGTGGAACCTCGCCTTCCTTGATCTCGCGTTGGGCTTCACAAGCCACGCATTTCGCGGTGACGGTTGCCATAACTGGATCTCCTTCGGGTTCGAGCACCGGCCCCTGTAGCCGGCGACGGCGGGCATCCTACCGCATGTGTACACACGGAATGCTAGGGTGGCCGAATGGAGGAGGCGCCAGGGATCGACTTCCGCCCGACCGCGGCGCAGCGGCGCATCCTTGAGGGCGGTCCTCGAGTGATCGGCGGTCGGTCAGGTGGCCGGCGTTACGCGACCGAAATGTTCATCGTCGCCACCGCGGCAAACGAGCACGAGGCCAAGCTCGCTCTCGAGGATCTCCACACCAAGGGCATCGCCGCCCTCACCGACGAGGGCAAGCGGATCGACCCGACCGCGCGCCGACGTCGCTTCGCCGTGGTCAAGTTCGACGAGGAGCCGCGGCGCACCGCGCCCTGCCCCGACTGCGACGGCGCCGGCTGCGAACACTGCGGCGGCACCGGCCGAAGGTGGGTGTCGTAGGTGGGCCTCAACCTCGCCGCTCGCTGCCTCGACTGCAAAGTGCAGATGGGGATGCTGCGCGGCTACGAGTCGGCCGGGATCGCCGTCTTTGCCGAGGAGCACCGCGGCCACCGCAAGGCCCTACAGGTCGACAACGGTTGGGTCCGGGGCAGCGACGAGGAGGAATGGAGCGCCGGCCAGGAAGGCTTCAAGGAAGACGTCTACCCGCCCGACTGGCCGCCGTCGAAGCAGCCGGAGCGCTACCGGCACCGGGGCTATTGAACGGCCTGGCAATCATCATCATCTGCTCGATCGCCTTCACCGCGGCCGAGTGGGGCAGCGTCGACGTCCGCTTCGGGGTGACGATCCTCGGCGTCGCCTTCATCGCCTTCCTGGCCGGACTCCGGTGGGGCCGGACGTGACCGAGGATCCCCGCCTCACCCTCGACGACGTCGTCGAGCTCGTCAACGGCCTGCCCCTCGAGGCGGTCGAACAGCTCGCCCAGGGACCGTTTGCGAGAAACGGCATGTGCCGCGTCTGCGGGGTGCTCGAGCCGCTGCTGCCCTCGAGCCCGGAGGCCGCGGCCCTCTACGGCTGGCACGACTTCTTCGAGGACACCCCCTCTCTTGACGCGATCACGAAGAACTGGCAGCTCCGCTCGAGCGAAAAGGAGCGGCACGCCTTCC
>DATNHC010000145.1:0-23402 GCA_035605155.1 Solirubrobacterales bacterium
GCCGTCCGCCTGCAGCTGATCCTCCTCTACGCCCTGCTCGGCAGCGTCTCGATCGCCGCCCTCGTTGCCACCACCCTCGCCCAGCGCAACTTCTTCACCCCCGCGCAGCAGTTGCGCGAGCTGCCCGAGCCAGGATGAGGCGTGCGCTCGGCGCTTAGCGCGTCGAGCAGCACCAGCCCTCGATGCGGGGGAAGGGTGCTCGACCGGGGCTTCCCGGTGAGAAGAGCTCGGTGACGCCCTCGACTGCCCGAATCCGATCGACGCCGAGGTGCGGGAGGAAGAGCCACTGGTCCGCACCGGGCCAGGCGACGAGCAAGCGGCTGCCATCCGGTGACCAGGCGAGGTCGGAGAGCTCGCCGGAGACCGCGAAGAGGCGCCGTGCTGGGCCGCCGTCTGGATCGACCTGAGCCACCTCGCTGCGCGGCTCGCCGGCTGATCCCGCCGGGAGCCGCAGCAGGGTGGCGATTGCCTGGTTCGCTGGCGAGAAGGCGGCGGCGCGGACCGCTGCGCGGGCCGGCAACTGGATCCGCCGGGCTGCGCCGATTTCGATCCGCTCGGCCAGCTTGTCGCTGCCGACCTCGCGCGTCCAGAGTCCGCGCCGGGTCTGTTCGAGCAATAGCGAGCCGTCGAATGACCAGGCGAGCGCGACCGTTCCCGAGCTCGCCTGGACCGACGCCATCCTCGTGCCGGCGTCGGGATCGACGATGCGCAGCTTTTCCTCCCCGTCGATGTAGGCGAGCAGGTGAAGGCCGGGCGGGAACCAGGCGGGTGGGACCGGGGGGACGCCGCTGTCCACCAGCCTGTCCCCGGTGCCGTCGGCGTTGATGACCCGCAGGTTGCGCCCCGCTCGGTAGGCGATGCGGAAGCCGGAGGGCGACCAGCGCGGATCGCCGACCGGGGTCCCGGCGGAGATCGACCAGCGTGGCGTGCCGTCGGGCTCCAGCGCGCTCAGCGTGCGGTCCGCGGTCGTCGCCAGGAAGAGGCCGCGCGGCGACCAGGTCGCTTCTCGGTAGCTGCCGAGCAGGCGGCGCGATCCGTCCGCCTGCACGACCCAGGGGCCTTCCGGCGACTCGACCAGGAGCCGGCCGCCGCCAGGCAGATCGGTGAGCGCTGGCTCCGCGTTGGGTACCCCGGCGGTGAGGGCGTCGTCGATCCACTCGCGGACGGTCGCGCCGGCCGGCGAGAGCAGCAGGCCGGCGAGCAATGTCGCCGCCGCGAGCGCAATGGCAAGACGGGGCAGGATGGGCCTGGCGACTGGTTGCCGCTCGGCGTAGGCGCGCTCGATCACGCCGCGGCTGCGACGCTCGGCGTCAGCCGCGCCGGGAACCGGCTCGTCGCGAAGCAGGCGGCGCAGGCGGTCCTCGCTCATCGCTCCCCCTCGATCAGATCTCCGAGCCGGTCGAGGCCGCGCCGCAGGCGCGAGTTGATCGTTCCGCGCCGCAGCTCGAGCATGCGGGCGATCTCGCCTGGCGTGTACTCGAGCAGGTAGCGCAGGACGACGACGGCGCGCTGCTCGGGCGGCAGCTCTGCCAGTGCTGCCATCAGCTCCTCGCCGAGCTCTTGCCTGGGCGCAGCCGCGTGCGGCTCCATCGCCGGACCGTCGGCTTTGCGGCGCAGCGCCTCGCGCCGTGCCCAGTCGATTGCCCGGTTGATGACGATCCGATGCAGCCACGGGGCGAAGGCACGACGGCGATCGAAGCGATCGAGGTTGTCGACCGCCGCCAGGAAGGCGTCCTGGGCGATGTCCTCAGCCGCGGCAGCGTCGTGCACGACCAGGTAGGCCGCTCGGTGAGCGCCCGCCCAGTGCCCCGCGTAGAGATCGGCGAGCGCCGACCGTGATCCGTGCTGTGCCTCGCGGACGAGCTTTCTCTCGCGGCGGGCCGCCGGTGGCTCGCGCCACCCGCTCGCCACGAGCGCCTCGCTCTCAGTCTCCAACCCTCACCTCTTCTGGCTGACATCTCAATCTTTGCCCACTTTTCGCGCGAGGCGCACGATGGCCCGCTCGAGCCGGCTCTTGAGCTTGCTGCCCAGGTGCCCGCGTGGCAGCTCGACAACGAACGAACTTGTCCCCGGAAAGCGATGGTTCTGCCAGTTCGGCGCCGTCCCATTCAGCCAGGGCAATCGACGGAAGGGAAGCTGCCCGAGCTGAGCGAGGGCGCGAGCTGCGGGGACGCTCTGTCCCCAGGCGCGCACCAATGGCCGGGGCTGGTGGTGCTGGTGGAACCAGATCGTCACCTCTGGCTGCAGCCTGCGGACGATGCGTGCGGCGAGTCGGGTCTCGGGCTCCGAGAACGGCTTGGGCCCGGAGTACTGCGGATCTCCCCGCTGTCCGATCGGGCGCCAGACGGAGGGAAAGTTGCGGTTGAGGTCGACGCCGCGGCCGTTGAGGCGGCTGCTCGCCTCGAAGCCATCGGGGTTGAGGTTGGGCACGAGGAAGATCTCCGAGGCCGGGTCGGGGCAGCCACTGGCGGGTGCCAGTGGCTGGATCTCTTTCGCTGCGCACTCGTCTCCGTGGATGCAGCCGAAGACGAGCAGCTCGCCGTCGATTGCCGGGTCGCCTCTCTGCAGAAGCCCGATCGGCTGCCCCGCGGCCGAATGCCCGGCAAGGCCCCGGCGCGCGAGCAGGTTGCCCGGGCGTCGGGGCGTGCGGGTGAAGGCGAGGAAATCGCCCGTCGGCTTCGGGTCCACTGCCATCCGCCCTCCCGGGGGCGGTGACGCGATCCCGCCGCCCGCCTGGGGCAAGGATCGCACGACGGCGATTAGGACGAGACCGCAGCCCGCCGCTGTCCCTGCCGCGAGAAGGACTCGCCGCCGGCTCATCGCCGCTCCGCAAGCCCGGCGCCGTCCGTGCGGCGGTGTCGAAGCCCGATCCAGGCCAGCAGCAGCACGGCAGTTGCTCCAAACACCGCGATCGGTGGCCACGGTCCGATTCCGCTCGAAGCAGTCGCCGCCGGGGCGGGCTTGCGTACCTCGAAGCTGCGCGTATCGACCGCGAGCAGCGCTCGCGCTGCCTCCGGCCTGCGGTTGAGGACGGAGAGCGTCCGTCCGCGGCCCTTCGTTTGCAGGGCCAGCTGGAATGAGTTGCGATGACCGTCTAGCTGGGGCAGGTCGATGCAGACCGCTCGCTGCCCGACCGTGTCGAGGGCGTGGATGAACGGCTCGTGGGCCCGGTCCCACTGGCCTCGCTTATGGCCGCTGTACAGCGTGTAGGCCCAGCGCCCACCGGGGCTCGTGATTCGGCTGACTGGCGTGCCCTCCATGCGCTCCTCGGGTTCATCGGGATCGACGATCGGTTCGGGGAGTAGCTCACCGCTCTTCGTGTCGAGGGCACGCACCTGGTAGGCGCCGCCGTAGATCGGGCTGAGGTGCTCGATCAAGTAGATCGTCGAGCCATCCGGGGAGATCGCGTCGAAGCTGAAGCTGCCGGGAAAGCTCAGCCTGGCGATCGCGTGTCGGGGTCGACGATCGCTGGCTTTCCTGGGATGGCGCAGGTGGAGGCGAGTGTCGAGGATCGCAAGCCCCGCTGTCCGCGGCGGGTAGATCCAGGAGAAGCGGCTGAGGACCAGCGTCCCCCCATCGGCAGAGAGTCCGCCAGCTCTGTCGTCGTATGCGGCGGCCGGAATCGAGTACCGACCCGGCAGGTACCACCAGCGACCGAGCCACCCGCCTCGCTTGTCGATCCGTCCGACGACCGTGAATTTGTCCGATGGTCGGCGCGAGTTGGCCTTGTATGGAGTGTTCGGCGTGATCGCGACGTAGCGATACGGAAGTCCGCTCACCGTGGCCCCCTGAACGCTCGCCCCCACGCCCTTTGCGGTCGCGCCTGACACCGGCGCGGCGGGGGCGAGGGTGAGCAACGTGACCAGCAGCAATCTCTTCGCCATCTCTCCTCCTTGCGATTACGCAATGAGTACGAGCGAGAGTGCGGCAGAGGTCCCTGCGAGACGTCCGGGCCGGCCGAGGTCGGGACGTACACTCGTCGCGTGTCTCGCCAACAGCGTCTGACGCTGGTCGCGACGATCCTCGGCTCGACGGTCGTCTTCCTCGACGGGACCGTGGTCAACGTGGCGCTGCCAGCGATCGCCGACGGTCTCGACGCCGGGCTGGCGGGGCAGCAATGGGTGGTCGAGTCCTACATGCTCACTCTGGTCGCGCTGCTGCTGGTCGGCGGCTCGCTCGGCGATCAGTTCGGCCGGCGGCGCATTTTCGTCATCGGCCTGGTCGCCTTCGGCGCCACCTCGGCGCTCTGCGCGATCGCGCCCTCGGTCGAGCTCCTGATCGGCGCTCGCGCACTGCAGGGGGTCGCGGGTGCGCTGCTCGTGCCGGGCTCGCTGGCGATCGTCGCGGCCAGCTTCGAGGGCGCGGCGCGCGGCAAGGCGGTGGGCACCTGGACCGCCTGGACCGGGATCGCGACCGTGCTCGGGCCGGCTGGAGGAGGGGCCTTGATCGGCCTCACTTCGTGGCGGGCGATCTTCTGGGTCAACCTGCCACTGATCGCGGCCACCGTGGCGCTCACCCTTCACTCGGTGCGCGAGAGCCGCGACCCCGACGCCTTTCGCGGTATCGACTGGACCGGCATCGCACTATCCGCCGCCGGTCTCGGCGGCCCCGTCTTTGCCCTGATCGAGCAGCCGACCCGTGGCTGGGGGGATCCGCTGGTCTGGATCCCCTTCGTCGCGGGCATCGCCTGCTTCTGTCTCTTCGTCCTCCACGAGGTCCGGGCCCGCCACCCGATGCTGGATCTCGGCCTCTTCAGGATCCGCAACTTCGCGGTCGCCAACCTGACCACGCTGACCGCCTATGCGGGGCTGATCGGCGGCCTCTTCTTCGTCGGCCTCTACCTGCAGCAGGTGGCCGGCTACTCGGCGCTGGAGGCGGGCCTGGCGACGACCCCGGTCTCGCTGATCCTCTTCTTCCTCTCGCCGCGCTGGGGCCGCCTCGCCTCGGGGACGGGGCCGCGGCTGCCGATGACGCTCGGCCCGATCGTCGGCGGCATCGGCCTCCTGATGCTGCTGATGGTCGGCGCCGACGCGGAGTACGTCACCGAGGTGCTGCCGGGGATCCTCGTCTTCGGCCTCGGGCTCTCGGCCACGGTGGCGCCGCTGACGGCGACCGTGCTCGACTCGGTCGAGGAACGCCACGTGGGCATCGCCTCCGGCGTCAACAACGGCGTCTCGCGGGTCGCCGGCCTGCTGGCGATCGCCGTGCTCGGCGCCGTGATCTCCGCCTACTTCGGCTCGGCCCTCGATTCGAACCTCGGCGAGCGCCCGCTCGGCCCCGCCGCCACCCGCTCGGTCGAAGACGCCAAGGCCCAGCCCCTGGCCGTGCCCGACACCGACTCGCTGCCACCAGCGCAGGCTGCACGCGTGAGCGCGGCTTCCGCCGACGCCTCGACCTCCGCCTTCCACCTCGGCATCGGCATCGCCGGAATCCTGATGATCGCCGGCGGCATCGTCTCCGGCGTCGGCATCGAGAACCCCAAGCGCCGCATCGAAGCCATCCCCACCCGCGGCTCAGCTCAAGCCGGCGAGTGCGGCCACGGCGCCGACGCAGACTGCGTGCCCGAGCCCGACCAAGCACCCGCAGTCGAGCCGGCTTGATCCCGGGGCCGGCTACCAAACCCGCTCGAGGGCCGGGACGGGGTGCCCCTCGAGCCGGCGGATACTCAAAATGCCGGCCTAATTTAGGCCGGCATTTGTCGGGGCGAGGGGCACCCCGTCCCGGCCCCCCGAATAGGCTGGGGCTCGTGAGTGCACCCATCGTCTTCTCCGGCATCCAGCCGACCGGCCGCAAGCACCTCGGCAACTTCATCGGCGCGATCCGCCAGTACGTCGAGGGCCAGGACCGCGGCGACCCGGCGATCTTCTGCATCGTCGACCTGCACGCAATCTCGGTCGCCTTCGACCCAGCGGAGCTGCGCGAGCGGCTCTACGACACGGCGGCGATCCTGCTCGCCGCCGGCCTCGATCCCGAGCGCTGCATCTTCTTCCGCCAGTCCGACGTGCGCGAGCACACCGAGCTGACCTGGCTGCTCTCGGCGGTCACCTCGCACGGCGACCTCAACCGCATGCACCAGTTCAAGGAAAAGTCGGCCAAGCAGCGCGAGCTGGTTTCCGCTGCGCTCTTCTTCTACCCGGTGCTGATGGCGGCCGACGTGCTCGCCTACCGCGCGACCGAGGTGCCGGTCGGCGACGACCAGCGCCAGCACGTCGAGCTGATGCGCGAGATCGCTCGCCGCTTCAACGAGCGCTTCGGGGAGACGCTGGTCGTGCCGGAGCTGCGTGTGCCTCAGGTGGGTGCCCGGATCATGGATTTGCAGGAACCCGAGCGAAAGATGTCGACCACGGGAGGGACCGAGGCCGGCACCGTGCTCGTCCTCGACGAGCCGGCGACGATTCGCAAGAAGGTCGGCAGCGCGGTCACCGATTCCGGCCGCGAGATCCGCCGCGCACCGGACAAGGCCGGCGTCACCAACCTGATCGACGTCTACGCGGTGGCCCGCGGGGTCGAGCCTGCCGCGGTGGAGCGAGAGTTCGACGGGTCCGGCTATGGCGACTTCAAGAAGGCCGTGGCCGAGGCTGTGGTCGAGTACCTGGCGCCGGTGCGCGAGCGCTACGCCGAGATCCGTCCCGATCAGGCGGCGCTCGAGGCAATCTTGACCGCTGGCGCCGCGAAGGCCCGCGCGATGGCCGCGCCGACGCTCGCCGACGTGCGCGAGCGCATGGGCTTCGGCCCGGTCTAGTCGCCATCCCGCCAGGCCGTTACGGTGCACCGGTGACCGTCGCTGAGCTGGACCTCGACCTCGATGTCTTTGCCGGGCCGTTCGACCTGCTGATGGCGGTGGTGCTGCGTGAGGAGGTGAGCCTGCTCGAGGTCGAGCTGGCCGAGGTCGTCGTCGCCTACGTCGAGCACCTCGAGCGCGAGGACGAGTTGGAGCTGGACGTGGCGACCGAGTTCCTCGTCTTGATCGCCGCGCTTCTCGAGCTCAAGTCCCGTCTGCTGCTGCCCGGCGAAGAGGAGGGCCTCGAGGACGTCACACCCGAGGAGGCGGTCGAGGAGCTGCTGGCGCGGCTGCTCGAGTACCGCCGCTATCGCGAGGCCGCGGCGCTGCTGGAGCAGCGCTTCGAGGCGCAGCGTGGCTACCTCTACCGCTCGGCGCCGCTGCCGCCGGAGCTGCGCCGCGTCGCGCTGGAGGCGGCGAGTGCCGCCTATGACCCGGATCGTCTTGGCACGGCGCTTGGCGACCTGTTGGCCGCCCCTCCAGAGCTCAACCTCGACCACATCCGCCCGACCGTCTCGCTGGAGAAGCGGCTGCGCGCCGTGCGCGAGGCGCTGCGCGCCCACGCGACGATCGACTTCGACGAGCAGTTCGGCGGCGAGGACCGCCTCACCCAAGCGGTGACGCTCTTCGCCCTGCTCGAGCTCTACCGCAAAGGCGAGGCGACCTGGGAGCAGCGCGAGCCCTTCGGCCCGATCGAGATCCGCAAGAAGGAGAACGCCGCATGAGCGACCTCTCACGCACGATCGAAGCCCTGCTTTTCCTCTCACCGCAGCCGGTCGACGCTCGTGACCTGGCGGAGGCGACGGAGAGCACCGAGGGTCAGGTCGAGGAGGCGATCGAGCTGCTGCGCGAGGATCTTGCCGAGGGCAAGCGAGGCGTCGTCCTGCGCGAGATCTCGGGCGGCTTCGCCTTGGCCAGCGACCCGGCCAGCGAGACCGCCGCGCGGCGCCTGCTGGCCAAGCCGCGCACCCCGCCGCTCACCCAGGCGCAGGCGGAGACCTTGGCGATCGTCGCCTACCTGCAGCCGGTTTCCCGGCCCGAGGTCGCCCGCATCCGCGGTGTCACCTCCGAGTCGGCCGTACAGACGCTTGCCGAGCGCGGCCTGATCGAGGAGTCGGGGCGCTCGCGCTTCGGCGCCGCGATCTTCAAGACCACCGAGCTCTTCGAGCGACTCTTCGGCCTCGCCGGGCTCGATCAGCTGCCCGATCCGTCGCGCTTCGACCCCACGCCGGAGGATGAGCGGGAGCTGCGGGAGCGGTTGCTCAAGGCGGGGGAGCAGCGGGCGGAGCCTTGAGGCGGGGGCGCGAGGATCGGCCCTCCCCCGGAGGCCGTTGCGCAGCAGGTCGTGCGTTGGCGATTCGGTGCGTGGTTACAGGAGCCTCCGTGGGAGGGCCGATCCTCGCGACCTTGTCGTGAGGCTCGCGAAGTTCCTCGCACATGGGGGTGTCGCCTCTCGCAGGAAAGCCGAGCTGATCGTGGCAGCGGGGCGGGTGACTGTTGGTGGCGAGGTAATTACCGACCCGGCGCGGGACGTGGGAGCTGGGGATGACGTGCGGGTGGATGGGAAGCTGGTTGGGGAGGAGCCGCGGGAGGTGTGGGTGGTGAACAAGCCGGCCGGGGTGGTCTCGACGGCGCGGGAGCCGGGCAAGCGGCCCGCGGTGGTCGAGCTGGTCGACTCGACCGCGCGGCTCTATCCGGTCGGTCGGCTCGATGCCGACTCCACCGGCCTGCTGCTGCTGACCAACGATGGCGAGCTCGCCAATCGGTTGACGCATCCCCGCTACGGGGTTGCGAAGACCTACCGCGCCGAGCTGCGCCGGCCGCCATCCGACATCGATCTGCAACGGCTGGCGGGAGGTGTCGAGCTCGACGACGGGCCGACCGCGCCGGCCGAGGTGCGGCGGCTGGGCGAGCGCGAAATCGAGATCGTCCTGCGCGAGGGCCGCAACCGCCAGGTGCGCCGCATGGCGGAGGCGATCGGCAACCGGGTCGTGGCGCTGCGCCGCGAGCGCTTCGGTCCGATCGAGCTCGGCTCGTTGCCCGAAGGGCATGCGCGACGGCTCGGCAAGCCCGACATCGCCCGCCTCTGGGAAGATTCGGATCGATGAGCGAGGAGCGACTCTTCGCGGTCCGCGGCGCCGTGCAGGCCGACGCCAACGAGGCCGAGGCGATTCTCGCCGCGACCGAGACTTTGCTGCAGGACCTCGTTGCTCGCAACGAGCTCACCTCCGAGGCGATGGTCAGCTGTCTGTTCACCACGACCGAGGACCTCGACGCTGAGTTCCCGGCCGCCGCCGCACGCCGTCTCGGCCTCGACTCGGTGCCGCTGATCTGCGCTCGCGAGATCGACGTGCCCGGCGCGATGCCGCGGGTGATCCGGGCGATGGTCCACTACTACGCCCCCATCGGCCACGTGCCCGCACACGTCTATTTAGGCGCTACCCAGGAGCTGCGCACCGACCTCCACGCCGCCCAGTAGCCCTTCGTTGAAGGATTTTCCGGCCTGGAACCCGGACAATCCTTCAAACTCCCAGCGATGAGCGTCACCTTCGCCGAGAAGCTCGCCCGCATGCCCGGCTACCAGGCCGGCGTCCCTACCGGCCAGGCGCCGGAGGCGATTGCCTCCGGCGGCATTGCCCAGCTCGCCTCCAACGAGTCGCCGTCCCCACCCCACCCGAGCGTGATCGAGGCGATCGCCGCTGCCGCTGGGGCGATGAATCGCTACCCCGATCCCGACGCGACCCTCCTGTGTCGCCGCATCGCCGAACGCTATGAGACCGAGCCCGCCCGGGTGGCGGTCGGCAACGGCTCCTGCGAGATCCTGCTCGCCGCCGCCGAGGCCCTTTGCGAGCCCGGCGCAGAGATCCTCTACGCCTGGCCGGCCTTCTCGATGTACCCGTATCTGGCTGCCTTGACCGGGGCCCGCGAGATCCGCGTGCCGCTCGGCGAGGGCGACGTGCACGACCTCGAGGCGATGGCCGCCGAGGTGAGCGCCGCCACCCAGCTGCTGCTCGTCTGCAACCCGAACAACCCAACCGCGACGCACATTCCGGCAGCCGAGGTCGCGGCGTTCTGCGAGGGGCTACCCGCCCACGTGACGGTCGTCCTCGACGAGGCCTACGTCGAGTTCCAGACCCACGATGACGCTGACGCCACCGTCGACCTGCTCGCCGACCTGCCCAATCTGGTCGTTCTGCGCACCTTCAGCAAGTGCTACGGGCTGGCCGGTCTGCGGGTCGGCTACGCACTTGGCTCAGCCAAGTTCCGCGCCGCGGTCGATGCCGTGCGGCAACCCTTCAGCGTCAACGCGCTCGCTCAGGCAGCCGGCGCCGAGGCGATCCTCCACCAGGACGACGTCAGCCGTCGGGTGGAGAGCACGATCGCCGAGCGCCTGCGCGTCGAGGAGGGCCTGCGCGCCCTCGGCCTGGCCACCTCCGAGAGCCAGGCAAACTTCTCCTGGGTCGACCTTGGCGAGGCCGAGGAGGACGCGGTCGTCGCCAGCCTTGCCGAGCGCTCGATCGCGGTCCGCCCCGGCACTCCCCTCGGCGACCCCGGCCACATCCGCGTCTCCTACGGCACGCCCGAGGAGAACGGCCGCTTCCTCGACACGCTTGCCGAACTGCATCAAATTCTCGGTCCACGAGGGTGAGAATTTGATGCAGTTCGCGGTGAGGTGCCGGGTGGACTCGTCGTGCCACACCTGCTACAAAGTCATACAGGTGAAGCGTTCCGTCGACACGACGCATGTCAGCCGCGCCAGCGGCGCCGTGTCGCTCCCTGCCCGCTTCTCCTATTTCTGGCGATTTAGCTAGGCGTCCGGCCCTGCGGCGAGAGCCGCACCCACATAAGGATTTGGCCGGGCGTCGGGAGAGATAGCGCTTCGCGGCACGCATTCCGTGCGGCGAAGCTCGAACCGGAAAGTAGGATCTTGAGCATGGAGGACGGTGAAGGGAAGATGATGATCGGCACGCAGGGAGAGACCCGCGACAGGGTCCGCGACCAGCGGATCGAGCGGATCGAGGAGCTGGTCTCGCCGACACAGCTGCTGGACGAGCTGCCGCTTGGCGAGGAGCGCGAGAAGGCTGTGGTGCGCGGCCGCGGCGAAGTCGGCAACGTGCTCGACGGGACCGACGACCGGGTGCTGGTCGTGGTCGGCCCTTGCAGCGTCCACGACCCCGAGGCGGCGCTCGAGTACGCCGGCCTGCTGGCAGACGCTTCGCGCAAGCTGAGCCGCGATCTGCTGATCGCGATGCGGGTCTACTTCGAGAAGCCGCGCACGACGACCGGCTGGAAGGGGCTGATCAACGACCCCCACCTGGACAGCTCCGGCGACGTCAACACCGGCTTGCGCATGGCCCGCCAGCTGCTCCTCCAGGTGCTCGACCTCGGCCTGCCGGTGGGCACCGAGTTCCTCGACCCGATCACGCCGCAGTACATCGCCGACGCGATCTCCTGGGGGGCGATCGGCGCCCGCACGGCCGAGAGCCAGACCCACCGCCAGCTGGGCTCCGGCCTCTCGATGCCGGTCGGCTTCAAGAACCGGACCGACGGCAACGTGCAGGTCGCGGTCGACGCGGTGCGCGCTGCGGCGGCGCCGCATGCCTTCGCCGGGATCGACGATGCCGGCAAGCCGGCGATCCTCTACACGACCGGCAACCCCGACGGCCACGTGATCCTGCGCGGCGGCAAGGGAGCCCCCAACTACGACATCGACGGCGTCGCCGGCGCTCTGATGCTGCTGCGCGACGCCGGCCTGCCCGAGCGGGTGGTGGTCGACGCCTCGCACGACAACAGCGGCAAGGACACCGGCAGGCAGTTCCTCGCTGCCGGCCATACCGCCGACCAGATCGCCGACGGCAACGCCGACATCGTCGGCGTGATGCTCGAGTCGTTCCTGGTCGAGGGTCGCCAGGACCTCGGCGATAGCGCCGACCTCGTATACGGTCAGTCGATCACCGATCCCTGCCTCGACTGGGAGACCACCGTCTCGATCCTGGAGCAGCTGGCGGCCGCCGTGGAGGCGCGGCGCGGCGAATGAGGATCGCCGTTCTCGGCGTCGGCCTGATCGGCGGTTCGATCGGGCTCGCTGCCAAGCGCCGGCTGCAGGCGGAGGTGGCCGGCTTCGACCCGGATCCTGCGACGCTCGACCGCGCTCTTGAAGAGGGGGCGATCGACTCCGCCTCGGCGTCGGTCGCCGAGGCCTGCGAGGGCGCCGAGGTCGTCTTCTGTGCGGCGCCCGTGGCGAGCCTCGCGGCGCTTGCCGACAGCGCGCTGCAGAGCTGTGGGCCCGACACGGTGGTCACCGATGCCGGCTCGACCAAGCGCGACATCGTCGCGGCGCATGCCGACGACGAGCGCTTCATCGGCGGTCACCCGCTGGCCGGGGCCGAGACCTCAGGGGTCGAGAACGCCCGTGAGGATCTCTTCGACGGCGCCCGCTGGTACCTGACGCCGAAATCGGGCAGCTCCAGCGGGGTCCTCTACGACCGCCTGCAGCGCACCGTCGCCGGCCTCGGCGCGCGCGTCCAGGCGATCGACGCCGAGGCGCACGACCGCCTGATGGCCACCGTCAGCCACCTGCCGCACGTGGTCGCCAACGCGCTCGTCGGCCAGGCCGCCGCCGAGCTGATCCGCGATGGCGAGCGCATGCCCGAAGTCGGTCCGAGCTTCCGTGACACGACCCGAGTGGCCGGCGCCAACCCGGCGATTTGGGGCGACATCTTCGCCAGCAACCGGGAGGCGGTGGCGGAAGCAGTTGAGGCGATCGCGGGGCGCCTGCGCGAGGCCGCCGAGCTGATCCGCGACGGCCAGCGCGAGGCGGTCGCCGAGTGGCACGCAGCAGCGGGCGCCGACCGGCGCCGACTGCTCGAGGCCGAGCTGAGCGGCGGCCCGCTGCGCGAGCTGCGCGTGGTCGTCGCCAACCGGCCGGGGACGATCGCCGAGCTGGCCCTCGCGCTCGGCGAGGCGGGCGTCAACATCGAGGACATGGCGCTCTACCCGGCGCCCGACATGACCTCGGGCGCCGTCTCGCTCTGGGTCGCGGGCGAGGAGCAGGCGGCCCGGGCGCAGGCCCTGGTCCGCGAGCTGGGTCACACGGTGAGCGTCGTCGGCGACGGCAAGTAGGACCGGTGCCTGGCTCGTGACGAAAGACCGGAAATGACGCCCCCAGCGGCAGGGCGCTAGCGATGGCGACCCGCTTCGATCCGGCCGGCCCGCTGCGCGGCCGCCTGCGGCCGCCACCGGACAAGTCGATATCCCATCGCGCGGCGCTGATCGCAGCAATGGGAGAGGGCGAGACGCCGATCGACGGCTTCCTCGACTCCGCCGATACCCACTCGACCTTGGCCGCCGTGCGGGCGCTCGGCGCAACCGTCGAGCACGGCGGTGAGGATGGTCTCGGACCGATGATCCGCATCCGCGGTGTCGGTTTGCGCGGCGCCCGCGCAACCAAGATCGACGTGGGCAATGCCGGCACCCTGCTGCGCCTGCTGCCCGGCTGGCTGGCAGGGCAGCCCGAGGGTTCCTGGACGCTCGACGGCGACGACTCGATCCGCCGCCGTCCGGTGGACCGGATCGCCGCGCCCCTGGGTGAGATGGGCGCTCGCCTGAGCTGCCGCGACGATCGCCTGCCGCCGCTCGAGGTCGAGGCAGCGCCGCTGCGCGGGATCTCCTACGAGATGCCGATCGCCAGCGCCCAGGTCAAGTCCTGCCTGCTTTTCGCCGGTCTGCTGGCCGAGGGCGACACCTGGGTCGGCGAGCCGGCTCGCAGCCGCGACCACACCGAGCGGATGCTCGCCGCCGCCGGAGCCAACGTCGCCTGGCTGCGTGGGGGGGTCTCGATCCGTTCGGCGAAGCGGCTCGAGCCCGAAGCGCTCGCCGTGCCCGCCGACTTCTCCTCCGCCGCGTTCTTCCTCGTCGCAGCGCTGCTCGTGCCCGGCAGCGAGGTGACGCTTACCGGTGTCGGCACCAACCCGACCCGCACGGGTCTGTTGACGATCCTCGAGCGCATGGGGGCGGAGATCGAGGTCGAGGTGGAGGGCAAGCACGGGGGCGAGCCGATCGGCACGCTCAGGGCGCGCGCCTCGGCGCTGCGCGGCACCGAGGTCGGCGGCAAGGAGGTGCCACTGGCGATCGACGAGCTGCCCCTCGTGGCGCTGGCCGCCTGCTTCGCCGAGGGCGAGACGCTGATTCGCGACGCCGCCGAGCTGCGTCGCAAGGAGTCCGATCGCGTCGCCACGACCTGTGCGGCGCTGACCGCGCTGGGCGGCGAGGCCGAGCCGACCGAGGACGGGATGCGGATCGGCGGCGGCGGCCTGCGCGGCGGGGCGATCGAGTCCCATGGCGACCACCGCATCGCAATGCTGGGGGCGATCGCCGGGCTCGCCTCGCGTGAGGGAGTCGAGGTCGAGGGAATGGGCGCCGCCGCGGTCAGCTATCCCGGCTTCGAGGCCGACCTCGCCTCGTTGTCGAGCCCCTGACCCGCAGGCATCGCTTGGGCGCCGAGCGGCCAGCAGCCCGTCTCCGATTCTTCGCGAGGGCCAAAGCGCGAAACTGTCTGTCTATGGTGATCGCCATCGACGGTCCCGCCGGGGCCGGCAAGTCGACTGTCGCCCGGGCGCTCGCCGAGCGGCTCGGCTTCACCTACCTCGACTCCGGCGCGATGTACCGCTGCGTGGCGCTGGCCGCAATCGAGGCGGGCGTCGACCCCGACGACGACTCCATGCTGGCTCCGCTGGCCGGCTCCCTGACGATCGATCTCGACGGCGAGCGGGTCGGGCTCGACGGTCGCGAGGTCAGCCTGGCGATCCGCGAGCCGCGGGTCACCGAGGCCGCTTCGCGCGTCTCGGTGCACCGTGCGGTGCGCGAGGCGATGGTCGCCGAGCAGCGCCGCCTGATCGCCGCCGGCCGCTACGTCGCCGAGGGGCGCGACATCGGCACCGTGGTCAGCCCCGATGCCCCACTCAAGGTCTTCCTCACCGCCTCGCCCGAGGAGCGCGCCCGCCGGCGCGCGGCCCAAACCGGGGAGGACGAGGCGACGGTGCTCGCCGCCCACGGCGAGCGCGACGCCCGTGACGAGGGGCGTAAGCACAGCGCCCTGCGGCCGGCAAGCGACGCGGTCGAGGTCGACACCACCGGCCTGGCTCCCGCCGAGGTCGTCGACAGGCTCGAGGCGCTTGCCCGCGAGAGGGGCCTCGCATGACCTGTGGCGTCTTCTTGTCGCATAGCGACCACAAAGCGACACGGCAGGGCCCGCGGTGAGCCACGTTCCGACCGTCGCCGTCGTCGGCTTCCCCAACGTTGGCAAGAGCACTCTGGTCAACCGGCTGGCCGGCGGCCGCGAGGCGGTCACGCATGCCCAGCCGGGCGTGACCCGCGATCGCAAGCGCCTGGCCTGCGAGTGGAACGGCGTCGCCTTCGAGCTGCTCGACACGGGCGGCATCGACATGGAGGACGAGTCTGAGTTGGCCCGCGACGTGCAGAACCAGGCGCGGGTCGGGATCGCCGAGGCCGACCTGGTGCTGCTGGTCGTCGACGCGCGGGCTGGGGTGCGCGCCGGCGACGCTGAGCTGGCGAAGACGCTGCGCGGCGCCGAGGTGCCGGTGCTGGTCGTCGCCAACAAGCTCGACCGGGTCGAGGACGAGCACCTGACCGCCGAGCTCCACCAACTCGGCTTGGGGGAGCCGCAGTCGGTCTCCGCCACGCACGGGCTCGGCAGCGGCGACCTGCTGGATCGTGTGGTCGAGCTGCTCGGCGAGCGTGCCGGGCCGGACGAGCGCGACGAGGCGGTACGGGTTGCCGTGATCGGCCGCCCCAACGCCGGCAAGTCCTCGCTGGTCAACGCCTTTCTGGGCTCCGAGCGGACGATCGTCTCGGCCGTGGCCGGCACTACGCGTGACGCGATCGACACCGAGCTCGAGGTCGACGGGCGGCGGGTCGTGCTCGTCGACACCGCCGGCCTGCGGCGCCGCTCGAAGGTCGCCGGCACGGTCGACTACTACGCACAGCTGCGCTCCGAACAGGCGGTCGAGCGCGCCGACGTGGCGATCGTCGTCTGCGACGCCTCAGAGGGAGTCACCGCCGAGGACCTGCGCGTGGCCGATCTGGCGATGCGGGCCGGCTGCGCGACGCTGCTGGCGCTCAACAAGTGGGACGTCACCCGCACAGACATCGACGACGCCCGCGCCCGGGTGACGCGCAAGCTGCGTCTGCGCCCCGCCGTGGTCACCTGCTCAGCGACGCGTGGGCGCAACGTCGCCAACCTGCTGCCAAAGGCACTGGAGCTGGCCGACCGCGCCGCTGAGCGGATCGCCACCCCGGAGCTCAATCGCTTTGTCGCCGACGTCGTCGCGCGCACGCCGCCGCCCGCGCGGCGCGGGCGCCGCCTGCGACTCTACTACGCCGCTCAAGTCGGCGAGCGCCCGCCCCGCTTCGCGATCCAGGTCAACGACCGCAAGCTGATCGGCCGCGACTGGGCCTACCACCTGGAGAACCGCCTGCGCGAGACCTACGGGCTCGAGGGGGTCCCCGCCGTGATCGACTTCGTGCCCCACTCCGGCACCCGACGTGGTCGCTGAGCCGCACCGTCGGATCACCACTCGAAATAACCATTTAGGCTTCGCCTATGACCGAGACCCAGCCGCTCGCCGAGGGCGAGTACCTCTTCACGTCCGAGTCCGTCACCGAGGGACATCCAGACAAGGTTTGCGACCAGATCTCCGACGCCGTGCTCGACGCGGTGATGGCAGGAGACCCGGAGGGTCGCGTCGCCTGCGAGACCCTGGTCAACACCGGGATGGCAGTGGTCTCGGGTGAGATCTCGACCGACGTCCACCTCGACGTGCCGGACTTGGTTCGCGAGACGATCCGCGAGATCGGCTACGACCACGGCGACTACGGCTACAACTGCGACCACATCTCGGTCCTCGTCTCGCTCGACAAGCAGTCGCCCGATATCGCCCAGGGGGTCGACGCTGCCTACGAGACGCGCACCGGTGGCTCGGTCGAGGACGAGCTGCTGATCGCTGGCGCCGGCGATCAGGGGATGATGTTCGGCTACGCGACCGACGAGACCGAGGCGCTGATGCCGATGCCGATCCACCTCGCGCACCGGCTCGCCGAGCGGCTCGCCGCGGTGCGCAAGGACGGCAGCCTCGACTACCTCGGCCCCGACGGCAAGACCCAGGTCACCGTTCGCTACGCCGACGGCCGCCCGGTGAAAGTCGAGAAGCTGCTGATCTCGACCCAGCACGCCGAGGGCATCGAGTCGGAGTCGCAGATCAAGCCCGAGCTCTGGGAACAGGTGGTGCTGCCGGTGCTCGGCGCCGAGGCCGACGGCCTCTTCGATGCGGGCGAGCTGGGCCAGCACTTCCTCGTCAACCCGACCGGCAAGTTCGTGATCGGCGGCCCGGTTGGCGACGCCGGCCTCACCGGCCGCAAGATCATCGTCGACACCTACGGCGGCATGGCGCGTCACGGTGGCGGCGCCTTCTCGGGCAAGGATCCTTCCAAGGTCGACCGCTCGGCTGCCTACGCGGCCCGTCACGTGGCCAAGAACGTCGTCGCCGCTGGCCTCGCCCAGCGCTGCGAGGTCCAGGTTGCCTACGCGATCGGCGTCGCCCGGCCGATCTCGCTGATGGTCGAGACCTTCGGCACCGGCAAGCTGCCCGACACAAAGATCTCGCAGATGGTCGAAGCGGAGTTCGACCTGCGCCCCGGCGCCTTCCGCCGCTATCTCGACCTGCACCGGCCGGTCTTCCGCCAGACGGCCGCCTACGGGCACTTCGGCCGCACCGGCGACGCCTTCACCTGGGAGCGCACGGATCGGGCTGAGTCGCTCAAAGCGGCGGCAGGGTTGGAAGCGGCGCCTGTCTGAGGGAGCCGGCGGGCGAGCAGGCCGGTTGGCCTCCGATCGAATTGACACCCCAAGAGCTGCGCTCTTGGGGGTGAACGAGGAGCGCGGCTGGCGCCGCGCAATAGACAGATTGCATAGGCCGCTTCGCGACATTCGCTCGGAGGCCAACCGGCCTGCTCGCCAAGCGCTCTCCAGGACTGCTCCAGCTTCCAAGCAAAGGCTCTCGGGTCGACTCGTTGAACGGCGTGCGTCCCAGGCTCTGTTGCGGAGCTGTTGAGGGACGGGGTCTCCTCCGGACAGGGGCTCCCCCTAGCGGGGTGGCTGCGCCTCGCCGAGCCCCTGTGTCCCAGCTGCGCTGGCACCCGTCGCCTGGTCGACCCGGTGGACGACGTCCTGGGGGTCGGCCACCCCGGCGAAGACGAAGTTGTAGTCGTCGCCGGCCGCCGTGTCGAAGTCGACGTCGCCGATCTGCATCAGGCGCTGGTAGACGGACTGCTTGTAGTTGACGTTCTGGACGCGCTCGAGTCGTGTCTCCTGGACCTCGCGCGAGATGATGCCGCGGCGGATGTTGAGCCGCCGGTCGGTGATCGTGTAGGTGGTCGCGACGCGCTTGACGAAGCCGGCGAGCACGGTGATCCCGACAATTACGAGGACGACGAGGAACACGGTGCCGCCGTCGGCGCCGAAGAGCTTTACGACGACCCCGGCGAGGGCTGCGACCAGGATTCCCTTCAGGTAGAAGCCGAGAATTGCCCGCCACGAGGGATGGCCTTGGAAGATCACCTGCTCTCCCGGACTGAGGTTGAGGCCCATCGCTGCGCAGCATACCCACGGCGTCCGCGGCCCTCCATAACGTGGCCCGGTGTCGATAGTGAAGGTCGAGCCGCTCACCACCGCACGCGCCCTGCGCGGCCCCTTCGACTACAAGCTGCCGGCCGAGATGGCCGACCTCGAGGTGGGACGCATCGTCCGCGTGCCCTTCGGTCGCCAGCGCCTGCTGGGGGTGGTGGTCGAGCTGGCCGAGGCCTCGGAGCTGCCCGCGGAGCGGCTGGCGGAGCCAATCGAGGCGCTCGAGGCAGGTACCCCGCCGGAGCTGGTCCGGCTCGGCCTCTGGGTTGCCAGTGAGTACTGCTCGACCCCCTCGCGCGGCTTGCAGCTGGTGCTGCCTCCCGGCACCGGAGCTGGCGGCCAGCGAGTGCGCTCGCGGCTGGAGCTGCGGGCCGAGATCGCCGCGCCCGGTGAGGCGGCGCTGAGCGGGGGGGAGCGGCTGGGGGTAAAGCAGCGCGCCGTGCTCGAGGCGCTGCGCGGTGGCGAGATGTCGGCTGGCGAGCTTGGCGCTGCGGTCGGCGCCGATCGCGCCGTCCTGCGCCGGCTCGAGCAGCGCGGTCTGATCGCCACCCGCGGCTCGCTGGTCCGGCGCCGATCCACCCATCCCGAGGTCGGCGCCAGCAGCGGCCGTCCCCAGCTGCTGTCCGAGCAGCGGGCCGCGGTCGAGGGGATCGTCGCCGCCCTCGACGGCGAATCCGACGCGCCGCACAAGCTGCTCCTGCACGGGGTCACCGGCTCCGGCAAGACCGAGGTCTACCTTGCCGCCGTCGAGGCGGCACTCGCACGGGGACGGGGGACGATCGTCCTCGTCCCGGAGATCGGGCTCGCCCCGCAGGCGGTGGCACGCTTCCGGGCGCGGCTCGGCGATCGCTTCGCCGTCCTGCACTCCGCCCTCTCCGACGGCGAGCGCTACGACGAATGGCGCCGCCTGCGCAGTGGCGAGGCGAGCGTCTGCGTCGGCCCGCGCTCGGCGGTCTTCGCTCCTCTGCGCGATCTCGGCCTGGTCGTCATCGACGAGGAGCACGACGCCTCCTACAAGCAGGAGGGCGACCCATGCTACGACGCCCGGGCTGTCGCTCGCCGCCGTGCCGAGGAGTGCGGCGCCGTGCTCGTCGCCGGTACGGCAACGCCGCGGCCGGAGTCCTGGCTGGAGCTGCCGCGGCTGGAGCTGCCGAGCCGCGTCGACGGCCGGCCAATGCCACCCGTGCGGGTGCTCGACATGCGCGAGGCGGACCCCCGTTCCGGGCCGCTGCACCCGGAGACCTGGGCGGCGCTGACCCGGGTCCGCGAGGCGCGGGCGAAGGCGATCGTCATGGTCAACCGGCGCGGCTTCGCGCCCTGGCTCAACTGCCGCTCCTGCGGGCGCCACTGGGGCTGTCCCAACTGCGACGTCTCGTTGATCGTCCATCGCCACAGCGAGCGCCTCGTCTGCCACCACTGCGCCCACGCCGAGGCGCTGCCGCGGGCCTGCGGCGATTGCGACTCGACCACGCTCTCGCAGGCCGGTGTCGGGACCGAGCAGATCGAGGCGCTGCTCGCCGAGCGCCTGGCGCCGATGCCGGTCTTCCGTCTCGATGCCGACACAGCCGGCGCGCGGGGCGCCCATGCCCGCATCCTGGCCGCCTTCGGCGAGGCCGAGCGCGGGGTGCTCGTCGGTACCCAGATGGTCGCCAAGGGTCACGACTTCCCCGAGGTGACGCTGAGCGCGATCCTCGACGCCGACGCGACTCTGCGCTTCCCCGACTTCCGCGCCGCCGAGCGGACCTTCGCGATGGTCGCTCAGCTGGGCGGCCGCAGCGGTCGCGGCGAGGCCGGTGGCGAGGTGATCGTCCAGACCCTGGCGCCGACGGCGCCAAGCATCGTCCACGCTGCCGGCCACACGGCGGGCGCCTTCCTCGGCGAGGAGATCGAGCGGCGGCGGGCGCTGCGCTATCCGCCCTTCTCGCACCTGACTCGGATAGTGCTCAAAGCCGAGTCCGAGCCGCGGCTCGAACAGGCTGCCGCCGAGCTCGCCGCGGCGCTCTCGCCGGCGCTACCCGATGACACCGACCTGCTTGGCCCGGCGCCGATGTTCCGCCTCCGCAACCGCCATCGCCGCCGCCTGCTGCTCAAGGCGGTCGAGCGCGAGGCGACGATCGCCGCCGTGCGTGAGACGGTCGAGGGCCTTGCCACCGAGCGCGTCCTGCGCGACGTTGCGATCAGTGTCGACGTTGACCCGCAGTAGCCACGATCCGCAGTGCGTTCGCTGTTTGTCAGCCCATGTCCCACAAAGAGCGAACGCACTGAGGAGAGGCCGCTCCATGGCAGGGAGGGCCGCTCCATAGAATTGAGGCCGTGGCCGAGAAAACCGAGACCGAGGAGCGCGAGGCGCTCGAGGCGGAGTTGCTCGAGCGGCGCGAGGCGGCCCTGGCGCAGGTGGTCAAGTTCGGCGATCCGGTGCTGAAGAGCAAGGCCTCGCTGGTCCGTGAGCTCAGCCCCGAGCTGCGCAGCGAGATCGAGCGCATGATCGCGATCATGCGGGACGGGCTGGGGGTGGGGTTGGCCGCCACGCAGCTCGGTTTGCTGCGCCGCCTGCTCGTCTTTCAGGCTGGGCCTGACAGCGAGCCGACGGCCCTCATCAACCCCGAGGTGGAGTGGCTCTCTAGCGAGCTTGTCGTTGCCGAGGAGGGTTGCCTCAGCCTGCCCGGCGTCTCGATGGACGTCGAGCGCCCTCTACATGCGCGCTTCGGTGGGCTCGACATCGATGGCGAGCCGGTGCGAATCGAGGCCTCGGGCCTCGAGGCGAGGGTGCTGCAGCATGAGGTCGACCACCTCGATGGGGTGCTGATCCTCGACCGCGCTCCGCGCGCGCAGCGCAAGGGCGCCCTGCGGGCGCTGCGCGAGGGCGGCACCTACAGTCCGCCGGTGGCCGAGGGCTCCGCCGAGGAAGACACCGGCGAGCATCGCGAGCCGCGAACCGACGCGTGAGGACCGTCTACCTCGGCACGTCGGAGTTCGCTGCGACGGTGCTGCGCTCGCTCGCTGAGTCCGCGCACCGGCCGCTGCTGGTCCTCACGCCACCCGATCGCCCCCGCGGGCGCGGCCGGCGCACCCAATCGCCACCCGCTGCCGAGGCGGCGCGCGGGCTGGGCATCGAGCTCTTGCAGAGCGCCAACGTCAACGAGCAGGCCTCCCTGGAGCGCCTCCGCGCGGCGCAGCCCGAGGCGCTCGTGGTCTGTGCCTTCGGCCAGCTGATCCGCGAGCCGCTGCTCTCCGCGTGGCCGATGCTCAACGTCCATCCCTCGCTCTTGCCGCGCTGGCGTGGGGCGGCGCCAATCGAGCGGGCGATCATGGCCGGCGACGGGCGCACGGGCGTCTGCGTGATGAAGGTGACCGAGGGTCTCGACTCGGGCCCGGTCGCCCTCTGCGAGGAGCTTGCGATCGGGTCGGAAGAGGACTTCGAGGCTCTCTCGGAGCGGCTCGCGGCGCTCGGCGGCAAGCTGCTGGTGCGCGCGCTCGACCGGCTTGCCGCCGGGCAGCTGGAGTTCACCGACCAGGACGACGGCGCGGCAACCTACGCCGAGAAGATCCTCGCCGAGGAGCGTCGCCTCGATCCGCGGCGACCGGCGGTCGAGCTGGCCCGCACCGTGCGCGCCCTCACCCCGCACGTCGGTGCTTACCTGGAGACCAACGGCGGCGAGCGGCTCGGCGTGCGCCGTGTCCATGCGGTCGATATCGGCGTCCCGCCCGGGGAGGTGCGGACCGACTCCGGAGCGCTGCTGCTCGGTTGTGGCCAGGGGGCGCTGCGACTTGACGTGGTGCAGCCGCCCGGCGGCAAGCCGATGGCCGCCGACGCCTACCTGCGCGGGCATCCGCTGCCCGAGCTGTGAGGGCGGAGCGAGCAAGCGTGCATCTCTGGCTCTTCGCGCTGCGAGCGATGCGCGACTCATCGCCATGATCTCGCCGGCCCGCGCACTCGCCTACCAGACGATCCGCGCGACCTTCGAGGACGGTGCTCATACCGAGCGCGCCTTCCGGGCTGCCGCCGACGAGCGTGGGCTCGCCGGCCGCGAGCGGGCGCAGGCCCAGCGTCTCGCCTACGGCGCCGTGCAGCGCCGGGGAACGATCGACGCTGGCCTCGCGCGCCTCGCCGACCGCTCGCTGCGCCAGCTCGATCCCCCGGTGCTCGCCGCTCTTTGCCTCGGCGTCTACGAGTTGCTCTTCGCCGACGCGACCCCCGACCACGCCGCAGTCGACCAGGCGGTCGAGCTGGTCAAGCGCGGCGGGGCGCCGCACGCCGCCGGTTTCGCCAATGCCGTCCTGCGCCGTGCCTCGCGCGAGCGCGAGGCACTGGTCGCCTCGCTGCTCGGCGACGACTCGACGCCCGAGGCGGCGGCCGTCGCCCACTCGGTGCCGCTCTGGCTGGTGCGGATGTGGTGGGAGGAGCTCGGCCCCGAGGACGCGCGCGCCCTGCTGGCCGCCTGCAACGAGCCGCCGGAGCTGGCCTTTCGGGTCAACACGTTGCGCAGCGACCCCGATGCCGTGCTGGCAAAGCTCCGGGACGCCGGTGTCGAGGCCCAAGCGGCCGCTTCCGGTGCGCTTTATGCGGCTATGAGCCGTAAAAGGCGCACCGGAAGCGAATGGCCGCTGGCGGCGGCGGAGATGATCGTGGTTGAGGGACGTACGGGCGAGATCGTTCCCGAGCTGATCGCCGCGGGCGAGCTCACGCCGCAGAGCCGCGGCTCTGCGGCCGTCGTCGAGGTGCTCGACCCCCAGCCGGGGGAGCAGGTCCTCGACCTCTGCGCCGGGCCGGGCATCAAGACCGGCCAGATCGCGGCGCGCATGGGCGACCGCGGCGAGGTGATCTCGGTAGAGAGCGATCCGGATCGCGCCGCCGAGGTGGTCGCGCAGGCGCGCCGCCTCGGTCTGCGCAGCGTCACAGTGATCGAGGCCGATGCCACC
>DATNHC010000146.1:0-5667 GCA_035605155.1 Solirubrobacterales bacterium
CAGGAGACGATCGAGGACGCCCTGCAGGACCCCACTCACGCCGCGGTGCTCGGCACCCTGCGCCGCGACGAAGGCGGCCCCGAGCGCTTCTGCCTCTCCCTCACAGAAGCCCACGCCCACGGCGCCAAGGTCGATTGGCCCACCTTCTTTGAGGGCGCCGAGGCCAGCCAGGTCGAGCTGCCCACCTACCCCTTCCAAAGGAAGCGTTACTGGCTCGATTCCTCCGCGGGCCCCGCCGACGCCGGCTCCCTGGGCCTCGCCGACCCCGAGCACCCGCTGCTCAGCGCGATCCTCGAGCAGCCCGAGGGCGAGGGCATCGCCCTCAGCGGCCGCATCTCCCTCGCCTCCCACCCCTGGCTGGCAGACCACGCCGTGGCCGGCACCGTCCTTTTGCCCGGCACCGCCTTCTTGGAGCTGGCCCTCGCCGCCGGGCAGGTGGCCGCTTGTGAGACCCTCGCCGAGCTCACCCTCGAGGCCCCCCTCACCCTGCCCGAGCAGGGCGCGGTGCAGCTGCGGGTCTCGGTGCCAGAGCCCGGCGAGGGGGGCGAGCGCGAGGTCTCGATCCACTCCCGCCCCGAGCCCGGCCCCGGCGAGGAGCCCGGCGAGTGGAGCCGCCACGCCCAGGGCATCCTCTCCCCCCAGCCCACGGCGCTGCCCGAGCCGCTCGGCGCCTGGCCGCCACAGGGAGCAGAGCCGCTCGAGGTGGAGGGGATCTACGAGCGCTTGGCCGAGATCGGCATCGAATACGGATCGGCCTTCCAGGGGGTCACGGCGGCCTGGCAGCAGGGGGAGGAGATCTTCGTCGAGGTCTCGCTGGGAGAGGACCAGTCGCTGGAGGCCGCTCGCTTCGCGCTGCACCCGGCGCTCCTGGATGCCGCGATTGGTCTGCTTGCCAACCCTGACGGGGTGGTTGGCCTGCCAAACGCCTGGCGAGACGTTGGCAGCCAGACGACCGGATCTGCAGGGCTGAGGATTCGCATCTCGCCCCAGGGACTCGCCGCCTACGACGACCACGGCGCACCGGTCGCCACGGTCGGCGCGGTCAGCGCCCGCCCAGTGGACCCCGCCCAGCTGCAGGCAGCTGCCGCCCAACGCTCCCTCTACAGCCTGCAGTGGCAGGAGCTCGCCCCGGCCGATGCCCCAGCGCCCAAGGACGAGGCCTCCGACCAGCCCGAGGTCTTGGAGCTGAGCGCCGAGCCCGGCCCCGACCGCGCCCAGGCCGCCCGCCAGCTCGCAGCCCAGACCCTCGAGCGCCTGCAGGCCTGGCTTGCCTCTGAGGAGCAGGGCCGCCTGGCGATCCTCACCCGCGGCGCCCTCACCACCGGCGAGGGAGAGGAGGCCCCAGACCCCGCCCTGGCCGTCGCCTGGGGCCTGGTGCGCTCGGCCCACTCCGAGCACCCCGGGCGCTTTGCCCTGATCGACACCGACGGGAGCGAGGCCTCAACGGCGGCCCTGCAGGGCGCCCTCGAGCTTGCCGAGGAGCCCCAGCTCGCCCTGCGCGAGGGCAAGGTCCTGGTGCCGCGCCTGGTGCGGGCCCGAGCCCCAGAGGGCCAAAGCCAAAAGAGGGCCCCGATCGACCCCGAGCGCACCGTGCTGATCACCGGCGGCACCAGTGGCCTCGGCACGCTCATCGCCCGCCACCTGGCCGAGGCCCACGGCGCCCGCCAGCTGCTCTTGGTCAGCCGCCGCGGACCCGAGGCCCCCGGCGCCCCAGAGCTCGCCGCAGAGCTCGAAGGCCTCGGCGCCGAGGTGCGGATCGCCGCCTGTGACGTCTCCGATCGCGAGGCGCTCGCCAAGCTGCTCGCCTCGCTCCCCAAACCGCATCCCCTGGGCGCCGTCGTCCACTGCGCCGCGGTGCTCGATGACGGCGTGCTGGCCTCGCTGGACGCCGAGCGCCTCGAGCGGGTGATGCGGCCAAAGGCCGATGCCGCCTGGCACCTGCACGAGCTGACCGAGGAGGCCGAGCTCTCCCAGTTCATCCTCTTCTCCTCGGCCGCCGGCCTGCTCGGCGGCGCCGCCCAGGCCAACTACGCCGCCGCCAACGCCTTCCTCGACGCGCTTGCCGCAAGGCGCCAGGCAGAAGGCCTGCCGGCCACCTCGCTGGCCTGGGGGTTGTGGTGGCAGCAAAGCGGCGCGATCGACATGCAAGAGCTCGAGCCCGACGCGATCGAGCAGATGGCCGAGCAGATCCGCCTGCGCCTGGGCTTCGCGCCGATGGCCCCTGCCCAGGGCCTGGAGCTCTTCGACGCGGCCCGCAGCCGGAGGGAGGCGCTGCTGGCGCCGGCGGTGTTCGACGGAGAGGCACTGCGAGCGCAGGGTGCGGACGGGACCCTGCCTTCGGCCCTCCGGGGGATCGTTCGTACGCCTCGCCGGGAGCTGGGCGAGTTTGCCGTACGCCTGACCGGGGCCCCTGAGGCGGAGCGGGAGAAGCTGGCCCTCGATCTCGTCCGCGGCCATGTCGCGGCCGTGCTCGGCCATGCTTCCGCCAACGACGTCGACCCGGACATGGCTTTCCAGGAGCTTGGCTTCGATTCGCTTGGGGCCGTCGAGCTGCGCAATCGACTTGCTGCTGCAACGGGTCTGAACCTGCCGGCGGCGCTCGTATTCGACTACCCCACAGCAAGGGAGCTGGGCAGCCATCTCGTCGCCAGCGTGACCGCGTCCGGGGCACCACAGAAGACAGTCGTGACGCGGGTGGCCAGCAAGGAGCCGATCGCGATCGTCGGTATCGGCTGTCGTTATCCGGGTGCCGCCAACTCCCCCGAGGATCTCTGGCGGTTGCTCGCCGAGGGCCGCGAGGCTGTTAGCGGGTTTCCGCTCGACAGGGGTTGGGACCTCGACGGGCTCTACGATCCCGATCCGGAAAATCCCGGAACCACCTACGTCCGTGGCGGTTGCTTCGTCGACGACGTTGCCGGCTTCGACCCGAGTTTCTTCGGCATCAGTCCCCTCGAGGCGAGGGGGATCGAGCCCCAGCAGCGGCTCCTGCTCGAAGTCTGCTGGGCAGCGCTGGAAGACGCGGCGATAGATCCACTTTCGTTGCGTGGCAGCGACGTCGGCGTCTTCGTGGGTGCCAGCCCCTCCGACTATGCCTTGGCGTTCCGCGAGAACAAGATGCTCGGCGGCAACCTCGGCATCGGCGGCAACCTGCCGAGTGTCGTCTCCGGCAGGGTCTCCTACACCCTCGGTCTGGAAGGCCCGGCGATAACCGTCGACACGGCCTGCTCGTCCTCGCTGGTAGCCACCCATCTCGCATCGCAGTCGCTGCTAAAAGGAGAGACCTCGCTGGCCTTGGCCGCCGGCGTGACGGTCCTCTCCACGCCGATCCACTTCATCGGAGCGGGCGGCCCGGGGGTGCTTGCGCCCGATGGACGCAGCAAGGCCTTTGCCGAGGCGGCAGATGGCGTTGGAGTCGCCGAGGGTGTCGGCGTCTTGGCGCTCGAGCGTCTTTCCGACGCCCGTCGAAACAGGCACCCGATTCTCGCGACGATTCGCGGATCGGCGATCAACCAAGACGGCGCGTCCAACGGACTCGCGGCCCCCAACGGGCCTTCGCAGGAGCGAGTGATCCGACAGGCCCTCGCCAATGCCGGGTTCGCCCCAGCCGATATCGACGCAGTCGAGGCGCACGGCACCGGCACGGTGCTCGGTGACCCGATAGAGGCCGGAGCGCTGCTCGCCACCTACGGCCAGGAGCGCGAGGCTCCGCTGAAGCTGGGCTCGATCAAGTCGAACATCGGCCACACCCAGTCGGCGGCCGGCGTCGCCGGCGTGATCAAGATGGTGCTGGCGCTGCGAGAGGGCCTCCTGCCGAAGACGCTGCACGTCGACTCCCCCTCCTCCAAGATCGATTGGGGGGCGGGCCGGATCGAGCTGCTGACCGAGGCGGAGTCATGGCGGGCAAACGGCAAGCCCCGTCGGGCCGGAATCTCGTCGTTCGGCATGAGCGGTACCAACGCCCATCTGGTCTTGGAGGAAGCGCCGCCGACGGAGGACGCGACGCAACCCGTTGAGGCGACTCCCGACCGGCCCCCCGCCGCTGCCCCGCTCGAAGGCATTCCCGTCCTCCTGGCACTCTCGGCCAAGACGGAGCCTGCTTTGCGCGAGAGCGCCGAGCGCCTCGCCGCACGGTTTGAGGATGACCCGGCCCTCTCGCCGACCGATGTCGCCTACTCCCTCGTAACCACCCGCCCCACCTTCGGCCACCGCGCCGTAGTCAGCGGTTCGGGGCGCGAGGAGCTGACCGCCGGCCTGCGCGCCCTGGCGGCCGGTGAGGCCGCTGACGACGTGTGCGAGGGGTTGCAGGGGAGGGGCCAGGTTGCGTTCCTCTTCCCCGGCCAGGGCTCACAGTGGCTCGGCATGGGGCGCGAGCTGGCGGAGCACTCCCCGGTTTTCGCCCGCAAGTTGAGGGAGTGCGACGAAGCGTTTGCCACCCACCTCGACTTCTCGATTGCAGACGTCCTGGCCGGAGCCGAGGGCGCGCCCTCGATCAAACAGCCCGAGATCGTGCCGCCCGCGCTGTTTACGGTCACGGTCTCGCTGGCCGAGCTATGGCAGTCGTGTGGAGTCCTCCCCGATGCCGTGGCCGGCCACTCTCAGGGAGAGATCGCCGCTGCCCACGTCGCCGGCGGCCTCTCCATCGAGGATGCGGCCCGGTTGGTAGCCCTGCGCAGCGAGGTTCTGGTCGATCTGATCGGCCACGGGCTGATGGCGTCGGTTCGCCTGCCCGTGGCGGAGTTGGAAACGCGCCTGCAGCAGTGGGAGGGGCGGATCGACGTTGCGGCAATCAACGCGCCCTCGGCGGCGGTCATCTCCGGCGAGCACGATGCGGTCGAGGAGTTCCTGGCCGGTTGCGAGTCCGATGGCGTCAGGGCCCGCAAGATCCCCGGAGCCGTCGGTGCGTCGCACTCGGTACAGGTCGAGGCGTTGCGAGAGCGACTGCTCGATGTCGTCTCGCCGATATCGCCCCACAGCGGGCGGGTCCCGTTCTACTCGACGGTTACCGGAGGCCCGCTCGACACGGCCGAGCTGGTGCCCGAGTACTGGTTCCGCAACGCCCGGCGTACCGTGCGCTTCGAGCAGGTGACGCGGGAGCTGCTCGCGGAGGGGCACCGGACGCTGATCGAGGTAAGCCCCCACCCGATCTTCACGCTTGCGGTGGAAGAGACCGCCGAAGAGGCCCTCGGGGACTCCGCCAAGGTCGCGATCCTCAGCACGCTGCGAAGGGACGAGGGGGGACCCCGGCGATTTGCCATCTCCCTGGCGGAAGCCCACGTCGCCGGTGCGAGCGTCGAGTGGGAGAGGCTCTTCCAGGGAGCAGGCGCGAAGACGGTGAGGCTGCCCACGTACCCGTTCCAAAGAGAGCGCCACTGGTTGGAGGGCTCGAGTGCGGGCTCGGCCGGAAATCTCGACGCGGCGGGGTTGGCCGATGCCCAGCATCCGTTGCTGGGAGCGGTGATCGAAGATCCGCGTAGCGAAGCCCTCACCTTCACGGGTCGAATCTCCCTCCAGTCCCATCCGTGGCTTGCCGATCACGCCGTGGCCGGCACGGTCCTGGCTCCGGGCACCGCTCTGCTCGAGCTCGCCCTGCATGCCGGCGAGCGGGCCGGCGCCCCCCACCTGCGCGAGCTCGTCCTTCAGGCCCCTCTCGTACTCACCGAGGACGCT
>DATNHC010000147.1:0-13324 GCA_035605155.1 Solirubrobacterales bacterium
CGAGGGCTTCTCGCGCATCGAGGGGAACATGATCACGTCGCGCAGCGTCTTCGAGTCGCTGAGGATCATCATCAGCCTGTCGACGCCGAGGCCGCAGCCGCTCGCGGTCAGCATCCCGTACTCCAGCGCCCGCACGAACTCTTCGTCGTGCTCGTGGGGGTTCTCCTCGGCGCCCGACTCCTGCCGCTCGCGCTGTTCGACGAAGCGGCGGCGCTGCTCGACCGGGTCGTTGATGTCGGTGCCGCCGCCGGTGATCTCCATCCCGGCGACGATCCCGTCGAAGGCCTCGCCGAGCAGCTCGGGGTGCTCGGGGTGCGGCTTGACCAGCGGCCAGATATCGAGCGGCAGGTCGCGCAGGAAGGTCGGCTGGATCAGCTTCGGCTCGACCAGCTTGCCCTGGATCGTGTCCACCACCCCCGCCCAGTCGGCTTTCGGGTCGACGTCGTCGGGGACCAGCTCGGCGAGCTCGTCGCGGCTCGAGCTGACGATGTCGAGACCGGTCTCCTCGAGGATCGCCTCGCGCAGGGTGAGCCGCTTCCAGGGTGCCTTGAAGTCGATCGTCTGCCCGTCGCGCTCGACCTTGGTCGTGCCCAGCACCTGCTCGACCACGGTCGAGATCAACCCCTCGGCGAAAGCCATCACGTCCTCGATGTCGGCGCAGCTGAGAAACCACTCGAGCATCGTGAACTCGGGGTTGTGCTGAGGCGAGATCCCCTCGTTGCGGAAGAACTTGCCCAGCTCGTAGACGTTCTCGAAGCCGCCGATGATGCAGCGCTTCAGATAGAGCTCGGTCGCCGGGCGCAGGAAGAGATCGCGGTTGAGGGTGTTGTGGTGGGTGACGAAGGGCCGTGCCGCTGCGCCGCCGGTCATCGACTGCAGCATCGGCGTTTCCATCTCGACGAAGTCGTGCTCGTTCATGTAGGTGCGGATCGCCGCGACCAGCTTGGCTCGCATCAGGAAGATCTCGCGCGAGCGCTCGTTGGCCATCAGATCCAGCTCGCGATGGCGGTAGCGGACCTCCGGGTCGGAGATGCCGTGGAAGAGATCGGGCGGGTCGCGCAGAGCCTTGGCCAGCATCCTGCACTCGCGCACGCCGATCGCCAGCTGGCCGCGCTTGGTCACGTAGAGGTAGCCCTCGATGCCGACCGAGTCGCCGATGTCGAGCTCCTCGATCCGCTCAAAAGCCTCCTCACCGAGCGAGTCTTTGCGCGCGTAGGCCTGGATCGAGCCCGTCAGATCGCGGACGTCGAAGAAGATCGTCTTGCCGTGGCCGCGCTGGCCCACGACCCGGCCGGCGATCCGGTAGGTCCACTGTGAGTGCTCGCCCTCACCCAGCTGCCCCGGGTCATGAGCGGCGAGGATCGCTGAGATTTTGTCGCGGTCGTGGAAGCCCTTGGCGGGAAAGGGATCGATGCCTTCGGCACGCAACCGGGCGAGCTTTTCCCGCCGGACCTGCTCGGTCGAGCCTTCCGAGGGCTCGGCCCTCGGAGGCGCCTCGCTCACGGCGCCAGGCCGACCGTCACCCGCTCGTCGCCGCGGTAGTCGACCCGCGTCGAGGCCTCACGCAGCAGCTCGCGCAGCGCCGGACCGTGGTGGGTGTCGTGCTCGAGCGCCATCCGCCAGCCGCTCGGCGTTTCCTCGATCAGACCGCGGATCACACCGAGGCCGTCATCGCCACTCTCACCCTGTACGGCGATCGTCGGCTCGCGGCGGATCTCAGGCGAGCGCTCGCCGATCGTGTCCTCGGTGATGTAGGGCAGGTTGGCAATCAGCAGGTCGACGCCCTCGACACCGGCGGGAATGCCCCTGGCGACTGTCACCTCGAGCTCGAGGCCAAGCCGCGCGGCATTCTCGCGCGCCGCTTCGGCTGCCTCCTCGGAGAGGTCTGAGGCGCTCACCTGCAGGTCGGGTCGCTCATTGAGCAGGGCGAGCGCGATCGCGCCCGATCCGGTGCCGACCTCGTGCACGCGAGCTCCCTCGGGCAACTCGACGCCGACCGCAACCAGCAGCTCGGTCTCACGACGCGGGATCAGTACCCGCTCGTCGACGGTGAGCTCGAGCCCGTAGAACGTGCAGCTGCCGAGGATGTACTCGAGCGGCTCGCGCTGCCTGCGGCGCGTGACAAGCGCCTCGATCTTCCCCTGTGTCTCGGCGTCGATCGTGGTGCTGCCATCGAGGTCGAGGTCTGCGGCGCCGATCCCGAGCGCCTTGGCCACCAGCAGCCTCGCATCGGCATCGGGAGTCTCGCATCCGGCGGCGGCGATCGACTCGCTGGCTTGCCTCACCATGTCTCCGGCGCTCGCCTGCGGCGGCGCTCCCTCCGTCTGGGCTTCCATGGCTACAACCCGGCGACGGGCTTGGTCGGATCTATGGAGGCCACGGCGGACAGGCTACCGTGTCGACGCCGCGCGACGGCTATCCACACGACCCCGGCGGCGATCATCGCCAGGCTCTCCCACTGCGCCGTGGTCAGACCCAGAGCGACGTCGTCGTTACGCCGCAGGAACTCGACCAGGAAGCGCTCGGCGCCCGCGTAGACGAGGTAAAGAGCGAAGAGAATCCCCGTGCGGAAGCGGTCGCGCAGCTGCCAGAGCAACCAGGCGCCGAAGCCCATCGCGAGGCTCTCGTAGACCGGGGTTGGATGAACCTCTTCCGTGGTCGGAACGGTGCCGTCGGGATAGGCCATAGCCCAGGGGCCGTCCCAGGCCTTGCCGTAATCGCCATCGCCGGAGAGTTGGCAGCCGACCCGACCGACGGCATAGCCGAGGGCGAGGGCGGGCGCCGTCAGGTCAAGCAGGGTGAGACTGAGGAACCCCCGGTACCAAGCCCAGAGAAGGACCGCGAGCGCGCCGCCGAGCGCGCCGCCGTACCAGACCAGGCCCGAGCCGGAGAAGAGGTTGCCGAGCAGGTCGTCCTTGACGCTGTCGTAGTTCTGCACGACGAAGTAGACGCGCGAGCCGACGATGCCGCCGACCAGGGCCGAGAAACCGATCTCATACGCCCAGTCGACCGGCTTGCCGATCTCCCTCAGTCGCACCGCGATCAACGTTCCGGCGGCAATGAAGGCGAGGGCGAACATCAGCCCGAAGGTCTGCAGCGTCAGCGGCCCGATGTTGATCTCGGGGTACACGGCCTTAGCCGGCGAGCAGCAGCTCGAGCAGCGCCTTCTGGGTGTGTAGACGGTTCTCGGCCTGGTCCCAGACCGCGGAGCGCTCTCCGTAGAGGACCTCGGCGGTGATCTCCTCGCCGGGATGGGCAGGCAGGCAATGCATCACGATCGCACCGTCGTTCGCCGCCGCAAGCAGGTCCGCGTCGATGCGAAACGGAGCCAGGTCGGCGCGGCGGCGTTCCGCCTCCGCCTCGTCGCCCATGCTCACCCAGACATCGGTGTAGAGCGCGTCAGCGGCGGCAGCGGCGTCGCGCGGGTCGGCGCTCAGCTTCGCTCCGTGAGCCTCCTCCAGCTGATAGCCGGCGGGTGCTGCGACGACGACTTCGAGGTCGGCCAGCTCACCGGCGATCGCCAGCGAGCGTGCGACGTTGTTGCCGTCGCCGACATAGGCGAGTCGCAGCCCGGCGAGCTCCCCGATGCGCTCGCGCAGAGTGAGCAGGTCGGCCAGCGCCTGACAGGGATGATGCAGGGGCGTGAGCGCGTTGACGACGGGCACCTCGGCGTCCTCAGCCAGCTCGGCGACCGCCTCGTGGGAGCCGGAGCGGATGACGATCGCGTCGACGTAGCGGGAGAGCACACGAGCTGTGTCGCCGATCGACTCACCGCGTGAGAGCTGCAGCTCATCGCCGCGCAGCACGACCGGCGTCGCGCCGAGCTCGGCGACGCCGACCTCGAAGGAGATCCGCGTGCGCGTCGAGGGCTTCTCGAAGACGAGCGCGACGCTGCGTCCGGCGAGCGCCTCGGCGCCGAGGCGCTCGCGCCGGCCGGCTTTCAACTCGGCAGCGCGGTCGAGAAGCTTGCTCAGCTCGAAAGCGCCAAGCTCTTCGCCTGTGAGGAAGTGCCGCGTCAAGCCGCGGATACTACGGCGGTGCAATTCAGCGCACTCAGCTGGAACCTCTTTCACGGGCGCGACTTCCCGCCGGACCGCTCGCTCTTCACCTGGCGCTCGCGGCTGCTGCGGATCGCCGAGCGCAACGCGACCCACGTCCAGCTCAACCGCGACCTGGAGACCGAGTTCGGCGAGATGCTGGCCGCCGCCGAGTGGGACGTCGCTCTGCTCCAGGAGTGCCCGCCGCGCTTCAGTGGCCCACTCGCTCGCGCTTGCGACGCCAGCGGGCACCGCGCGCTCACCTCGCGCAACTCGCTCGGCGCCCTGCGTGCTCTCGCGGCCCGTCTCAACCCCGACCTGCTCGCATCTGGTGAGGGCGGCTCGAACCTGACGCTGGCGCGCAACGGCAGCCCGCTTGGACCGATCGGCGAGCGGCGGGAGATGGCGATCCACGAGGGCAGGCCGGAGCGGCGGGCAATGGCCTTCGTGCGCACCGAGGCCGGGATCTGCATCGCCAACCTGCACGCGACCAGCGACCAGCCAGAGCTCGCCACGCAGGATGTGCTGCAGGCCGCCGCGGCGGCGTCTCGGTGGGCCGGCGACTCGCCGCTGCTCTTCGGAGGCGACCTCAACCTGCGCCCCGCGCAGAACCCCAACGCCTTCGAGCTGCTGCGCGAACGCTTTGGCCTCGAGGGGACAACCGCGCCAGAGGCGATCGACCATCTGCTGACTCGCGGTCTGGCGGTCATCGAGCCCCCAGAGCAATGGCCGGCCGAGCGGCGCGAGCTGCACCGGAATGGCCTCGCTGTACGGCTCTCCGATCACGCCCCGGTGCAGGGGAGCTTCGCGACCCGGCCGAGCGGGTAAGGCCCGCGAGTGAAATAGTCACCCCACACCGCGCGACGACCAGGAGGACTCGAAGATGGCCGCAAAAAAAGAGACAGTCGGGAAAAAAACCAGTAAAGCGAAATCCAGCAGCAGCACGAAAAAAGCCAAATCCACCAAAAAAGCTACGGCCGGCAAAGCCAAAGCCCAAACGTCGAAAAGGACGCGAGGTGGAGCGACGAGCGGCCTCGACAAGAGTGTCGAGCAGTTCCGCGAGAGTCTCGAGCGCAGCGTGACCCTGAGCCGCGACCGTCTACAGGAGGTCGTCGACGATGCGGTGAAACGCGGCCGGATGACGCGTGGGGATGCCGAGAAGATGCTCTCCGACCTGGTCAAGAAGGGTCGCCGCCAGACCGACTCGCTGCTCAAGGAGCTCGAACGACTGGTCCAGCAGGCCCGACGCGAGGTCGGCGGCCGGGCCGAGCCGGTTCGCAAACAAGCCACCCAGGCGGCTCGCCGCGCACGCAAGAAGCTCCGCTAGCCATGAAGGGCGCCACCGGTGAGAAACCGGCGGCCCGCCGGCACCGGGGCGAGCTGCTCGAGCTCGAGATCGAGTCGCTCGCCTTCGGCGGGCGGGGCGTGGCGCGCAGCGAGGGCCTCGTCGTCTTCGTCGCCGGAGCGCTGCCCGGCGACCGTGTGCGGGCGGAGATCACCAAAGCCAAGAAGCGTTTCGCCGAGGGTCGCACGATCGAGCTGCTGCAGCCCGGCGCGGAGCGCATCGCCGACGTCTGCATGCACGAAGGCGAGCCGTGCCCCGGCGCACCCTGGCAGGGGCTCCCCTACGAGCGCCAGCTGAGCTACAAGCGCGAGCAGGTCGATGAGGCGCTGCGCCGCATCGGCGGGCTCGAGGACTTCGAGCTGGAGGAGATCGAGCCGGCGGTCGAGCAGTGGCGCTACCGCAACAAGCTCGAGTACTCCTTCGGCGAGCGCGACGGCGAGCCGGTTCTCGGCTTCCACGCCCGCGGCCGCTGGGACCTGATCGTCGACGTCGACGATTGCCGGCTTGCCTCGGAGAGGGGCAATGCGGCGCGCAACGCCGTGCGCGATTGGGCGCGGCTCGAGGCCGTTCCGCCCTATGACGCCCGTGCACGCCAGGGCGTGCTGCGCAACCTCGTCGTGCGCGAGGGCTGGCGAACGGGACAGATCCAGACGCGGCTGGTCACCTCGGCGGCTCGCTTCCCCAAGCCACCCGTCGACCTGCACACGGCGATCGAGGGCGACTCGGGCGGCACCGACGGGCCGACCGGCGTGCTCGGCGAGGAGCGGCTGCGCGAGGAGCTCTGCGACCTTCGCCTCGAGATGTCGCACGGCGCCTTCTTCCAGACCAACACCGAGATGGCCGAGCGCCTCTACGCGACCGCCGCCGAGTACGCCGGGCTGAATGGCAGGGAGCGCGTCTTCGACCTCTACTGCGGCATCGGCACGATCGGCCTGACGATGGCCAAGCAAGCCGGTGAGATCTGGGGCCTGGAGATCGTCCCCGAGGCGATCGCCGACGCCGAGCGCAACGCCGAGCAGAACAGGATCGAGAACGCCCGCTTCGTCGCCGGCAGCGCCCGCACCGGCGTGCGCCCGCTGATCGAGCAGGCGGGCAAGCCCGACGTCGTCGTCGTCGACCCGCCCCGCGCCGGCCTCTCGCAGAAGATCGTCCGCCGCCTGATCGAGTGCGAAGCCAAGCGCGTCGTCTACGTCTCCTGCAACCCGACGACGCTGGCACCGAACGCCGCCCAGCTGGTCGAGGCCGGCTACACCCTGCGCCGCGTCAAGCCGGTCGACATGTTCCCCCAGACCCCGCACATCGAGTGCGTGGCGCTGTTGGAGAAGTAACGCTCAAACCTGGATAGAGACCAAAGCGGCGAAGCCCGTGATGATGGCGCCGGTCATCGTAATGAACCCAAAAACCATCGTGCGCTGAACTCCATTGATCTCTTCACGCACCGCTTTGAATTCGTCCTTCATCTCGATCCGCACGCCGCGAATCTCGGCTTCTACTCGGTCGAACCTCTGATCGACTCGGTCGAACCTCTGATCGACTTGGGCGAACCTCTGATCGACTTGGGCGAACCTCTGATCGACATGTTCGAAGCCAAGGTCGACCTTGGTGCTGAGGGCATCGAGCCGCCCGTCTGTCCATTCCTGTGGCATCGCCTCCATGATGATGCCAGGCTAGATCGAAATGTGTTGTCTGTGGTTGAGCTGCCGTTAGAAACCTGTCATGGCTTCCATAAGAAAGTCAGGCACTAGGCTTGCGCACCGTGGGCAATGGACATGGCAGAGGCTTCGGAGTGGCCGCCGGGCTCGACTCCGAAGTGGCGCAGCCACTGGCCGAGCGCTGTGCCGAGCTGGGCTACGCCTCCATGTGGTCCAACGACCACCCAGGCGCCAAGGGACTGGAGACGCTTGCTGTTTTCGGTGCCGCTGCTCCCGCACTCGAGCTCGGCGTCGCCGTGATCGCCCTCGACCGCACCCCGCCAGAGGAGATCGCCGCCGACGTCGAGCGCCTCGGTCTCGACCCGGCGCGCCTCTGGCTTGGCGTCGGCGCCGGCTTCTCGGAGAAGCCGCTGACGCGGATGCGCGAGGCGCTGCCTGAGCTGCGTGAGGCGCTGCCAGGCGTGCGCCTCGTCCTCGCCGCGATGGGCCCGAAGATGTGCGCCCTCGCCGGCTCCTCCTACGACGGCGTCTTCTTCAACTGGATGACCCCCGACTTCGCCGCCGCCGCCCGCCAGCGGGCCGAATCCGGCGCCCAAGAGGCCGGCCGCCCGACCCCACCGGTCTTCGGCTACGTTCGCACCGCGGTCGGACCCGACGCCGCCACCCGCCTGACCAAGGAGGAATCCTTCTACCGCGACCTCCACGACGGCTACCGCAACCACTTCGCCCGCCTCGGCGAGCCCGAGGGGACCGTCGGCGTCGCCGCCGATGCGTCCCCTGCCGCGAAGTCCGAGCTGGCCCGTTACGAGGCCCTCGACACGATCGTCGTCCGCGGCCTCGCCAGCGCCAACGCCGATGCGATGACCGCAGTAGCCGAGGCCGCCACCCCCTGAGAACGCAGAGCGAGGGACCGGGTGCCCCTCCAGCGCAGCGGCGTCCTGATTTCGCACCAGAGCACTCAGCGAGAGAGACGACGCGCCCGGCGAAAAATCCCAAGCCGGAGGGGCACCCCGTCCCTCCCACCCGCTTGGCTCAGTACGGCGGCAGGTCCTCGTACCACTCGCCGAGCGTCTTGAACGACCGCCAGAAGCGCTGCTTGGCGTTCTCTTCGTCGAGCGAGTCGTCGATGTCGGGCGTGTAGAGGGCATCGACGGTGGGAGTGAACGCCTGGACCTCGCCCTCGCGTGCCTCGACCTGGCGCGAGAGCGGCAGCTGCAGCCCGTTGAGCACGCGCAGGGCGGGCTCGCCCATGACGACGACGATCTTCGGCTGCACGATCGCGATCTCTTCGACCACGCGGCGCAGGCACTCATCTGCGGCGAGGTCAGGCTCCGCGATCGGGCACTTGACGCAGAGCGTGCCGTAGACGACCAGCGGGTCGATGCCGAGCCGCTTGAAGCTCTTCATCAGCGCGTTGCCGGCACGGCCGTAGAAGGCGACTCCCTCTTCGATCTCCGCCGCAGCGGGGGCGTGCTTGAGCATGAAGACGTCGGCCTGTGGGTGGCCCGAGCCGAGCACCGGCATCAGCTTGCCGCGCGGGCAATGCGGACAGGCCTGCAGCTCGTGGGTCAGGTGGTTGAGCTCGCGGATCGCGCGCTCGAGGTACTTCTCTCTGATCTCGTCGTCAGTGGCCGGCACGCTGGGCGCCTTCTTTGACGGGCCGCGCTCGGCTCCTCTCGCCGGACCCGACTGCATCAGCTCTTGCTCGCCGGCCGGCGCTTGCGCCGCCGTCCCCCCCGCACCGGCTTGGCGTCGGGGACGCGGCGTTTGGGCGCCTTCGGCCGGCCAGTCGTCTGCAGCAGCTTCAGCGCCTGCACGTAGACCAGGTTCTTGTGCTTGCGCACGATGTCGGCGTCGCGCATTGCCTCGAGGAACTCCTGCGGGCCGTCGAAATCGTGGACCCGCAGCCGCACGCTGCCCAGTCCCTGGGCGACGTGGCTGTCGGAGCCGGCGCCGGGCACGATCCGGTACTTGCGGGCGAAGCGTTCGGCCTCCTCGTTGAAGGCGGTCAGCGCGACGCGCGGGTTGAAGACCTCGAGCACGTCGATCTCCTCGACGATCTCGAGCAAGTGGGTGTAGTCGGGCACCGAGTGGAAGCGATCGAAGGGGTGCGGCACGTAGACGAGCCCACCCTGCGTGCGGATCGCGGCGATCGTCTCCGCCATCGTCATCCCCCGCGGGATCTTCTCCTCGAGGAAGAGGCCGATCACCTCGCCCTGCTCGGCGGTCATCACCTCCTCGGCGACGATCACCTTGAGGTTGTCCATGCCCTCGGCGATCCGACGCGCCTCCAGCGCCCCGGAGACCTCGTTGTGGTCGGTGATCGCTATCGCGCCGAGGCCACGGTCGCGGGCCGTCTCGAGCAGCACCTCGACCGGCGTCGCGCAGTCGGGCGAGTGGTCGGTGTGCATGTGCAGGTCGATCTCGATCAGCGGGCGGCGGGCGATGCGGCGGCGCACTGCGGGGTCCCCGGTTGGATCGTGGCGGCGGGCGACCAGGCGGCGGTAGATCGCCTCGAAGCGATCGGCAACCGCGGCCCAGTCGCGCTCGGCGCCGCCCGGCTCGACCAGCTCGTAGGCGGCGGGGAAGTAGCGCTCGAGCAGCTGGCCGGTGGCCGGCGAGACGACAGTGCGGGCGTCGAGCCGGCCGAAGAGGATCTCGACCAGCGGCCGCGCCACCTGGGTCGAGAGGACCCGCTCCTGGGGCGCGTGGAAGGTGGCGACGTTGAGCGAGTAGGAGTTGCGCAGCGCGGTCGAGGAGACTCGCGGCGCGAAGGGCTCGTGGACGTGGACGACGTCCAGCTCGGTGGCGCGCAGGCGCTCTTTGACGCGGTCGCCGTAGCCGGCGACCAGCACCTCGTGCCCGCGGCGTCGCAGCTCCGCCGTGAGCCCCTCGACGTACTCGTTGACCGGGTTCCGCACTCCGCGCCGGTGCGGAGTGACCTGAGCGATCGCGAGGGTCTCAGCTGACACGGATCGCAGCATAAGGACCCATCCCGGCAGGGGCGGAACGTCTTGTGCTTTTTCGCGTGATTCAGGCGCAGCCGCGAGGCTGCGTCCGCGCAAAAAAGTAGTTAAGTTGAGCCTCCGCCGGGATGGGTCCTACGCCTTCGCCTGCGTGGCCGGCCTGGCGGCCGGGGCGGCACCCTTGCCGCGCGCGTTGGCGGCGATGAACTCTTCGGTCTGCTCGCGCGCCTCGTCGTCGGGGCGCTGCGAGTGCGGCGACTTCATCAGGTAGCTGGAGGGACCGTCGAGCTGGCCGGAGATGCCATTGTTGAGCGCCAGCTTGATCAGCCGCACGGCATCGATCACGACGCCGGCCGAATTGGGCGAGTCCCAGACCTCGAGCTTCAGCTCGACGTTGAGCGGCACGTCGCCGAAGGCTTTCCCCTCGAGGCGGATGTGCGCCCACTTGCGGTCGGTGAGCCAGGCGACGTAGTCGGAGGGGCCGACGTGGACGTCCTCGGCGGGCAGCTCGTGGCCCATGATCGAGGTCACCGCGTTGGTCTTCGAGATCTTCTTCGAGTCGAGCCGCTCGCGCTCGAGCATGTTGTAGAAGTCCATGTTGCCGCCGACGTTGAGCTGCGAGGTGCGCTCGACACGCACGCCGCGGTCGTGGAAGAGGCGGGCGAGCTGGCGATGGACGATCGTCGCCCCGACCTGGGACTTGATGTCGTCGCCGATGATCGGCAGGCCGGCCTCTTCGAATCGCTTGCCCCAGTAGTCCTCGCGGGCGATGAAGACGGGCAGGCAGTTGACGAAGCCGACTCCGGCCTTGAGCGCCTGCTCGACGTACCACTTGGTCGCCTCCTCGGAGCCGACCGGCAGGTAGCAGACCAGCACGTCCGCCCTGGCCTCCTTGAGGATGCCGACGACGTCAGCGGTTTCGCCCGGCGCCTTGGTGATCTTCTCCTTGAGGTACTTGCCGAGGCCGTCGTGGGTCATGCCGCGCTCGACCTTGACCCCGAGGCTGGGCACCTCGGCGAACTTGATCGTGTCGTTCTGCCCCGACCAAATCGCCTCGGAGAGGTCCTTGCCGACCTTCTCGGAGTCGATGTCGAAGGCGGCGACGAACTCGACGTCGCGCACGTGGTAGCCGCCGAGATCGACGTGCATCAGGCCCGGCACTTCCTCGCCGGGGTCGGCGTCCTTGTAGTACTGGACGCCCTGGATGAAGGAGTTGGCGCAGTTGCCGACGCCGACGATCGCCACGCGGACCTTCTCGTCCGTGCGGGCGGCGCCGTTGCTGCCAGATGCTCCGTTGCTATCGCTCATGAAATCCGTGAATCCTTCCTGTTTCGCTAGGTGCCTATGCACACCTGAGGGCGAGGCTTGTTACATGAGGGACGGAGCGTCGAGCGAAATGAGCGCGAGTCCGGGGAGGTCGATGACCAAGCGAGACGGTCACGACACGGTTCCCGCGTAGCAGCGCTACGCGGGACACCGGGGAGGGGCCGTATCGCGCAGCGTCACTCGGCCTCATCCGGGCCGCGGTCATTTCGCTCGCCGCTCCAAAGCTGGTTTCGGACGTGCCATACACGCTGGATCGTCGTGACGATGGTCAGCGCCGCGATCAGGTAGACCGCCGGGGCGAGGAGCTCGAAATCGCCGAGCCCGGCGCCCTTGGCGAAGACCAAGCCGATGGAGAGTATGACTACCCGCACGGGACGCGTCGCCAACCCGACCTTGCACTCGACCCCCAGCGCCTCGGCACGCGCGCGCGTGTAGGAGACCATCAGCGAGCCGAGCACGGCGACGACGCACGTCGCGGCGGCGAAGTCGTCACCGGTCGCGGCGAAGTAACCGGCGACTGCGGCGAGCACGATGCCCTCCTCGATCCGGTCCAGGGTCGAGTCGAGGAAAGCGCCGAAGAGCGTCCCCTTGCCCGACATGCGCGAGTATCGGCCGTCGAGCGTGTCCATCACCGAGCCGACGATGAAGGCGACGCCGGCAAGGAAGAAGAGGCGCTGGGTCACCAGGCCGGCGGCGACCAGGTTGCCGATCAGGCCGGCAATCGAGATCGCATTCGGAGTGAGGCGGGACTCGATCAGGCGCTCGCGAGCGTAGGCGCGCAGCTCTTGGCCGTTGCGGGCCTGGCGACCGTTGCGGCGGCCGCCAGGGACCCTCGGGGGCGCCGACGGTTCCATCGCAGTCAGGCTACCGGGCGAGCGGAACGGAGGCCGAATCCCCGAACTGCATCAAATTCTCGGCCCAGTAGGTAGAGAATTTGATGCAGTTCGCGTGGGTCAGGCCTCCGCCTCGCGGGGACTGGGGTCGTAGCGCCAGGCCCAGGCGTGCGGTCGGGCACGGGCCAGCAGGCGGCTGGCGATCAGGGCGGAAAGGGCGGCGACCATCGCGCCGAGCGCCGCGTCGACCCAGTAGTGGTTGCCGGTGACGATCACGACCCAGATCACCAGCACCGGCCACAGCGTCCACAGCGTGCGCGTGTACCAGTGGTTGGAAAGCTTGGCGGCCGAGAGGCCGACCATCAGGGCGAAGGCACAGTGCATGCTCGGCACCGCGGCGTAGGGATTGATGAAGGCCTTGGCCAAGGCCGAGTCGTGGTTGACGCTGGAGTAGTCGTTGATCGTGTCGACGAAGCCGTACTGCGAGAAGAAGCGGGGCGGGGCGGTCGGGTAGAGCGCGTAGCCGATCAGGGCCAGGCCCATCGAGACCATGAACATGTTGCGGATGAAGTAGTAGGCGTCGTTGCGAAAGAAGTAGACGAAGAAGAAGAAGCCGAGCACGACCGCGAACTGGCTGTTCATGTAGACCTGGTTGGCGAAGTCGATCACCCAGTTGGCCTGCATGAAGAATTCCTGCATGGCGGGCTCGAAGAAGGTGTGCGTATTGCGCTCGAGATCGATGATCGCCTGGCCGTGGGCGAAAGCCGGTCCGTGCTGGCCGTCGGCCATGCCGCGCACCGTCTCGTAGGCGAGATCGACGATCAGCAGCAGCCCGATCTGGCGGCCAAGGTCGCCCCAGCCATGGGGCAATAGTGCCGTCAGTGCGGCAAAAGCGCGACGCATCCGGCAATTGTAATCCGCGCGTTAACAGGCGTTGCTGGCGCGCTGGGTCCTGTCGCCGCAGGGGACCCACCGCCCCCTGCGGTCGCTAAAGCGTCCTCGGGGGCGGTCCCCCCTACGGCGCCACCCGCGCGAAAAGCGGCGGCGACGCACGAATTACACGGGCCGGGCTCGCTAGCTGTAGTTCCCAACCAGGTTGTTCCCAAGCAGCTCGTTGAGACGAGCAACTGGCGGGCGATGGCCGAGGGAGCCGTGCTTTCGGTGG
>DATNHC010000148.1:0-16838 GCA_035605155.1 Solirubrobacterales bacterium
GTCGTCGCCGGCGGCGACCCGCATCTCGATCGGGAAGAAGACCGGGTAGCGGTGGGCCCGCACCCACTCGATCGCCCGTCGCACCGCCTCCGGGCCATGCTCCAGCGGCACTCCGTACTCCATCTCGGTGAAGCGCACGCGGCGCTCGTTGGCGAAGATCCGGTCACTGCGGTCGGTCGCTTTGCCACCGGAGGCGAGCCACGCGGCCAGTCGCGAGAGCGCCGGTATCGCCCGGGGAACCAGCTTGCCGGCGGCCGAGATTCCCTCGAGCGCCCAGTTCTCGAGCACGACGTCGTTGAGGAAGGCAGCGGCACGGCCACGCGGGCGGGGCGCTGCCTCGGTGCGGTTGCGCTCCAGCACCAGGGCCGAATCGGCGTAGGGAAAGGTGAAGAGCTCAAAGTGCTCGTTGGTGTCGGCGTGCTCCTGGAAGGCGCCGAGAACCTCCTCGCGAGCCTGGCGCGAGTCGACCCGCACCAGGTTGAAAGCCGGTACGCAACGCAACGTCACGGCCGAGATCGCACCGAGCGCACCGATTCCGACGCGAGCCGCACGCAGCAACTCGGGCTCTGTCGCGGCGGTCAGCTCGCGGACCGAGCCGTCGGCGAGGACCAGCTCGAGCGCCTCCACCTGCGTGGAGATGTTGCCCAACTTCGCGCCGGTGCCATGCGTGCCCGTCGAGATCGCCCCGGCCACGGTCTGGCGATCGATGTCGCCGAGGTTTTCCATCGCCAGCCCCAGCCGACTCAAGGCCTCGTTGAGCTCGGCGAGCAGCGTGCCTGCACCGACCTTGACAAGGCCGGAGGTGCGATCGGCATCGAGCACGCCACTCAGCAATCCGACGTCGACCATCGTGCCGTCGGTCATCGCCGTCTCCGTAAAGGAGTGGCCGCTGCCCACCACGCTGACCCTGCGCCCGGCGGCTGCTGCTGCGCCGATCGCCTCCGCCAGCTGGTCGCGCCCAGCCGGGCGCAGGAGCTCGCCTGGCGTACAGGTCTGGTCTCCGGCCCAGTTGCGCCACGCCACTCCGGCCCTGCTCGCCCCACCTCCCATCGGCTGAGCCTAGCCCGCTCGGCCCTCCACCGGCCGCACCGCCGGTGAAGCGAGAGCGTGGGATGCGTAGACAACCGTGGCAAGCAGCAGAACGATGATCGCGACGCCCGGGGCGGCGTTGCCGGCGAGGCTGGCAGCACCCCCGCCTGCAAGGCCGCCGACGACCTGTCCCGTAGCCCAGGCAAGGTTGGAGAGGCCGGCGGCAAAGCCCTGGTGCAGCCGGCTGGCCTCGGCCGTCTCGGAGAGCATCGTCAACGCCGGCGTGAAGCAGATCCCGCCACCCAGCGAGGTCAGCATCAGTCCGAGCAGCACGACGCCGATCGAGGTGCCGATCGCCACGGCAGCCATCGCCACGGCGCAGATCGACAGCCCGACCATGAACGGCAAACGGCGGCCGGCACGGTCCGAGTAGCGCCCTGCAATCGGGGCCAGGACCCCCTCCAGCGCAGCGCCGGCGATAAAGCCACCGGCGATCAGCGCGTGGCCCCCGCCGAGGTGCGCGATCTGCAATGGCGCCAGCACCTCGATCGCCCCGAACATCACCGAGGGGATCGCGACGAAGGCCGTCGCCATCAGGATCGGCCGGCTGAAGATCGTCTCGGTAACTCCGTAGAGGTCCTGTGGTTCGGGCGCCGCTGCCTCGGGCAGGCGACTGGCGAAGAATGCCAGCGTTGCGGCGAAGCCGAGCACGGCACTGAAGACGATCTCCGTGCCCACCTCGGCCGCCAGCGCGCCCAGCGCCGGACCAAGCAGGGCGCCGGCAACAGCAGTTCCGAGCGCTGTGCCGATCACCGCGCCGCGGCGCTCGGCGGGAGCCGTGGTGACAAGCCAAGTCAACGCTCCGGACCAGATCAGCGCCCCAGCGCCGCCCTGGGTGAAACGCGCGGCGTCGAGCAAGAGGAAGTTCTCGGCAAAGCCGAAGACCACGCTCGCGCAACCGAGCAGCATCAGGCCCCAGATCACGGTGCGGCGTGGGCCGAAACGCGCAGCCAGCAAGCCGGCCGGCAGCGAGAAGAACAACGTCCCCGCCGCGTAGGAGGCCGAGAGGATGCCGGCCTGCGCCTTGCTGAGGCCAAGCTCCGAGACGTAGTCGGGCAACAGCGGCGCGATGGCCGAGAAGAAGACGACGTCGAAGAAGACCATCGCCGAAGCAAGCAGAAGGAGACGACGCATTGCAGACAATACAATCATCTAAAGCGATCACAGTCCTTCGCCGCGCCGTCTAGCATCGAGTAGGCATGTGCTCCGAGGAGGGGTGGCAGAGCGGTTGAATGCACCGGTCTTGAAAACCGGCAGGCCCCTTACGGGGTCTCGGGGGTTCGAATCCCTCCCCCTCCGCTGAAAGGCTCTTTACTGGAACCCCGGCCAAATGAAGTAGGGCTTCCGGCATTCCGCCCGAGCCGCCGGGCGTGTCGGCTGCCGTGAGCACGCGGACCTCTTCTCGCAACTCGTCTTCGACCTCCTCGTCGGGATAGACACGGAGCCCAGCTTGGGTTCTTTTTCCGGCTATCTGCCACTCGATCCCTTGACGAGCTCATCGACTCCTGGCTCAGACCGCGATCTTTGCGAATGCGCCGCAAGTTTTGGCCGAATCGCCCGGTGCGTGGCGCCAGCCTGTGTTCACTCTGCGAGGGCATCGGCCAACTCTCCTAGGGCTTGGTGTTCGAGCGACACGCGCTCGTATTCGTTCTCTTTGTCGGTCGATTCCTTCAACCCGGCGACATACTCGCGCAACTTTTCGTCGTCAGGGAAGGACCCCTGGTCGAGCCCGTCGAGCAGGGCGTCGAAGATCGCCCCTTCCTCTGACGCTCTCGGTCCCCTCTCGTCCAGGTTCTTGCGCAGGTCGGTGAACAGGAACACCAAGAACTCTTTGGACTCCGGGCCGATCAAACTATTCGCCGGACCGTTCAAGCGATCGACTGTCACAGGCCCGCAACCGCAACGACGTAGCCGCCGGTCGCCCCCGGCTCCGAGTCCTCGACGTGCGCGACCAGATCGGCGCTCTGCAAGACCCTCAGGTGGTATTTCACCAGAGGGGGAGCCAGTCCGAGCGCCTCGACCAGCTCGACCTCTTCCATGCCGGTCTTATTCCCCACGAGATAGCCGAGTAGCTCCAGGCGCTTGGGGTGACAAACCGCCCGCTTGAGCGCAGTATCTTCCGGGGGCTGTTTGTTGCCGTTTCGCATTCGTTCGGGGGTTCCCGCGCCCCGGGCTACTAGGGCTCTTTTGCAGACGCCCGGGGCGCTGGGAACGATGCCGACTCCCAGGAGCGCATTGCGACCGCTCTGCCTTAATCGGAGTAGTAGACGGTTACAGTTCGGTACGGCGGTGGCAAGGCCCGGATTTAGTTAACGTTCACGGTTTGCTTATCGGCACCCGCGACGATCCCTTGGTTATCCGTGAGCGCGCACGCTCAAAGGCCATCAACGAAGCCACTGCGATCACACCAGTCTCCCCTGACTTGGCCATGCGATTAGCCGCCCTGGCCGCGATGTCCTGCACGCTTTTCAATCTTTCCAAGACCTCAAAATCGCCACTCCAGCAAGCGGTGAAAAAATCATCGAGTTCGATCCTTCCCTGCATCGAGGCAAGGTTCATCGAACATCACGACGCAGTTCTCATCGCTGGCCATCTTCTTGTTCCGGTAAGACGCCGTTGCCTCGACCATGATCCACTGGAGCATCACGCCAGCGATTTCTTGGCGTTCCTCCGGCGACATTTTCATGGCTTCCTCGCGGCTCGTAAAAGGTCGGGCAACTGCTCGGTAGACCGCCCTCTTGAAGTTTCCCTTCCCCTGGTAGCCCACGAATTCGATGCAGCCAGCGTCATAGAGATCGCGCAGGTGATTGGTCACGTGTGACGTGTCCTCGCCGATCATCTCGGCGATGTCAGCGGCGCTGAACTCTCCCTCGTGGAGGATGAGGAGCGATTCCTGTCGGATGCGCTGAGTCAACGGGTATGTCGGTGCCTCCTCAGGCAGCCGCGACCACTCACTGGCTGACCTCCGTCCCGGCTTCAGCTCCGCATGCCCCATGTCTCCTCTCCTCCGATCAGATTTTGTTGAGGTTCTCTAGACGCGCCTGAGCATAAGTCCTCGCCCTCGCTTGGGAACGGTTAGCGCTAACTAGATCTCCAGCGCTAAGAAATTCCTTAGCCTCCCTCTTTGGCCTTGGCGACCCGCCCGGCCTGAGAGATGGGAGGGGGTGAGCAAGGATGAAGATCGCGTCCGTCAATGCAGGCGTGCCGCTTCTGCAGACCTTCAAGGGGAAGTAGGCATGTCGTGATACGCGCCGGTCTTCGGCCGCTCGCTTAGGGCCGGGGACCGGCCTGGTCGTCGGCGCAGCAGCGGATTGCCCAACGGAGCTTTGTTTAAGCCGCTTCGATCGCTCGGATCTTGCAGCGGCAATAGTTGGATCGTGCACCGCGCTTCATCACCCCTCATGCGGCTCGGGCTTTTAGCTGGTCGTCCCAATGCGGTCGGGGAGCTTACCTGCATCTACGCAAGTTTGCTATGGACGCCCGCACGGCGGTCCTAGAGCGTTCCGCACGCCATGCCGCCCCGTGCCGAACCGCAAGTCGCCCTGGGGCAGGCGGTCAAACGGCTGCGCGAGAAGAGAGGACTGACCCAGGAAACGGTCGCCCACGCGGCGGGCGTTCACCCGACCTGGGTGTCCCGATTGGAGTGCGGGAGACTGAACCCGTCCTGGGGCATGGTCGAGCGGGTGGCCGAAGCGCTCGGCATCAAGCCCAGCGACCTGGCGAAGGCCGCCGAGGGTTCGAAAAAGCGACGCGGCTGAGGGTCAGGCTTCGTCGGCTAGTAGAAGTCAAGGCGATCCAGCTGAGCCCTGACTTCGGGGTTCGAATACCGTCTCATCAGGCCCGCTGCATCGCTAGCGCGAGGCCTCGAAGAGACATCGGGTCGCGGATGTGCCGCTGCCCCATATGAGAGGCTGCCGCGGTGGACATCGCGAAGATCCTGCCGCTGGCCTTTGTGATGGTGGCCGGGCCGCAGATCATCAGCGCCTTCTTCTTCGCCACCAGCGAGTCGTGGAAGAAGGTGTCTGGGGCTTATGTATTGGGGGCAGCCATCTCGATCACCGCTGTGGTCAGCGCCGCCTACTTCCTCTCCAAGGGAGCGGGTGGCGGGGGAGACGACGGCAGCTCCGGCAGCGACGCGATCGACTACGCGGTCGTCGCCCTGCTGATCTTCGCGGCGATTCACACGTTCCGCGGGCGGCACCAGAGCGAGCCGCCGAAATGGATGGGCAAGCTGCAGGCGGCGACCCCAAAAGCGACCTTCGTCCTTGGCTTCCTACTGCTCGGCTTCTTCCCCAGCGACCTCGTCACCTCGATCAGCGTCGGCAGCTTCCTCGGCAACCACGGCGACCCGTGGTGGGACGTGCTCCCCTTCGTCCTCTTCACGCTGCTGCTGCTCGGCCTGCCGGCGCTGCTGGTCGTCGCGCTCGGCAGCCGTGCGCAGGTCTTCCTGCCCAAGGTCCGCGACTGGATGAATGCCAACTCGTGGATCATCAGCGAGGTCGTGATCGTCTTCTTCATCGTCATCGTCCTCAGCGGCTGAGCCGAGGAGCGACTGCGCACGTCGGGAGGAGAGCCGCGCTACTCGCCGAGCTCGACGCGCTCAATTTGCTGCGGCTCGAGCGGCCGGTCGGACGCGTCGGTCTCGCACGACTCGATCGCGTCGACGGCATCCATCCCCTCGACCACCCGGCCGAAGACCGTGTGCTTGCCGTCGAGCCATGGGGCGGCCTCGGTGGTGACGATGAAGAACTGCGAGCCGTTGGTGTCGGGCCCCGCGTTGGCCATCGCGAGCGCGCCGCGCACGATTTTGTGCTCGTTGAACTCGTCCTCGAACGTGTAACCCGGTCCGCCGCGGCCCGTTCCTTCCGGGCAGCCACCCTGGATCATGAAGTCCGGGATCACCCGGTGGAAGACGAGTTCGTCGTAGAACTTCTCGGCCGAGAGCTTGCGAAAGTTCTCGACCGTCTTCGGCGCGTCCTCGTCGTGCAGCTCGAGCACGATTGCCCCGGCGCTGGTGTGGAGAGTTGCCTGCGACACCGGCATCACCCTACCCGGTTACGCGAACGAGAATCGGCTTTGAGATACCTGGCGCGTACGGCCAACGCTCCTCGGCCAGCGCGGCAGCCCGCAGTCGAATCGTCGCGGTCCCACTGACGTAGCGGAACCGGTAGCGGGCACGGAAGCGCCCGTTGTGGTCGGTGCGGGTGACCAGGACCGGCCGCCAGCGTTTCGTCGCCTGCTCGAAGTACTGGATGGCGACCAGCTTGCCGCGACGCGGCAGGGGAGCGCCCAGGGTGCGTACGCGGCCCGTCAGCCGAATCGCCTCTCCGGTCCTCAGCAGACGCGGCGCCACTTGGAAGTCGACGCCGCCTCGCACTCGCAAGGTCAGAGGACGGCGAGTCGCCTCCTCGAGTCGGGTCTCGCCGCTGAAAGAGATCGCGATGCGCCGCGACGGCCCCGGCCGCAGGCCCAGCTCAAAGCCGCCATGCGGCCCGGTCTCGACCATCCGCGCGCGGGCCTTTCTCAGTGCGCCGCGCGAGGGGCGCTCGACCACCCGCACGGAACGCCCGCCGAGGCCGGCGCCGTCGGCGCTGAGCAGACGCCCATGCACCGTCGCCGTGGCTCGGAAGGGAACGGTCAAGGCGCTGCCGACGAGCCGGCGCCAGCGGATACGAGCAAAGATGCGGGTCTTCTCGCGCAGCGGCTCGGCCCGCTCGATAGCGGTGAGCGGGCTGCCCGCCACCTTGCGGATCGTCATCTCGGCCCCATCGGCTCGGCGCGTCGTCGTGGCCGTGTTGCCGGCGCCGTCGACGGCATCGGCGCGAAAGACATAGGTGCCGGGACCGAGGTCGCCTGGCAGGCGAGCGACAAGCAGCGACGTCTCGGCGGACTGGCGCTGCAGCTTGGCAGGAAGCTCGGCCCAGTCCCTGCCGTCCAGGCGCCGGAAGTGGATCTCCCCACTCGCCGGTCCGGAGTGAAGGTCGGCGATCCGTGCTTCGACCTGAGTCGGCACCGCCTCACCGCCAGCAGCGGCTTGAAAAGCGACGCCTGGCGGCACGTCGTCAAAGCGCAGCGGCACCGCGCTGGCCGTAGCGGGGGCTTCGTTGCCTGCCTCGTCACGCAGCCAAAACTCGAGCACGTGCACGCCCGCACGCAAGACGAAGAGATCTTTCAGGGAAGCGACGTCGCGGCCCGCGACGAACCTCGCACTCGATGCCTGGCCATCTGGCGCCTTGACGCGCCAGGAGACGCCCGCAATCGGGCTCGCGGGACCCTGGTCAGGATTGGTCCAGGTCAGATCGAAGTCGTTCGTGCGCCGCCAGGCTTCGCCTCCGGCGAGCACCGGGTTGCGTGGATGCGCCGGGGGGTTGTTGTCGATCAGAACCGTGCGTGCCGGCAGGCAGTTGGGGTTGCCGGCGAAGTCGGTGGCGCAGTGGCTGAGGCTATGCGGTCCGTCGCTGAAGCCGTTGGTCGTGAGCGGGTAGTAGCCGACGCGATCGGTGGGACAGGGCCGCATCGTCGTCGCCCGCAGCTCGCTGCCGATGACGGCGGCGTTACAGGGGTGGTCGTGCGGGAAGACGGAGACCCCGTCGATCACGACCTCCGTGCGACGCAGCCCGGCGCCGATGTCGGTGGCGCTGTATCCGAGCTTGCGGATCCCGCGCTGCCAACCGCCTTCGAGAAGCTCTCCGCCGATCGCGGACCCCGGCGGATAGTCGTCCTGAACCGTGATCGTCAGGGCGCGGATCGCTGACCACGAGCCTGGGTTGAGACTGCACGACTTGCTCTCGGCGCGGGCGCAAAGCAGCCGGTCCTCGAGGGCGGGCATCGCCGGGTCGAAGCCGGCGACGAAGTTGCGCGGGGTGACGTCGGTGACGTCGGCAACTGCGAAGGCATCGAAGCCGCCGTTCCACGTGCCGACCCCGATTCGCTGCTCCATGCCGTCATGCAGAGCGTGCCACCAGGTGCCGCTCACCCGGGTGATACCGGTACCGGGCGGGGCGTCCCAACGCCAGCGCGCGTAGCGCGTGCCCGAGACCGTTGCCTGACCGTCGCGGGTAAAGCTCTTCAGGTGGGCGCCATCGAATGGATCGGTGCCGACGGGCGTCGCGCAGTACGCGTCGGGCCGGAACTTCGCGCCGCCCGTGCTGTCGGCCCAGCCGGCATCGGCGCCCAGGCGCCAGCCGCACTGGGCGACCGAGTACTTGCCAGCGCTCGCTTCCTTGGCACCCAGCAAGAGCAGTGCCAAAGCCAGGGACACTCCTAGGGCGATCAGGCGCCCCAACCCGCCGCGTGTGTTCGACATGACCCCTCCTTCGCTGGACAGCAAGTGGAGGGCTAAGCACCCGAGCGCTCGATCTCTCCCCCCTTGCCCAGCTATTCCTTGCCCAGCGATTTCGACCACCGGGATGCCGGGCGTCGCTGCTTTGCGAGAATGGCCCAATGCCCCTTCCGAGCCAGGATCAGATAACCGAGAAGCTGCGTGCCGTCATCGATCCCGAGCTGCGCCGCTCGATCGTCGAGTTGGGCATGGTGCGCTCGATCGAGATCAAGGACGGGGGGCGGGTCGAGGTGGTGGTCTCGCTGACCACGGCCGGCTGCCCGATCCGCTCGCACTTCGAACAGGCGGTCGCCGCACAGGTCTCCGAGCTCGATGGGGTGACCGAGGTCGCGGTCGGCTTCGACGTGCTCTCCGACGAGGAGAAATCGAGCCTCCAACAAAGCCTCGGTCGCGGCAAGCTGCCCGCGGGAGCGCTGGCCCAGGTGAAAAACGTGATCTGCGTCGCCTCCGGCAAGGGCGGCGTCGGCAAGTCGACGATGACCGCCAACCTGGCCGCGGCGTTGACCGCCGAAGGCCACTCGGCGGGGGCGCTCGACTGCGACGTCTACGGTTACTCGATCCCCCGCATGCTCGGCGTCAGCCACAAGCCAGAGGTGAACGGCGAGCGCAAGATCCTGCCCCTGGACGCAGCGGGGGGGGTGAAGGTGATGTCGATCGGCTTCTTCGTCGAGGAAAACTCAGCCGTTGTCTGGCGCGGACCGATGCTGCACAAGGCGATCCAGCAGTTCCTCGAGGACGTCGCCTGGGGCGAGCTCGAGTACCTGCTGCTCGACCTGCCGCCCGGAACAGGCGACGTCGCAATGACCCTTGCCCAGCTTCTTCCCCAGGCCAAGTTCCTGATCGTCACCACCCCGCAGCCGGCGGCGCAGACAGTCGCCAAGCGCGGCGCTGAGATGGCCAAGAAGTTCGACCTCGAGCTGCTCGGCGCGATCGAGAACATGTCCGGCTTCACCACTCCCCAGGGTGAGCGCATGACGATCTTCGGCGAGGGCGGCGGTCAGCTGCTCGCCGACGAACTCGACATCCCCCTGCTCGGCAAGGTGCCGCTTTCCGAGCCCTTGCGCGAGCACGCCGACGCAGGCACGCCATTGGTGACAGCGGAACCCGACTCCCCGGCTGCCCAAGCAATCCGTCAGGCAGCCCGCGGCATCGTCGCCTCGACTCCGCAGGAGCTGCCGGTCCTGCAGGCCACGCCTGCTGCTGCTGAGGCGCCGCCACTCAGCGGCACCCCCCTCCCGGTCGTTCAGTAGAAGCACCGGGTCACTGGAAGACCACCGGTGCGTCGTCCTTGGCGACGAGCACGGGCCCATGACGTGGTTAAATGCTCAGGTCTTATCGAGAAATCATTGTGTATTTAGATTGGTCCATCAGCATTCTCGATAGAGGGAGCCCCATTGGACATCCGCGTCGGCACCTTCAACCTCAACAACCTCTTCTCCCGCTTCAACCTCTACACGGAGGCGGATCCGCAGATCCGCTCGGACTCCGAAGAGGCGACAAAAGAGAAACCGCGTCCGTGGCTGTCGAGCGGCCCTGCCACGCCGCCCACAGAGGGCGAGGAGCTGGAAATCGTCTCACGCGGCGTCATCGGTCCTGACGGCAAGCTGCAATGGCGACGCATGTTCAAAGGCAAGCTGGTTCGGGCGAAGGACCCGAAAGCGCAGAAAACCCTTGCCGAGCGAATCAAGGCCCTCGACGTCGACGTCCTCTGCGTGCAGGAGGTGGAGAACCTCGATGCTCTCGAAGACTTCGTCAAATTCTTCCGCTTGAACGACGAGGGCTTCGAGCATCTCTCCCTGGTCGAGGGCAACGACAAACGGCTCATCGACGTCGGCGTGATCTCGAAGCTGCCGCTTGGCGAGGTCAGCTCCTGGCGCCACCGCACCCATCCCGACGACCCCGCCGAAACGGTGTTCTCGCGCGATCTCCTTCAGGTCGAGATCCTCGAGCCCAAAGATCGCCAGCCGGTCCTCACCGTCTACGTAAATCACCTCAAGAGCCAACTCGCCGACGACGAGGAGGAGGTGCGCAAAAACGACCGGCGGCGCCAACGGCAGGCCGAAAGCATCGCCTCGATCATCGAGGAGAACCCGCCGGGCACGCCGTATCTGGTCGTGGGCGATATGAACGACACCCCAGATTCGCCTCCACTGAGCGCGCTCGAGGAGAAAGCCAAACTGTTCGACGCGCTTGCCAAAGCCGAGGAGCGCGGTGGCCCGTATCCCGAAGGCGACCCGACGCCTCCCCCCGATCGACCCTGGACGCACCGCTACCGAGGCGATGGGAAAACCAGCTACGAGCTCTACGACCAGATCTGGGCCAGCCCAGATCTGCGTGACAAGGTCGGCGAGGCCTGGATTCTCCGACGCACCCTGCGTGGCGGCAACGCGAGCGACCACGACCCCGCCGCGGTCGAGCTCAAGGGATTGAGTTGAGGCGCGGCGTTTGACAGGTACGCCAGTGTGCGTTTAAGATCGCTGAGTATTCGACAGCATTTGCTGTAATCCTCGATTTTTCCCCAGGGAGGCTTCATGCCAGCACTTAAGCGTCTGGCGTTGCTCGCCTGCGCGATCGCCGCACTGATGGCGCCCGCGATGGCCAACGCCACGATCACGACCAAAACGATCGACTACGGCCCATACACGATCCCGGCCGGCAATGGCGATCCACACGACCATGACAACGCGGGGATGATCACCAACCAGATCGTCCAGAACATCGCCAAGCCATGCACCGGCTGCTCGATCATCGGCGTCACGCCAGACCTCGTCTACACCGATGGCAGCAAAGCGACCATCAGCGAAGGCCCGATGCTCCATCACGCCATGTTCGCGGCTCAGTCGAGCGGCAAGTCGGATGCAACCTGTGCCGGCAAAGGCCCGGGCCTGCTCGGCGAGCGCTTCTTCGCCTCGGGCGACGAGCGCACCGCAGTCGACCTGCAGTCGCTGCCCTACGGCTACAAGGTCAACAGCACCGAGACCTGGAACATGGTCTTCGACCTGATGAACTGGCAGACGACCAGCAAGACGGTGAAGATCCGCATGACCTGGAAGTACGCCACCGGGAGCGACCACACCAGCCGCGCGCCGCTGCGCCCAGTCTGGCTCGACGCCAACCAGTGCTCGCTCAACTCCTACATCTCAGTTCCGATCGGCCTCAGTGACACGCACTACGACTGGAAAGCCAGCTTCGGCGGCAAACTGATCGCCGCCGCCGGTCACATCCACGACCACGGCGTCAACATCGAACTGACCAACGAGAGCACGGGCGGCAACGTCCTCTGCAACTCGGTGGCCGGCTACGGCGGTCCCGGCTACGAAACGCCGGATGGCCGCAAACACGTCTCCTCGATGAACGTCTGCACCGGCAACCCGATCTCGACAATCAGCAAAGGCCAGACAATCCGCCTGCACGGGATCTACAACGTGCCGGAAGGGCATCACCTGATCGACGACGCGATGGCAATCGCGATCGCCTACATCAACCCGAGCTGAATGATTGGCTCTCGCCCCACTCCTGTACGGGAGTGGGGCGAGTGGCCACTCATTCGCTCGCCTCCGCCTCCTGCGGCATTCCGTCCGTAATCACCGCGTTGCGGCCGAAGCCGGTACGTGCATCGCGCAGCCGCAGGACTGACACCCGGTGGATGCCCCTAGCCATGTAGCGGGTGAGCGTGAGTCTCTCCAACCTCAGCCGTTCGACCGGGCGGAAGGCCGGTGGCAGTTCCGGTGGCCGTCCCACTACGACCGCCTTGCTGATCACATCCACCTCGCGGATCGGCACCTTGCCGCGGTACTTGCGCCGCGACGCGTGGCCGAGGTAGAACCGAACCCCGTCGGCGGCGAGTGTCCAGGTGACGATCGCCCGCGGTCGAACCGGCGGTCCGAGCCGCTCGGTCACCTCGCGGAAGTCCGGCCGCTGCAGGTTGAGGGTACGGGCGACGTGGACGTCGAAGGCGAGCCAGTACGCGCAAAGCGCGGTCGCCAGAACCAGCCCCGCCCGCCGCGCTCCGCTCGCCGCGAAGCCGACCGCGGCCGCGATCGTTAGCGGGATCAAAGCCGGCAGCAGGTTGCGCTCGACGATGTAGTCCTTGCCGGCCAACGCGAGGCCGGAGGCGAGCAGTACCACTCCCACGCCGATGACCAAACCCAGCGCGGCGCCGCGCTTCTCCCGCTTGCTGCCGCGCAGCGCGACGAGTAGCAGCGCCACCCCGATCAGCAGCACGGGGACCAGCATGTAGCGCTCGCGCGGGGACTGGGCGATCACGTGTCCGGTCTCTCCCGTCAGAAAGCTGCCTCCGGTATCCAACAGGCGAGTGGAGAGCAGGCTGTGGTCGATCCATCCGATGTGGGTCGGGTTGACCTGGACGAGGATCAGAGGCAGCAACGCCAGCCCGACCGCGAGGACGCCACCGACCGCCGGCAGGACGAAGCGCCACCTCGAGCGCAGCGCGACCAGCAGCCAGGCCGCCTCGATCGTCACCGCGAAGACGGCAAAGTAGTGACTGCAGAGAGCGAGGGCGGAGGCGAGCGCCCACAGCGCCAGGTCCCGCCCTTCGCGGGTTCGCAGCGCCCGGGCGAAGAAGAGCAGCGAGACCGCCCCGAAGAAGACCAGCAGCGCGTAGGAGCGTGCCTCCTGCGAGTACCAGATCAGCATCGGGTTGACGGCAACGATCGCCGCGCCGATCAGGCCGGCGCGGTTGCTCGCCAGCTCGCGGCCGATCAGATACGCGACGGGGACGGTCGCGGCGCCGAAAAGCGCCGTCAGCGATCGCAACCCCACCTCTCCGGTGCCGAATGCCTTCGCCCAACCCCAGGCCAGCACGTAGTAGAGGGGCGGGTTTGACTCGCTCCCCTTCACCTCCCCCAGCATCTGGGTGAAGCTTCCGGGAATGACCCGCACGGCGGTGATCACCTCATCGTGGTGGTAGCTCTGCACCCCGAGGGTGGCGAAGCGGACAGCCAGCCCGAGCGCGATCAGGCCGCCAAGCGCCCAGAGGACGGTCGAATGCGTGCGTTCGGCCGTCAAGGGACGCAGCGACTCTTCGGCATTGGCCGCTGTGAACCGAAAGAGGGCGGCAGAGCGGCGGCGGAATCGCCCCAGGCACGGTTCGGTCGCGTCCCGAGGCGGTAGGCCAGAGTCGCTCCCCGCGCCAGCGCGCAGACGGTCGTCCACGGCCGTCCGTATGGCTGGCCGTTGAAACGCATTTCCTGAATGTATGGGGAGCGGCGCAGGGGAAGCTGAACCAGATGCAGCTTCGACCGTCCCTCCCCCTGCCGTTTCAGGGGCTTCGACAGGCCGAATGCCGACGCGGCGATCCGCAGCTTCCGTCCGCCGGCCAGCCGCACGGTCGCCTGCCGGAAGAGTGGGCTTCCGATCGCCAACACTCCGACGCCGGGCACCTCCGGATAGAGGCCGAGCGCCCCGAACACGTACCAGGAGGAGAGCGTGCCGAGATCGTCGTTGCCGGGATACCCCGACGGCGCCGAACTGTAGAGGCTGAGCAGCGCCCTGCGCACAGTCGCCTGCGTCTTGAACGGCTGTCGCATCCAGTTGTAGAGCCAGGGGACGTTTAGGTTCGGCTCGTTACCGAGCAGGGCGTGCTCGGCGTGGGTCGCCCCGCCACCACCGTTCAGCTTGCGCAGGAAGCGGTCGAGTCGGCTCGCCGCCCTGGCGCGCCCGCCGATCGCGGCGACGAGGCCGGCGGGGTCGTGGGGCACCATCCAGGTGTACTGGACCGAGTTGCCCTCGGCGAAACCGGCCCCGCGCAGGTTGTCGTAGCGGGGAGGAAATGTGCCGTCCGCGAATCGCGGCTCGATCTGGCCGCTGCGGGAGTTGAAGAGATTGCGCCAGTTGGCCGAGCGCGAGATGAAGGAGCGATAGGTGGCGTCGTCTTGCAGGGCGCGGGCAGCAAACTGGGCGATCGAGAAGTCGGCGACCGCGTACTCGAGCGTCGTCGCCGCCGAGGCCCAGACAGCATCCGGATCGCCGAACAACGAGTTTGCGTTGCGACGTTTGACGTCGATGTCGAAGGGGAGGTAGCCGAGCGCCTCGTATTGGTCGAGACCCTGGCGCTGGACGTAACTGCCGTCTGCGGTACGGCAGTCCTCACTCGCGCCCTTGACCATCGCCGCCAGCGCCGCACTGCGATCGAAGCCGCGGGCGCCGAAGGCGGAGGCGGAGGCGACGATCGGGTCCGCCGGGTCGCCGACCATGGTCATGCTCTGCCCGTTGGCGTAGGACCACCGCGGCAGGCAGCCGCTCTCGGCGGCGCCGACGAGCATCGAGGTGACGATGTCTCCGGCACGGCGTGGCATCAGCATCGCCAGCAGCGGGATCTGGGTGCGGTAGACGTCCCAGCCGGAGAAGTCCGCGTAATGGGTGCGCCCGCCAGCGTGGTGGATCAGCCCGTCCATGCCGATGTAATCGCCGCCGGCGTCGTTGAACGTCCGGGGCGCCAGCAGGGCGTGGTAGAGAGCGGTGTAGAAGGTGGAGATGTCGCGGCGCTTCCCGCCCCTCACCCGGATCGAACCGAGAGCGCGGTCCCAGCTGCGCTCTGCCGCTTCTGCGACGTCGCCGAAGCCGGCGCCGTGGGTTTCGGCGGCGAGGTTGGCGCGGGCGCCGTCGACGCTGACGAAGGAGACACCGACGCGGACCGCGACAACCGGGTTGCGGCGGGTGTCGAAGCTGGCGTAGGCGCCGGCCTGGGCGGTGTTGGCGGGAACGGTCGAGGGAGGCTTGCTGTCACCGGCGGTAGTCGAGCCGGGGTCCAGCCCCTGGCGTGTCCAGGTGCCATAGGCATCGAAGCGGCGATCGAAGACAGCCGCGAAGTAGACCCTGTAGCGCGGCCGCTGGGCGCAGAAGTAGCCGCTCGACGCCGAGCCGGTGATCTCACGAGCGGCGGGGTCGATCCGCACTTCGGCGAGGTCGTTGGCCTTGGCGCTGCCGCCCGCGTCGATCAGCACGCTCGCGTGTGGGGAGCGAGGAAATGCAAAGCGCGCCATCCCGGTGCGCGTCGTCGCGGCCAGATCGACGTCGATCGCCCTCCCCCGCACCGGATTGAGGCGGACCGAGTAGCTGCCGGGGCTCGCGTGCTCGTTGCCGTGGGAGAAGCCGGGCTCGAACCGCCCGGTGAGTCCACCGCCGCCGAGCGCCGGGGAATCCTGGAGCGGCTCGGTCGTCGGCAAGAACGGGAAGTCCCCATACAAGGAGCAACCGGCGCCGTTGAGATGGGTGAGGCTGAATCCGGTGATATGGCGGTCGCGGTAGTCGTAGCCGCCGGAGTGACGGTCCGAGGGAGTGGTGTCGGGGCCCCATTGGACCATGCCGAAGGGAACGGTCGCGCCGGGGAAGTTGTGACCGCCGCCGAAGGTCCGAGGACCGGGCTGAGTGCCGGCCAGGGGGCTGACATGGTCGGCGAGGCTCGCCGCGGATCCCGACGGGAACGCAAATACGACGAACAGCAGCGCTTTCAGGATTTCGCGGGCCGCTCGCTGCACGAAACAGAACACGCTACACACCCACTCGTGTGCGGCTCGAGGGAGCGGATCAAATCATCCCATTCGCGATCCTCCCTAAAGCCGATGCCGAGTTTTGCCGATACACCGCCATCGTCAATGCAACCCGGGCAGCAGAAGGGGATCACCGTGCGGCATAAAAGTCTTTTTGCGACTCTCGTCATTGGAGCCGCGCTCTGCGCGCTCCCTTCCACTGCCTTGGGCGCCAGCGCCACGGCCACCGGAACGCTGACCGGCAGCACCCTGAGCCTCTCGACCAGCGCGACGCCAAGCTTCTCGGCGAACCTCGACAGCGGCGACTCGACCCCCGTTTACACGGCGCCTCTGACCATCCAGGACACGCGAGGCACCGGGGCCGGCTGGAACGCAACCATCACCTCGACCCAATTCACGACCGGCGGCGGCACGCCGAGCACGCTGGCGACCAACGCGTCCACGCTGACGGGAGTCACCTCGGTCTGCGCCTCGGGAACCTGCACCAACCCCACCAACGCGATCTCCTACCCCCTCGCGGTGCCCGCCGCACCGACCGCGCCGGCGGCGGTCAAATTCTTCAACGCAGCTGCCAACACCGGCATGGGGAAATTCACGAACACGCCGACGATCAGCGTCTTCGTTCCGCAAAGCAGCATTGCCGGCACCTACACCAGCACGCTCACGATCTCCATCGTCAGCGGGCCGTAGACTGCCCCCGGCTTGCCAGCCCCCGCCTACATGAGGGTTTTCCAGGTAGGCCGTCGTGGGATCGCACTGGGCACGATCGCTGTCCTCGCGTCGGTCGCGTGGCCGGCCGCCGCCGAAAGCGCCGCGGGCCCGACCTTTGCCCTGAAGCCCGCCTCGCCGGCCAAGCTCGGCTACTTCGTCCTCCAAGGTAGACCCGGCGGCACGAT
>DATNHC010000149.1:0-12552 GCA_035605155.1 Solirubrobacterales bacterium
CAGCGCCCCCAAGAGCTTCCTGCGCCAGATCCACGCCGAGCGCTGGGACGAGCCCCGCTGGTGGCTGGGCGACGGCGCCGGCCCAATGCCGGCGCCGGTGGAGGGCGGCATGGCTGAGTGGCTTGGAAGCGGCTCGGTCGAGTCGCTGGCGGCGCTCTGCCAGGAGCGCATCGAGGCCTTCTATCTCGAGGTCGCCGAGCGCAGCAGCAAGGTGGGGGTGCGCTACTTCATCGAGAAGTTCTTGCTCGATCCGGTCCTGCTCGACCTGACCACCGAGATCTTTCCCGGCTCTCGGGAGGTGATCCTCGTGCGCGACTTCCGCGATCGCCTCAGCTCGGTCTTCGCATGGAACGAGAAGCGCGGCGATCACGGCTTCGGCCACGAGGCCGAGATGAGCAAGGTGGAGTACCTGACCGAGCGGGTCCGGATCGACGCGGAGCAGCTGCTCGATCGGCGCCGTCGCGCTGGCGAGGCGGCGCACCTGGTCCGCTACGAGGATCTGATCCTGGAGCCCGAGGCGACGCTCGCGGCGCTCTTCGAGTACCTCGGCATCGACTCCGACGAGGCCAGCGTCACCTCACTGCTGGAGCGTGCGACTCATCCGAGCGAGCTGCTCGACCAGCACCGCACCGTCAGCGATCCCGCGCAGACGATCGGGCGCTGGCGCCGCGACCTTCCGCCCGGCCTCGCCCGCCAGTGCAACGAGATCCTGGCGCCGGTCCTCGACGCGTTCGGATACTCGACCGAGCTCACGGCCGCCCAGGTGCAGGCCTAGGGGCGGACGCCGCCCGGAAGCAGGAGCAGATGATCGCCATCGCCGGATCGATCGCGCAGCGCCCCCACCGCCCCGGGCATGCCTGGGTATTCCTCAGCTACCTGCTCGGCTTCCGCCAGCTCGGACACGAGGTGCTCTTCGTCGACCGGGTCGACTCCGCGTCGCAGGGCCGCTGGCTGACGGAGACGATGGAGGGAAGCGGGCTGGGGGGCGCCTACGCGGCGCTGGTCGACGGCGGGGAGGAGACGGTGGGGCTGCCGCGGCGGCAGGTTGCGGCCCGCCTCGCCCGCTGCGCGCTGCTGATCAACGTCAACGGCTTTCTCACCGACGCCGAGCTGCTGGCCGCGGCGCCGCGGCGAGCCTACCTCGACATCGACCCCGGCTTCGCCCAGATCTGGGAGGCCCAAGGTCTCGCCGACACCTTCGCCGGCCACGACGACTTCATCACCGTCGGCACCAACGTCGGCGGCGCCGACAGCCGGGTGCCGACCGGTGGCCGGCGCTGGATCCCGACGCTGCCGCCGGTCCTGCTCGATCGCTGGCCGCCGGTGCCCGGCGGCAGCGCCTTCACGAGCGTCGGCAGCTGGCGGGGGCCGTTCGGCCCGCTCAGCCACGACGGCCGCGAGTACGGCCTCCGCGTTCACGAGCTGAGGCGTTTCCTCGAGCTGCCGGCGCGGGTGGGCGCGCCGTTCGAGCTCGCCCTCGACATAGACCCCGAGGATGGCCGCGACGTCGAGGCGCTGCGGGCCGCCTCCTGGCGCCTCACCGACCCCCTGGCGAAGCTCGCCTGCTTCGAGAGCTACCAGCGCTTCGTACAGGGCTCGCTGGCCGAGATCGCGATCGCAAAGGGCCTCTACGTCGGCACCAGAGGCGGCTGGTTCAGCGACCGCAGCGCCACCTACCTGGCCAGCGGCAAGCCGGTCGTTGCCCAGGAGACAGGCTTCAGCAAGGCGCTGCCGACGGGTCGCGGGCTGTTCGCCTTCGAGGATCTCGACGGCGCCGCGGAGGCGGCGGAGGAGGTGCGCGCAAACCCACGCGAGCACGCCGCCGCCGCCAGGGCGATCGCCGAGGAGCATCTCGACTCGCGCAAGGTCCTGACCGGCCTGCTGGAGAGGCTGGGCGTGGAGTGAGCGTGAAGCAGGCAACGAAGCCGGAATACCTGCCGGAGTCGAAGCTGACCCGTCTCAACTGGGGCTGCGGTGCGCACCTCGCCGGGGGCTGGATCAACTCCGACCGCAAGCAGGAGCCCGGCGTCGATCTCGTCGCCGACATCCGTCGCGGCCTGCCGCTCGACTCGGATTCCGTCGACTGCGTGGTCAGCGTCCACGCGCTGCCGGAGCTCGCCTACCCGGAGCTGGTCCCGGCGCTGGCCGAGCTGCTGCGCGTGCTCAAGCCGGAAGGCGCGCTGCGCCTGGTGCTGCCCGACTTCGACCGCGCCATCGACGCCTACCGCGCCGGCGACACCGGCTATTTCAAGGTGCCGGCTGACGAGGCGAGGAGCATCGGCGCGCGCTTCCTGACGCATGCGCTCTGGTTCGGCCACTCGCGCTCGCTCTTCACCCTCGACTTCGCAGAAGAGCTGCTCGCGCGGGCAGGCTTCGAGCGGATCGAGGCCTGCCCCTTCAAGCGCACCGCGAGCCCGTTCGGCCGAATCGTCGAGCTCGACAACCGCGCGGAGGAGAGCTTCTGCGTCGAGGCCCGCAAGCCCCGCCCCGAGCCCAGGCGCCCCCTGCTTCCTTACAATCGGGGCGTGGCTGGCGACGGGATAGAGGTCGTCGACGTCGCTCCCGACCCGGGTGAGCGCGTGCGAGGTCACTTCCGGGTTCGCAAGGGGGACGGGCGGAAGATCGAGATCGTCGGCTGGGTGCTGGGGCGCGAGGTCGCGGCTACCGAAGTCGAGGTCCGCGCCGAGGGCTCGGTCGCCGGCCGCGCGCCGGTGGCGGTCGAGCGTCCCGACGTGGCGGAGAGCTTCCCTGACGTGGCCGAGGCCGCCAGCGCCGGCTTCCGGTTGGAGCTGATGGCCGAGGGCAGCGGCGGCAGCCAGCTCGAGGTCTGGGCCGTGCTCGAGGACGAGAGTCGCGAGCCTCTGGGGCGGATCGCTGTCAAAGCCACTCGCCGCGGGTTGCTGGATGCCGTCCGGCGTCGCTGATCGGGGGAGCGAGGACCATTCTGGCCACGGCGCCCGGCAGGAGACGCCCTCGGTCTCGGTCGTCATACCTTGCTTCAACCAGGCTCATTACCTCGGCGAGGCGATCGAGAGCGTGCTCGGCCAAACCTTCGAGGCCACCGACCTGGTCGTCGTCGACGACGGCTCGGCCGATAACAGCTTCGAGGTTGCCGGACGCTACCCGGGGGTGACCCGGCTGCGCCAGGAGAACCGCGGGGTCGCGGCTGCCCGCAACCGCGGCCTCGCCGCCTCCGCTGGGGAGCTCGTCGTCTTCCTCGACGCCGACGACCGCCTGCTGCCCGGCGCGCTCGAGCTCGGTGTGGAGATGCTGGCGCGGCGGCCGCATATCGCCTTCGTTGCCGGCATGCCTCGCGACATCCGCGGCGACGGCACGTTGATCGAGAGCAGCCGCCAGCCGCTCGTCACCGAGGACCATTACCTGCGGTTGCTCGAGAACTGCTTCATCTGGTCGGGCTCCTCGGTCGTCCACCGGCGCTCGGCCCTCGATCGGATCGGCGGCTTCGACGAGTCGCTGGCGGCCGGGGACGACTACGACCTGTACCTGAGAATCGCCCGCGAGCTTCCGATCCACTGTCACGACGCGGTCGTTACCGAGTACCGGCGCCACGGCGCCAACACGACGCGCGATCCCGGCGTGGTCCTCAGGTCCCAGCTCCAGGTCCTCGAGCGGCAGGAGCCGCAGCTGCGCGATCGCCGCGAGCGCCAGGCGTGCGAGGAGGGGGCTCGCCGGACACGCGAGCAGTACGAGGCGGCCCTGGCGGGGGCGGGGGGGCCGGTGTGATGGGGGCCCTGGTGGAGATCACGAGCGTCGACCTCTCCGATCCGCTTCCGGGCGAGCTGCGCGACGGCTTCCTCGATGCGCCCCGGGCCGGCGCCGTTCTCGATGCGGGGACGGTGGACGTGCTCGGCTGGGCGCTCGGGGCGGAGCGCTCCGCGGTGGCCGTCGAGCTCTGCTTCGGCGAGGTGCCCTTCTGGCGCGCGCCGCTGCAGCTCGATCGACCCGACGTCGCCGAGGCGTTCCCCGAATGCGCGGATGCCGCTCGCGCCGGGTTCGCCACCAGCCTGGACCTGATCGGCAAGCAGGAGGAGCTCACGGTCGGGGTCTCGGTCGTGCTCGAGGACGACGGTCGCGCCCGGCTGGCGACGGTTCACGGTCGCCGCCGCTGGCGTCACGACCGCTCGCCCGAGCTCGCTCGGCTGGTCTCGGTCGTGATCGCGTGCGCAGGCGACGGGAGAGGGTCCGGCGCGGCGATCGAGAGCGCCCTCGCGCAGACCTATCCGCACCTCGAGGTCCTCGTCATTGGCGACGGCTCGAGCGAGGAGGCCGGGGCGATCGCCGCACGGCATCCTGGGGTGAAGTGGCTTGGCACCGGCGGTCTCGGTCCGGCTCAGGCGCGCAATCTGGGCATCCGCAGCAGCAACGGCGACTACCTGGTCTTCCTCGACTCCGATGTCGGCAGCGGGTTGCCGCCGACGGCGGTCGAGACCGGGGTGCGAGCGCTCGAGGAGCGACCGGCCTGCGCGGCGGCAAGCGACTCGACCGTGATGCCGGCCTGGGCTCTCTACAGGCGCTCGCTGTTCGAGCACCTGCGGGGCTTCGACCCCTCGCTCGGCGCCGCCGGCGAAGCCGACTTCATCCGGGCCGTGGCACGCAGGTTCGCCGTCTGCCAGCTCGACGCCGATCCTCGCCTTTCGGTTGGGGGCTGAGGTGGGGGTCGCGATCGTCGGCGGCGCACTGGCCAACAAGCCCGGCAACGGCGGCGAGGCCTGGGTGCGCCTCTCTTGGCTCCTCGGCCTGCGGCGACTCGGCTTCGATGCCTATCTGGTCGAGGAGCTTTCCCGCTCGGCCTGCGTGGATGCCGCCGGCGCCCCCGCGGACTTCGCGGATTCCTTCAACCGCGTCTTCTTCGAACAGGTGGGGCGCGACCTCCACCTCGACGGACGCCTGGCCCTGGTTGGCGAGGACGGGGAGCCCCTTGCCGGGCCGCGCGCCCTGGAGGTGCGCGAGCTGGTCGCCGAGGCCGAGGTCGTCTTCAACCTCAGCGGCCATCTCGGCGATGAGCTGCTCGCCGGCTCGCGCGGGCGCCGCGTCTACGTGGATCTCGATCCAGGGTTCACGCAGGCCTGGCACGCCGATCCGTCGGTCCCCTTCGAGCTGGCGGGCCACGACCGCTACGTGACGGTGGGCCTCAACGTCGGCAGGGCCGGCTCGCCGCTGCCCGAGACGGGCATCGAGTGGCTGGCGACGCTGCCCCCGATCGTCCTTGCCGAGTGGCCGGCGCAGCCGCGCGAGCGGCTCAAGGAGACACGCTTCACGACCGTGGCCAGCTGGCGCAGCGGTTACGGGCCGTTGCGGATCGGCGGCCGGACGATGGGCCTCAAGCACCACGAGTTCCGGCGGGCGATCGGTCTGCCGGGGTGTGTGGGAGGGGCGAGCTTCGAGCTCGCGCTCGACATCCATCCCGGCGATGTCGCGGATCTCGAGGCGCTCGAGCGCAACGGCTGGGCCGTCGTCGACCCGCGCAGCGTCTGCGGCGACCCGCGAGCGTTCCGCGAGTACGTGCGTGGCTCCGGCGCCGAGTTCTCGGTCGCGCAGGGCGTCTACGTGGAGACCTCCAGCGGCTGGTTCAGCGATCGAAGTGCCGCCTATCTGGCGAGTGGGCGCGCGGCGCTCGTTCAGGACACCGGTGTCGTGGATCTCCCTTTGGGAGAGGGGCTGCTGACCTTCTCTTCGCTGGAGGAGGCGGCTGCCGGCGCCGAGCGGATCGCCGCCGATCCGGTGGGGCACGGCGAGGCGGCCCGGGCGCTTGCCGAGACCCACCTCGACTCCGACGTCGTCCTCGGACGGCTGCTCGCCGAGATCGGGATCGGGGGCTGAGGATTGGAACCGCTGAGGATCATGGTGAGCGGAATGGTCGCGGGCGATCCCCACCAGGGTGGCGCCAGCTGGGCGGTTCTGCAGTACGTCGCCGGGCTGCATGGGATGGGACACGAGGTGATGCTGGTCGAGCCCGTGCCTGGCGAGGCGCTTGCCCCGGGCGCAGAGGTGGCGCGCTACTTTCGGTCGCTGCCGTTGCTGGATGGCAGGGCAGCCCTGTTGGCTGCCGACGGAGAGCAGACGGTCGGCCTGCCCTACTCCGAGCTGGCCGACTTTGCGGCCGACGCCGACCTGCTCCTCAACCTCTCCGGGCTGCTGCGCGACGAGCGCCTCTTGGAGCCGATCCCGGTGCGCGCCTTCGTCGACCTCGACCCCGGCTTCAATCAGGTCTGGGCGGCCGCTGGGGAGGACATGGGGCTTGACCTGCATACCCATTTCGTCACGATCGGCTCGCGGGTCGGCGCGCAGGGGTGCCCGATCCCGACCTGCGGGCGCGTCTGGATCGCTTCGCTTCCCCCGGTCGCCCTCGAGCACTGGCCGCTCGTTGACGCGACGCCGCAGCGCGATGCCTTCACCAGTGTTGGCAACTGGCGCAGCTACGGCTCGATCAACCACGGCGGCATCCACTACGGCCAACGCGCCCACTCGCTGCGCGGCCTGATCGACCTGCCGCGACGAGTCGAGGCGAAGCTCCAGCTGGCGCTCGGAATCCACCCCGGCGAGCGGGCCGATCTCGACGCTCTGCGGCGAAACGGCTGGCAGCTCCTCGACCCAGCCACACTCGCCGGCACCCCGGCCGCCTACGCCGAGTTCATCCGCGGCTCCAGGGCGGAGCTTTGCGTTGCCAAGAGCGGTTACGTCGAGTCGCGCAGCGGCTGGTTCAGCGATCGCAGCGCCTGCTACCTGGCCAGCGGCCGTCCCGTGGTCGCCCAGGACACTGGCTTCGGCGAGCGGCTGCCGATCGGCGAGGGGCTGCTGGCCTTCGACACTGCGGCGCAGGCGGCCGATGCCATCCGTGCGGTCGACGCGGACCCCGGCCGCCACGGGGCGGCAGCCCGGGCCCTGGCAGAGGAGCATCTCGACGCGCGCAAGGTGCTGACGGCGCTGCTCGAGCGGCTGGGCGGCGGCGAGACTGAGGCTGGTGCATCGCGATGACCGCCGCCACTGGCCCGGCCGACGATGCGCTCTGGGCGGCCCTGCGGCAGGTGCTGGGCACGGCCGGGGCGGGGGAGCCCGTCTCCCTCGTGCGCCGGCCATCGGAGTACGGGACCAGCTTCCCGCTCGAGGAGCTGACGGTCGGGTTGGAGGGGGGAGGGGAGATGCGGCTCGCCTTCAAGCTGCTCGCCTGGGAGGAGATGAACGCCGACGCCCGCCTCGCCAAGCCGCGCTTCCTGTACGACCCGAGCCGCGAGCCCGCCGTCTACGCCTCGGTGCTGCCAATCGCGCCCACGGGACCTCCTCGGTACGTCGGCTCGGTGGCGAGAGACGGCGGCGCGCACTGGCTCTTCGTCGAGTGGGTCGAAGGGCGTGAGCTATACCAGGTGGGCGAGCGGGCGATCTGGACGGAGGCCGCCCGCTGGCTTGGCGCTCTGCATGTGGCGCTGGCGCCAGATGTTGCCCGCCACGTGGAGGTCGCCAGGCTGCGACGCTGCGATGCGGAGGGCTGCCGGCGCTGGATCGAACGAGCCCGCGAGTTCGCCGCGCCGTCGGTCGGCGGCGCGACGGCGGCGCGCACCTTCCTCGACTGGCTCGCGGAGCGCTACGACTCCGTCGCCGAAGCGCTGCTGGAGATGCCGATGACGGTCGTCCACGGCGACTTCCACGCTGCCAACGTGCTCGTCTCCGGTGGCGATGGCGGCTCGATACGCGTCGCGCCGGTGGACTGGGAGCAGGCCGCCGCGGGACCCGGCCTGCTCGACCTGGCGGCGCTGCTCAGCGGCGATTGGAGCAGCGCCGATCGCGAGCGGCTGATGGCCGCCTACGCGTCTGTCCCGGGCATGCCGCCGTTCTCGCCGCGCCAGCTCGACCTGGCGCGCCTGCACCTCGCCGTGCAGTCGCTCGGTTGGGCGCCACCGCGTTGGGTCCCGCCCGAGGGACAGCGCCACGACTGGCTCGCCGATGCGGTTGGGCTTGCCGAAGGACTTGAACTCTGAGATGGGCGGTGAGCGCTTCCTCATCGTCAACGCCGACGACCTCGGCCTCTCGCCGGGGGTGAACGCCGGCATCGTCCGCGCGCATGAGGACGGCATAGTGACCAGCGCCAGCCTGATGGTGCGCCAGCCAGCTGCGCATGAAGCGGCCTCGATTGCCGCGGCACATCCGGGGCTGGCGATCGGCATCCACCTCGACCTCGGGCAGTGGGATTTCGAAGACGGCGAATGGGTCGCCGCCTACCTGCGCTGCGATCAGTCCGAACGGGCCGCCGTCGAGGCCGAGTGCCGGGCACAGCTCGCCGCCTTTCGCGAGATCCTCGGTCGTGACCCGACCCACGTGGATTCCCACCAGCACGTGCATGAGGTCGAGCCGGTCGCCTCCGCGGCAGCGACGATTGCGGCCGAGCTCGGCGTGCCGCTGCGCGGCCGCCAGATCCGCTACGAGGGCAGCTTCTACGGTCAGACAGGAAGGGGTGAGCCGGTTCCCGGCGCCCTCGCCCCGGCCCGGATGATCGCCCTGATCCGCTCGTTGCCGAGCGGTTGGACCGAGCTCGGCTGCCACCCCGGACTCGGAGTCGAGACGGAGTCCTCCTACGCGCACGAGCGCGAGCTCGAGCTGCGCACCCTCTGTGACCCCTCGGTCAGCGCCGCCCTCGCGGCGGAGAAGGTCTACCTACGCTCCTTCAGCGACTTCACGACCCCCAGCTCGTAACCCGAAGGTTGGCCACCAATGAGATTCCCAGGCGGACTGCTCGTGTCTGAAGGCAACCGCTTGGCGGCCACGACGTTCAGCCTTGACATTTCGCGCTCAGCTTGTGCGGCTTGCAGAGCAGGCAACCTGCGGCGGTGTTTGGGTCGTTTGCGCTGTGCTGCGCCATGGATCTAGGCTAGCGCGAGATCGACGCCGTGTACGTTGTGTGCCCTTGCGTGTACCCTTCAGGCCATGGCTGACCGAAACCGCCGAATCAACGTCACCCTCGAGCCGGACTACGCGCGGAAGCTGGCGAGCCTGGCGGAGCGAACTCATGTCCAGGAGGGAACGCTGGCTCGCTCACTCCTTTCCAGCGCTCTTGACGAAGCCGATCCCGACGCCTCACGGATAACTGAAATCCTCGACGGGATTCCCGGAGCCTGGGAGAGGGCGCAAGATTCGATCGAGCAGGCTCGGCGCGGCGACACGGTGCCGCTCTCCGAGCTGTAGTCGATGTCGACGATCGAGGTCACGCGCCTGGCGCGTGATCAGCTGCGGGAGCTGATCAAGACCCGCCAGCTTCCTGCGGACACGCGCGAACGGGTCTCGCGCACGTTGCTCACGTTGGAGGAGCTCCCGCGCGCCGGCAAGCAGCTCTCGGGTGTCTGGCGGAACTGTCGGGCGCTGATCGGTCCTTGGGGCTGGCTGATCGTTGTCTACATGTACATCGAGGCCGAGGACCGCGTCGCTGTCATCGCCTTCCACGACGCTCGGACCTCCGATGCCGCGATCGCCCGCGCCTGAACTCCGCTCGCCTTTCGTGGGGGGTACTAAGTTGAGCGCAACTGAGGTCAACTCGGAGGTCAGGGGGTTTCTTTTCTCGAGACAATCTAAACTCCCGATTCGTGGCAGCGATGGCAGCGCTTCGGTTTCGGCTCGGCGGATCAGTCTGCTGGGCGCTGATCGGCGCGACGCTCGCGCTGGCAATCGCGGTGCTCATGCCGGTGAGGGCGGATGCCTTTGGCACCTTCACCAACGGTGTGCTCACGGTTAATGGCGGCGAGGGAAAGATCGTCCCTCGCTGCGCGAGCGACGGCGAGATCACCGTCAGCGGCGCTTTCGTCGACAACGGTCCTGTCTACTGCCGCGACTTGAGACGAATCGAAGCTTCTTCGTCTGTGTCCACCCTCTACGACTTCTCGCAACTCCCCGATAGCCTCGGCGGCGGCCAGGGGCCGATCGAGATCCACGCTATCTCCACGGTGAGCGACCCGACCGAATACTCCGACGACAAGTTCATCGGCGCTCCGGGTCACGTCAACATCTTCGACGGTGGGCTCGGCTTCGACTCCATCACCGGCGGCAACCTCAACGACAGCCTGAGTGGCGGCGCGGACAGCGACAAGGTCGACGGCGGGCGCGGAGACGACTTTCTCCGCGGCGGTTCTGCGGCGGACAAGCTGCTGGGCGGACCCGGCCGCGACACGTTGAAGGGCGGCGGCGGGAGCGACAAGCTGATCGGCGGCCCCGGCAGGGACATCGAAAAGCAGTAGCCAGCCCCGCGGTCGGGACGCCGGGACGTAGGTGAGGGCCCCTCCGCAGTCGAGCCGCTTCCCGTCGTCGAGCTCCATCCGGGCGGTTCCCCTGGCGACTAGCCGCAGCCGGCCTCGACGATGCAGATCACGCCCGCGCCCGGATCGCTGCGAACGTCCGCGGCCGCCGGATGCCTATCTCCACGGTGCAGCCGGACTTCCTCGAAGCCGGCGCTGCGCAGCGCCGCCTCGGCCGTGGCTTCGTCGCCGCGATAGGCGTGGACCCTCCCGCGCACGAAGGCGCCGAGGATCACGTCGAAAGTCCGCTCCGAGAGCCCCCGGTCCGGTCTCGCAAAGCGCAGGTCCGACAGGTAGACGCCCGTGTCGAACCGCCGGAGTGCCGTGGCGAGCCGGGTCCACAGCGCGTCTACGGTGTCGTCGTCCAGGTAGGTCAGCAGACCCTCGGTGACTATCGCCAGTCTCTCGGCCGGATCCAGGGTCTCGACAAGGGCCTCGAGGCTGCCCGGCCCACCCTCTTGGAGGACATCCAAGCTGGCCACACGATGGCGATCCGTCAGCGACTCCATGCGGGCCAGCGCGTCGCGCTTTCGCTGTGCCATCCCGGGCAGGTCCGTCTCGACATAGGTAAGCCGCTCACCGAACCGCTCGGTGAACCGCCAGCCCCTGGGAGACATCCCGCAGGCGACCTCAACCACCTGGCTGACGCCGCCGCGAATTAGATCGTCAAGGATCGAGTCGATGATTCGGTGACGAGCGAGGAGCAGCCCGTCCAGCGTCGGCCCGCCGAGCGTCTTGCTTGCCGCGAGGGGCAAGGCGAGCCCGCGATGAAGCACCCGTCCCTGCCACGTCGCAAGCTGAGGATGGGAGAGGCCGTTTCGGACCCAGGTCTCCCCGGTGTAGTGAGCCGTTAGCGAAACCGCCCCCGATCCTTCGCTGCCGGTCACGGACGCCATTCTGACGAGATCATCCCTAAGGCGGCCGGTGCAGCGGCCCGGGTCGAGATCTGGCTGCGGGCGATCTACGGCGCCGTCGCGCCGGGCTGAGGCACGGGCCGGGGCTCGTCCCAGAGCCCGAAGCGACTGCGCCAGTAATCCGTGAGGAAGATGTTGTTGGGATCGCGCTCGGCACGCAGGGCGAGGAAGTCGTCCCAGCGCGGGTACTGGGCGCGGAAGAATTCGACCCAGTCGCGGTCGCCGTCGGGGTAGAGCGGCTGGAACTTTCCCCAGTGCAGGCGGAAGGGGATCCCGGCGTCTCGCAGCAGCGACCAGAGGCCGGCGAACATCGTCTCCGCGGGGTCCTCTTCGTTGTCGACGAACCAGTAAGGATCGACCCGTAGGACGCCGTCGCGCCACTCGTCCTCGCCGTCGCTGTAGGAGGCGTTGAGCCAGAACCGCTCCGGCACCGCGGCGTAGAGCTCCCAGGAGAAGGTGCCGGTCCGCCGCAGCGCCTCGCCGTCGTCCTGAGGCGCGTCGAAGTAGTCGCGCAGCAGGCGCATCGTCTCGGCGCTGCGGGACAGCGGAATCCAGGCCTCGGTGAACTCGGCCGGGACGAGCACGTCGCTGACCCCGTTGTCCATCGGCAGCCCGCGCCAGCTCCAGTCGCTGAATTCCTGCGGCTTACCGCGCTCCGCGCCCTCTTTGTCGGCGTCGAGCTCGACGAAGGCCGAGAGCAGGCGCGGGAAGAAGTCCGGCAGCTGGCGCTCGATCAGCGACGACATCGGCTCGAGCACGGTGATCGCCGCATCGACCCCGAACTCGATCGCCGCCCCCAGCGCCCTCGCCAGGACCTCGCCGACCGCTCCCAGCTCCTCCTCGCCGAGCTTGCCCAGCACCGCTTCGAGCTGGTCGAAGCTCTCCTCGAGCTTCGGCTTCGCCGCCGAGAGGTCGTTGAGGTTGCCGATGATCGTGTAGAGCACCCCGATCAGGTGCTGGGTCGTCTCCGGGTCGCCCCCGAAGCGCTTGTAGGGGACCGGCCTGAAGTTGGGGTCGGCGGGGCGGCGGCGAGCCTGCCAGGTGACGATCCGGTCGACGCCGCGCTGGGGCCACCATTCGAGGCGCGCGAACTCGGCCTCGCGCAGGAACTGGGCGAGCGACGGGCGGCCGTCCTGCCCATCGCCGAAGACGTCGACGGGGCAGGTGGCGATCGTGTCGGTCGCCTCGGTGCCTTCGACGTCGAACGCATCGACGCACTCGAAGATGACGGTGGAGACGACACCGAGCAGGCCGAGGTTCGGGCACATCGCGTGGAAGGGGTCCGGGTCGGCATCCTCGCGGGTTACCTCGTGCACCTCGCCGCGGCCGTCGATCAGGCGGAA
>DATNHC010000150.1:0-2908 GCA_035605155.1 Solirubrobacterales bacterium
ACTACCCGGTCGAGCTCTCGCCCTTCGCCAAGTCGCACCGCTCCGAGGAGGGTCTGGTCGAGCGCTTCGAGGCCTTCGCCGGCGGCATGGAGATAGCCAACGGGTTCAGCGAGCTCAACGACCCTGACGAGCAGCGGCGCCGCTTCGAGCAGCAGGCGGCTGAGTTGCAACGCGGCGACCAGGAGGCCCAGCCCTACGACGAGGAGTTCGTCGCCGCACTTGAACAGGGAATGCCGCCAACCGGTGGGGTCGGCATCGGCATCGATCGCCTGGTCATGCTGCTCACCGGGGCGCAGACCGTGCGCGAGGTCGTGCTCTACCCTGCAATGCGCTCCTAACGCTTCCGGTGCGCCTTTTACGGGCTATGGCCGTATAAGGCGCACCGGAACCACCGCGGAGCCGCTGAAAACCCGCTCTGAGCGAATATTTGCGTCCCGGGGCCGGTTGGGCGCTCTCGGTATCGTTAGTGGACCACATGGGCGTCTCCCGACGATCGAAGGGCGCCTTCCGATACTTACTCGGCCGCAGTGCGTTGAGTAGATAGAGAGGCTTTTTGTTCGAGCGATTCACAGAGCGAGCCCGCCAAGTAGTCGTCCTGGCCCAGGAAGAGGCGCGCACGCTGAAGCACAACTACATCGGCACCGAGCACATCCTGCTCGGGCTGCTGCGCGAGGAGGAGGGCCTTGCCGCACGCGTGCTGGAGTCGCTCGACATCACCACCGAGCGCGTCCGCTCCCAGGTGGTGCGCATCGTCGGCTCCGGCGAGGAGGTCACCTCCGGCCAGATCCCCTTCACGCCGCGCGCCAAGAAGGTGCTTGAGCTCGCCCTGCGCGAGGCGCTTTCGCTCGGCCACAACTACATCGGCACCGAGCACATCCTGCTCGGCCTGGTGCGCGAGAACGAGGGCGTCGCCGCCCGCATCCTGCTCGACTTCGACGCCGACTCGGACAAGATTCGCAACGAGGTGATCCGCATGCTCTCCGGCCCGGGCGGGCGCCGCCAGGGCGCCGGTGCCGGTGCAGGCTCCGGTGAGGGCAAGAAGTCCTCGAAGCTGCTCGACCAGTTCGGTCGCAACCTGACCAAGCTGGCCGAGGAGGGCAAGCTCGACCCGGTGATCGGTCGCGAGACCGAGATCGAGCGGATCATGCAGATCCTCTCGCGCCGCACCAAGAACAACCCGGTGCTGCTCGGCGAGCCCGGCGTCGGCAAGACCGCCGTGGTCGAGGGCCTCGCCGCCCGCATCAACAAGGGCGAGGTTCCCGAGCTGCTCAAGAACAAGCAGATCTACACGCTCGACCTGGCAGCGCTGGTCGCCGGCTCGAAGTACCGCGGCGAGTTCGAGGAGCGCCTCAAGAAGGTGATGAAGGAGATCACCCAGCGCGGCGACATCATCCTCTTCATCGACGAGCTCCACAACCTGGTCGGGGCTGGCGCCGCGGAGGGCGCGATCGACGCCGCCTCGATCCTCAAGCCGGCTCTGGCCCGCGGTGAGCTGCAGACGATCGGCGCGACGACGCTCGATGAGTACCGCAAGTACCTCGAGCGCGACTCGGCGCTCGAGCGCCGCTTCGCCCAGATCAAAGTCGACCAGCCTTCGGTCGAGGACACCGTGAAGATCCTCGAAGGTCTGCGCGAGCGCTACGAGCAGCACCACCGCGTCAACATCACCGACGACGCGCTGGGGGCCGCCGCCGAGCTGGCCGACCGCTACATCTCCGACCGCTTCCTGCCCGATAAGGCGATCGACCTGATCGACGAGGCCGCCTCGCGGATGCGGATCAAGTCGATGAGCGCACCGCCGGTGTACCGCGACCTCGAGGAGGAAATCGAGACCACGCGGCGCGAGAAGGAGGCCGCGATCGAAGCGCAGGAGTTCGAGAAGGCGGCGAACCTGCGCGACACCGAGCGCCAGCTGACGACCCGCAAGCGCCAGCTCGAGGACGAGTGGGCGGAGGGCGAGAACGGCGAGCGGCCCGACGTCGGCGAAGAGGAGATCGCCGACATCGTCTCGATGTGGACCGGGATCCCGGTCTTCAAACTGACCGAGGCCGAGACCAAGAAGCTGATCCGCATGGAGGAGGAGCTGCACAAGCGGGTGATCGGCCAGGAGGTCGCGATCACCGCCGTCTCCAAGGCGATCCGCCGCTCGCGCGCCGGGATCAAGGATCCCAAGCGCCCGGCCGGCTCCTTCATCTTCCTTGGCCCCTCCGGGGTCGGCAAGACCGAGCTCGCCCGCACCCTTGCCGAGTTCCTCTTCGGCGACGAGGAGTCGCTGATCCGCATCGACATGTCCGAGTACATGGAGAAGCACGCGGTCAGCCGCCTGGTTGGCTCGCCGCCCGGCTACATCGGCTACGACGAGGGCGGTCAGCTGACCGAGGCAGTGCGGCGCAAGCCGTACTCGGTGCTGCTGCTCGACGAGATCGAGAAGGCCCACCCGGACGTCTTCAACATTCTCCTGCAGATCCTCGAGGACGGCCGGCTGACCGACTCGCAGGGCCGCACGGTCGACTTCCGCAACGCGATCGTGATCATGACCTCGAACATCGGCGCTTCGGAGATCGCCAAGAACACCTCGATCGGCTTCACCGTCGCCGATGAGACCGGCATGTCCTACGACGACATGAAGAACCGGATCATGAGCGACCTGAAGAAAGTCTTCCGGCCCGAGTTCCTCAACCGGATCGACGAGGTGATCGTCTTCCACAAGCTGAGCAAGGAAGAGATCCTCGAGATCGTCGACCTGATGGTCGACCGAGTCCGCACCCAGGTGGCCGAGCACGAATTGCAGCTGGAGCTGGCCGAGGACGCGAAGGACATCCTCGTCGACAAAGGCTGGGACCCGTCGATGGGCGCCCGTCCGCTGCGCCGGGCGATCCAGCGCTACATCGAGGACCCGCTGGCAGAC
>DATNHC010000151.1:0-8926 GCA_035605155.1 Solirubrobacterales bacterium
AGAGCATCCAGCCGCCGCCGACCCAGCGTGCGGTGTCGTGGTAGGCGAGCACGCTGATGAAGGCGAGGCCGCTGAGCAGGGCGGCGAAGAGCGCCGGAACCGGCATCTGGGCGCCGCGCCAGCTGACGTCGAGGGGCACGCGGAAGGGCCGCGGCCGATCGGGCTCGGTGACCCGCAGGCGGAGGATCGAGAGCTGGGCGATCGTGATCGCCAGCATTGCCCCGAAGGCGTAGAGCCCGGCGAGCAGCTTGACGTCGGTGGGGATGACGAGACCGAGCGCGATCAGCCCCGAGATCGCGATCGCTACCCGCGGCGTCGCGTCGCTGCTCAGCTTGCCCAGCCAGCTGGGGATCTGGCGGTTGATCGCCAGCGTGTAGATGTGGCGCGAGACGCCGAGCAGAGCCGTGGTCGCCGCCCAGAAGAGAACCGGGGCGGCGACGACCGCCACCACCCAGCGCATCGAGTCGGCGACCCAGCTCGGGTGGTAGGCGGAGACGACACCGAGCACCGGCGCCTCGACGAACTCGCCGCCCAGCGCCGTCTGCGGCCCGTCGGGTCCAGCGACCACGGGCACCGCCATCAGCGCGATCGCCGCCATGCCGGCGTAGACCAAAGGCACGGCGATCGCGCCCAGCGAGACAATCCGCTTCAGGTCGCGCGGCCGCACGTCGATGTCCGGAGCCAGGTCGGACGCCGCCTCGATTCCTGCATAGGCGAGCATCGCAACGACCGCCGCGTAAACCGTGTCGTGGAAGCTCGGGCTGGCGAAGAGGTCGACCTGGTCGGTGAGGCGATCTGGGTGGAAGACGGCCAGGACGCCGACTGCGATCACCGCCAGCTGCAGAGCGATGTCGGCGAGGGCGAGGACGGCCAGCGGCCACTCCCGGCTGCGCCCCGTGATGTTGAGGGCATTGAGCACGCAGGCGGCGAGGATCACCGCCCCGGCGACGGCGATCTCGGTGCTCGTCCCGCTGAGGTCGCCGGTCAGCGGTTCGAGGTAGTGCGGAACCGAGATCGCCGCCAGGGCGGCAACGATCAAGTAGTCGATCAGGATCGCCCAACCGGCGATGAAGGCGATCAGCTCGTTGAAGGCGTGGCGAGCAAAGCTCGAGGAGCCGCCGCGCTCGCGGAACATCGCACCGCCCTCGACATAGGTCATCGCGGTCAGCACGAAGAGCAGCCCGGCAGCGAGGAAGATCAGCGGCGTCAGCCCGAGACCCTTGTCGGCCACCACGCCGAGGGCGAAGTAGATGCTGAAGCCGACGGCGGAGTAGACGGCGACGAAGAGACCGGGGACGCCTAGGCCGCGCTGGAGGAAGGGCTCGAGGCGGGGCTTTTGGTTCTCCGGCTCAGACATGGGAGCGCTCGACCGCGGGTCCTGTCGTGGGGGGAGGGGGGCCTGCAGGCGGGGGCAGGGCCTCCGTTCTCGGCCCCCCTCCCCCCACGCCACCCACGGGAGATGCCTCCCGGTACGAAGCGGTCACCGAAGCGCCAGCCAGAGTCGAGCGGCGCCCACCGCGACGAAGGCTAGGCCGAGCAGGAAGCCGAGTGAGAGAGGGCCGCCGCCGTTGGCGAGGGTGCTGACGAGGATCCCTACGCCAAGGGCGATGAAAACGATCGAGAGGAGCCGGACGGAGCCGCGGTAGACCCGCTCGGGTGTGGCCATGGCGGCGATTCTAGGCAAGCGTGGGTGCCAGGACGGTGTCCTTTTGAACAGCATGGTCGGAGACGACGATTACCCGGCAGGGACGCTCGCCGAGCACGGTCTGCAGGGTCTTGTCGTATAGGGGCCGGCCGTTGCGGTAGCGCAGCCCGACGACGATCACCACGGCGTTGATCAGCTTCGCCTCGTCGGCAATCGAGTAGCCAGCCTGGCCCGGCCGCACCCGCTCGACGTGGCCGGTCACTCGCTGGCCACCGATCAGCTTCGCCTGCTCGATCTTGCTCTGCGCCTCTTCTTCGGCCTCTGGCAACTCGGCATCGAGCGAGAGGTGGGTGGGCACGGTCAGCATCGAGTGGATGTGAATGCCGCGACGGCGCTTGGATGCCAGCTTGACAGCCGTGGCGACCATCTCCTCGGAGAACGGCTCCCCGTCCTCGAAGCCGACCAGGACGCTGCGGTACTCGATCTCTTCGACCCCGAGCGGCTCGGGCGTCAACACCTTGACCGTCTCGGTCAACGGCAGGCGCTGGTTGCGGCGGTAGAGCACGTAGACGAGAAGGCCGAAGAGCATCCAGCCGATGCCGACGATGAGAGTGGTCGGGTTGAGGGCCATCACCACGACCCAGGCGGCAAAGGTGCCGAGCCCGCCGAGCACCGCCGTGAGCGGCACCTCCGTGCCGAAGGCGCGGAAGTTGAGTGCCGGCTTCCACGCCCGCTCGTCCTCCGAGCGGCGGCGGCGCAGCTGGATCACCGCGACGTGGGCGATCGTGAAGGAAAGCATCGCCCCGAACGAGTAGAGCGTCGCCAGGAAATCGGTCTGGCCCGGCAGCAGGGTGATCATCGCCAGGGCCGAGAAGACGAGGATCGCGATGTAGGGCGTGCGGTAGCGCGGATGGACCTGCCGCAGGACCTCCGGCAGCTGGCGGTGCTGGCCCATCGAGTAGGTGAGCCTGGAGACGCCGATCAGCCCGGCGTTGGTCGCGATCAGCAGGATCACCGCGGCGAGCACGCCGACGTAGAAGCGCAGCGCTTCGGTGAGGCCGTGTCCGACCCCCAGGTTCTCGACGATGCCGAGGATCGGGTCGTTGGCGAACTCGGTGCCCAGGGTCGTGGTGAAGTTGCCCGCCGCGTCCTGGGTGACCGGCATCGCCGAGAGCGCCACCACGGGAATCAGCAGGTAGAGACCGAGCACGGCGGCGACGGTCAGGCCGACGCTGCGTGGGATCGTGCGCGCAGCATCGCGCGCCTCCTCGGCCATGTTGGAGATCGTCTCGATCCCGGTGTAGGCGATCATCCCGACGGCGATGCCGAGGGCGAAGTCGCTCCAGGTCGGTGCGACGCCGAGGTGGACGTTGTCGACCAGCACCTCGGGGCTGAGCACGAGGAAGATGCCAATCCCGACCAGCACGACCTGGGTGGCGAGGTCGGCGACCGCAAGAACCAAGTTGAGCCTGGCCGACTCCTGCGAGCCGCGGATGTTGAGCAGGGCGAGCCCGACGATCAACACGGCGCCGCCGATGATGTCCCCGGGTGCTTCGCCCAGCGGCTCCCAAAAGACGGCCAGGTAGTGGGGCACGAAGTAGGCCGAGATCGCAACCGTGATCACGTAATTGAGCATCTGCCCCCAGGCCGCGACGAAGCTGACCAGCTCGTTGAAGGCGTGCCGGGCGAAGCTCGAGGAGCCGCCTGCCTCCGGGTACATCACGGTTGCCTCGGCGTAAGTGGCTGCAGTGCAGGCGAAAATCAGGCCGGAGACGACGAAGGCGATCGGCGTCAGTCCGAGGGCGAAGGCGGCGGTAACGCCAAGCGCGTAATAGATGCTCGAGCCGACGTTGCCGTAGGCGGCGGCGAACAGGGCGCCGACGCCGTGGACGCGGCTCAGCGATTCGTCGCGGGGTATTCGCTGCGCCAAGGGGGTCCGAGGGTCTGGAGCGTGGAAGAGAAGGTGCTCATCTAGGCCGAATATACGGACGGCGGCGGTGCCCGCCGCACGTGCGTGCGGCCCAGCTCGGCCGGCGAGGAGCAGCCGCATAGGGCGAGCGCCAACTCGAGCTCGTCGCGCAGCAGATCGAGCACGCGACGCGCTCCCGCCTCGCCGCCTGCGGCTAGGCCCCAGAGCGCCGGTCGACCGACGAGCGCTGCGTCGGCGCCGAGCGCGAGGGCAATGGCCACGTCCGTGCCACGGCGGATGCCGCCGTCGACGAGGACGACGCCGCGACCTTCAACGGCAGCGACGATCTCGGGCAGAACCTCGGCCGTCGGTGCGACGCAATCGAGCTGGCGGCCACCGTGGTTGGAGACGACAACGCCCGCGGCGCCGTGCTCGACCGCGAGCGCCGCGTCCTCCGCGCCGAGCACGCCCTTGACCAGGAGCGGCAGGCTGCAATCGGAGGCAAGCTGCTCGAGATCCGTCCAACTCAGCGCCGGGTCCATCAGGGCGAACGTCTCCTCGATCGTCACTGCCCGCTCAGAACCGAGCGCCGCCTGCACGCTCGGCACGCCGAGGCCCTGCGGGATCTTGAAGCCGGTGCGCAGGTCGCGCTCACGGCGCCCGCCCCGTGGCGCGTCGACTGTGACGACGATCGCCTCAAAGCCGGAGTCCACGGCCTCCTCCATCAGCGCCCGGGTGACCCCTGAGTCGCGGAAGCAGTAGAGCTGGAACCAGTGGTGGCCCTCCGGCACCGCCTCGGCCACCTCGCTGGGGCGGGTCGTCGCCAAGGTCGAGAGGCACATCACCGTGCCCGCCCCGGATGCGGCCCGGGCCATTGCCGGCTCGCCCTCTTCGTCGACGAGGCGCTGGTAGGCGACCGGCGCAACAAGGATCGGCATCGCAACGTCGCGGCCAAGGACCTCCGTCCGCGTGCTCCACTCCACCCGGCCGGTCAGCATTCGCGGTCGCAGCCGCCAGTGCCGCCAGGCGACGACGCTCTCGCCCAAGGTCACCTCATCGCAGGCGCCGCCGAGGAAGTAGCCGGCGACGCCGGGATCGAGCCCTTCGCAGGCAACCCGCTCGAAATCGGCGACGTTGATCAGGTCCTCGATCATCGCGCGACCCTAGCGGCAGGCCATTTCCGATGCCGACCGCGACGGCTGAGAGGATCGCGACCGATGACGCCGCCACCACGGAGTCGGTTGAAGAAGTCTCCACCGAGCTCTCCAACTTGGTCGACAAGCTCGGTATCGCCGAGGTACCGGCAAGTAGCAGGAGCTCCAGGGACGCGCCAAGCGCGAGGAGCGCGAATCCCGCAGCACAGTCACCAACCTCTCCAAGCGTCTAGAAAAGCTCGAGCATCAGACCACCAAGCTGCAGAAGCTCACAAGGCAGAGCGACCGGACGACCAAACAGGTCACCTCACTCGAAACCGGATAGCGACGATCGACTCCGAGATCACAGTGGTCAACCAGCGTGTGACGAAGCTCAGCAAACGTGTGTCGAACCCCGAAAGTGGCGGTCAGTCAGCGCCCTAGCATCGTTCCCGGAGGGTAGAATCCGCGTCTGTGGCGACTTGCTGTCGGTATGCGGCAACAACTCGCCACAGCCGACGCGGCGATGGCCGCGCTCGCCGCTCGCCAGCACGGCGTGGTGTCCTTTGGCCAGCTCAAAGCTGCAGGCCTCACGGCCAGCGGAGTCGCGCGCCGAGTGCGATCAGGCAGGCTGCATCGTCTGCACCGCGGCATCTACGCGATTGGGTATCGCCCACTTACGCACCAGGCACGCTGGATGGCCGCAGTATTGGCCGCTGGAGAATCTGCCGTTGTGAGCCACCGCAGCGCCGCTGCCCTTTGGGGCATGCTGGCGCCTCGATCCGGTCCTGTCGACATCTCTGTTCCTGGTAACGGAGGCCGAGGCAAGCGTCCCGGGATCCACCTGCATCGGTCGAGAACCTTGACACCCGAGCAGACGGCCCGGCGCTTGGAAATTCCGGTCACCACGCCAAGCCGGACCGTGGCAGACCTCCGGCATGTTGCGTCGCCAGCAGAAGTTCGCCGAGCCGTACGCCAGGCTGGCGTGCTCGGATTGCGGGTCGAGGGAGAGGCGCCCGAGCGCACGCGGAGCGAGCTCGAGCAAGCTTTCCTGCAGCTATGCGAGCGGTACGACCTGCCAATGCCAGAGGTCAACGTCAAGGTGGCCTCTCTGGAGGTGGATTTTCTTTGGCCGGCCCGACGCCTGATCGTTGAGACCGACGGCTACCGCTTTCATCGTGGACGCACCGCTTTCGAAGATGACCGCAACCGTGACCTAAGCCTCCGCTCGCTCGGCTACGAAGTCATCCGTCTTACCTACCGGCAGGTGACAGACCAGTCGGAGCGCATTGCAACGATCTTGAGGCAATTGCTCGCCGAGCCATCCGACTCTGACGTCGCATAGCGCCAGCCGTTCAGAAGCCATGCCACCAGTCGGCCTTCCGATCATCCCGATCGTGCTGAGGCCCTAGACGGGAGGGGTCCCGTGCCCCTCCCTGGAGGCTCAGTGACAACGCCTGAGCCCTCCATGACCAATCCAGCTGCGCGACGGCCTCCTGGGGAGGGGCACAGGACCCCTCCCCCGCGAGCCTAGAAGTGAACGATCGGGATGATCAGGATCGCGACGATGTTGGCGACCTTGATCATCGGGTTGATCGCCGGCCCCGCCGTGTCCTTGTAGGGATCGCCAACCGTGTCGCCAGTGACCGAGGCTTCGTGGGCCAGCGTGCCCTTGCCGCCGTGGGCGCCGTCCTCGATCAGCTTCTTGGCGTTGTCCCAGGCGCCACCGCCGGCGGTCATCGAGACCGCCGCAAAGAGGCCGACGACGATCACGCCGATCAGCAGGCCGCCGAGCGCGTCGACGCTGAGCAGGCCGACGATCACCGGGATCACGATCGGAATCAGCGAGGGAAGGATCATCTCCTTCTGGGCGGCGGCGGTGACGATCGCCACCGTCTTGCCGTACTCGGGCTTTTCCGTGCCCTCCATGATCCCGGGGTGCTGGCGGAACTGCTCACGAACCTGTTCGACCACCTGGCCGCCGGCGCGGCCGACCGCCTCGATCGCAAAGGCGGCGAAGAGGTAGACCATCATGCCGCCGATGATCAGCCCGATCAGCACGTCGGGCGTCGAGAGGTTGAAGAGCCCATTGAGGTCGAAGCCGGCCGGCGCCTCGTCGGCGAGCTCGCTCTTGAAGGCGGCGAACAGCACCAGCGCCGCCAGCGCAGCGGAGCCGATCGCGTAGCCCTTGGTCACGGCCTTGGTCGTGTTGCCGACCGCATCGAGCGGATCGGTGACGTTGCGCACCTCCTCGGGCAGCTCCGCCATCTCGGCGATGCCACCGGCGTTGTCGGTGATCGGCCCGAAGGCGTCGAGCGCGACGATCAGCCCGCAGAGCGAGAGCTGGGCGACGACGGCGATGCCAATGCCGTAGATACCCGCCAGCTCGTTGGCGCCGAGGATCGCCAGCGCCAGCACGATCGCCGGAGCCGCGGTCGACTGGAAGCCCTGGGCGAGGCCCTGGATGATGTTCGTCGCGTGCCCGGTCTCCGAAGCCTGGGCGATCGCCTTCACCGGCCGGAAGCGGGTCGACGTATAAAATTCGGTGATCGCGAAGAGCAACGCGGTCACCGCGACGCCGATCACGGCGCAGAGCCAGAGGTCGGTGGTGGTGACCGCATCGGCCGCGGTGCTGAGCCCGAGCCGCACCGCGTCGCTCATCAGCCACTCGGTGATCGGATAGAAGGCCGCGATCGAGAGGATCCCGGAGATGATCAGGCCCTGGTAGAGGGCGCCCTCGACCCGGTCGGTTTTGGTTCGCACCGAGAGCGCGCCGACGATCGAGGCGATGATCGCCACGCCGCCGAGCACCAGCGGGTAGATCGCGACCTCACGGGCGAATTCCCCGCCCGCCCCGGTGAAGGTGAGCACGCCTAGCAGCATCACGGCGACCGAGGTGACCGCGTAGGTCTCGAAGAGGTCGGCCGCCATGCCGGCGCAGTCGCCGACGTTGTCGCCGACGTTGTCGGCGATCACCGCCGGGTTGCGCGGATCGTCCTCGGGAATACCGGCCTCGACCTTGCCGACCAGATCGGCGCCGACGTCGGCGGCCTTGGTGAAGATGCCGCCGCCGAGCCGGGCGAAGACCGAGATCAGCGAGCCGCCGAAGCCGAGCCCGACCAGCGCGTCGACCGCGTGCTTGTCGGTGCTGCCGGTGGCGACGAGGATGCCGTAGTAGCCGGCGACGCCGAGCAGGGCGAGGCCGACGACGAGCATGCCGGTCACCGAGCCACCCTTGAAGGCGACGTCGAGCGCCGGCGGCACGCCGCCGCGGGCGGCCTCGGCGACGCGAGCGTTGGCCCGCACCGAGAGGTTCATGCCGATGAACCCGGCAGAGCCGGAGAGCACGCCGCCGATCACGAAGCCGAGAGCCGTCTCCCAGTTCTGCAGCAGGAGGAGCACGATCGCGATCGGCACGGCGACCGCGGCGATGATCGTGTACTGGCGGTTCAGGTAGGCGGTGGCGCCTTCCTGGACGGCGCCCGAGATCTCCTGCATGCGGTCGTTGCCTGCGGGACGCTTGAGCAGGCGCTGGGTGATCAGAAGTCCGTATAGAACGGCGGCGCCCGCGCATACGAGCGCGACGACGACCCCGTAGTCGGTCAAGAAGCTGGTCAAGTTAGGTTCCTCCGGTGGGGTTCTAAGCGGCGCGGGAGTCTATATGCGCCGGCGGCGAAAGCGCTCCCAGAGCCGCTCTACGGCTGCCGGGCGACCTGGGGAGCTGCCGTGTAGGTGCGCTTCGTCTCGGCCACGGCGTCGCGGTAGACGTCCTCGATCGAGATGCCGCCATCGAGTGCCTCGCGGGCGCGCTGGGCGCCATTGCGCTGCGGCAGGTCGACCTCGATGCCCAGCTGGGCGCGCGCCGGCTCGGTCCAGGAAAGCAGGCTCTCGAGCGCAGCGCCCGCCTCGACCTCGGCCCCACGGCGAAAGTCGATCTGGCGACCGCTCATGCCGTAGCGGATCGCCCGCCAGAGGTTCTCCTCGATCTCGCGATCGGCAAGCGGCGCGCCGAGCCCACCGTAGCCGTGCTCGTCGTAGGAGAGTGCCGTCTGGGCTATGCAGGCGGCAATCAGGCCGGCGAGCGCAAGCGACTCCTCGCCGCGCGTCTGCGCATCGCAAATCCGCACCTCGACCGTGCCGAAGGCGTGATGGGGTCGCACGCTCCACCAGAGCTGCGTCGACTCGACCGCTGAGCCGGTCCGCTCCAGGATGCCGACGAACTCCGCGTAGCTGGCCCAG
>DATNHC010000152.1:0-47863 GCA_035605155.1 Solirubrobacterales bacterium
GCACCCTGGTCTCGCTGTTCACGGCCGTCGTCTTCACCCAGGCCCTGCTTGCGGCCTTTGGCGGCGGGCGCCTGCTCAATTCGCCCCGTCTGCTCGGTGCGGGCAGCGAGGACTCCGGCCCCAGGTGGCATTTCGACTTCATCGGCGCCAGTCGCTGGTTCTTCTCGATGTCCGGAGTGATACTCGTGGTCGGCGCGCTCTCGCTCTCGGTCAACCAGCTCAACCTCGGTATCGACTTCGAGTCGGGCACGCGACTCAACTTCGCTCCCGACCGCAGCGTCAGCGTCGAGCAGGTGCGAACGGCGCTTGCCGAAGAGAATCTCGGCGACGCCGAGATCCAAGAGACCGACGACGAGCAATTCGGCAAAGGGTTCCAAGTCCAAGCGAAGGAGCTGCAGCCAGGAGGCGTAGCCGACGTCCGAGCCCTGCTCCAGTCGGAGTTCGGCATTCAGCCCGGCAGCTTCGAAAACACCAGCGTCGGACCGACTTTCGGCGAGCAGGTCGCGCGCAGCGCGATCCTCGCGATCATCTTCTCGCTGCTGTTGATCTCCGCTTATGTGGCGTTCCGCTTCCAGGCCAAGTACGCGGTCCCGGTCCTGATCGCCGTCGCCCACGACATCTTGATCACCGGTGGCGTCTACTCGCTCACCGGCCGCGAGGTCTCCAGCGGAACGGTGGCGGCATTCCTGACGATTCTCGGCTACTCGCTCTACGACACGATCATCGTCTTCGACCGAATACGCGAGAACGTGCCGCGTATGCCACGGGCGGCCTTCTCGCAGATCGTCAACCGCTCGATGAGCGAGGTGCTGACCCGATCGCTGATCACCGGCCTCTCTGCCGTGTTCCTGGTCACCATGCTGCTGATCTTCGGCGGGACCACGCTGCAGGACTTCGCCTTCGCGATGATGGTCGGGATTGCCTCGGGTACCTACTCCTCGATCTTCATCGCCTCACCGGTTCTCAACGCCTGGAAGGAACGCGAGCCGAGCTTCGTGCGGCGGCGCGAGCGGATTGCCGCGGCGCACGGCAGCGTCCCGGCTTTCGCCGACGAGCTCGAGATGGCGAGAATCGACGAGGATGAAGAGAGCGACGCCGTGCTCGAGGAGGAGATCGCTGCACAGCGGGAAGAGCGGCCGAAGGCCAGCGCCGTTGCGACGGTCGATCCGGCGCCCCCGAGCGACGACGGCGGTGAGCCGTCGAGCAATGGCGAGCCACCGGAGATCGATCCGGCCGCCGTGGCAAGGCGGGAACGCAACCAGAAACGTCGCGAGCGGCGCCAGCAGCGCCGCAAACACGGCAGGAGGCGCTGATGGCGCTGGTCGTCTGGTTCACGATGGGCCTCGCCCTCTGGCACTTCACCGTCTTCGTGCCCGACCGGTTCTGGCAGGGGATCGTCGGCGCCCTGCTGGGCGCGACGAGCGGGGCAGTCGTCTTCGGGGCGATCGTGCATGCAGCCTCGGGCCGTGGCCTTGGAGAGACCGACCTGGGCACCGCTTTGATCGCGATTCCCGGCACCGCCATCGGCCTTGCCGTGGTCTACGCGATCGGCGCGCGCCAAGAGCAGGTCTCCGCCGCCTGACACGGCCGTTCCGGTGCGCTTTATGTGGTCCATAGCCATATAAAGCGCACCGGAAGCGGGGGGGCGAGATGGTGTCCGGTACCGCTCATAGCTTCCGGGCGTGCCGACAGTCGTCAGCTCATACAAAGCTGAGCCGTACTCCTACGCCGAGGCGCGGGCGATCTCGGCCGAGTTTGGCCTGAGCGAGCCGGTCGCGATCGCTTTGGTGAGGCGCGGTTACCGCACGCCCGAGGCGGCCCGCGCTTTTCTCGACGCTGACGAGTCGCACGACCCCGGAGAGTTCAAGTCGATGGGTGCCGCTGTCGAGCTGGTGCTCGGTGCGATCGAAGCGGACGCGCGGATCACGGTGCACGGCGACTTCGACGTCGACGGCGTCTGTGCGACAGCGCTTCTCGTCGGCACCCTGCGCGAGCTCGGCGCCCAGTGCGACTGGCTGATCCCCGACCGGATCGCCGACGGCTACGGACTCAGCAGCGAGAACGTCAGGCGGCTGGCGGAGCGGGGCACCGAGCTGCTGGTCACGGTCGACTGCGGCATCACCGCCGTCGAGGAGGTCCACTTGGCCAAGGAGCTTGGCATGGAGGCGATCGTCACCGATCATCACCAGCCTGGGGCGGGGCTGCCCGATTGCACGATCCTCCATCCGGCCGTGGACGGGTATCCGTTCGAGGAGTTGTGCGGGACAGGGGTCGCGTGGAAGCTCGCAACCGCGCTGAGAGGGGCGTCGGGGGCAAGGTCCCCGGGCCCGCTTACACGGGGAGTTCCCGGGGACCCCGCCCCCGACGCCCTTACCGACCTCGATCTGGTCGCCCTCGCAACCGTCGCCGATGTGGTGCCCCTGATAGGCGAGAACCGAGCGCTGGTCAAGCGTGGGCTCGAGGAGGTGAGGCGTGCGCAGCGACCGGGGATGCGGGCGCTCCTGGCGGCGGCGAAAGTGGAGCCGAGTTGGCTCGACGAGGGGGACTTGGCCTTCCGGCTTGGACCGCGGATCAATGCGGCAGGTCGGCTCTACCGGGCCGATGCCGGGGTGGAGCTCTTCCTGACCGATGACGCAGCGCGGGCCGAGGAGATCGCGATTGAGCTGAGCCGGGCCAATGGGGAGCGGCGGACCACCGAGCGGGAGGTGATGGCGGCGGCTGAGGGAGCGTTGCGGGGGCTGCCCGAAGAGTTGAGGGAGGCGCCGGCTATCGTCGTTGCCGGGCACGATTGGCATCCCGGCGTGGTCGGAATCGTCGCTTCGCGGCTGGTCGAGCGTCACCACAAGCCAGCGGTGGTGATCTCGCTCGACGAAGACGGCTCCGGCAGGGGGTCGGGTCGCAGCATCCCAGGCTTCGACCTGCTCGCCGGGCTGGAGGCTTGCAGCGATCGTCTGAGCGGCTTTGGCGGTCACCGGGCCGCCGCCGGCCTGCAGATCGAGGAGTGCAACGTCGAGGCGTTTCGCGCGGCCTTCCTTGCGCACGCGGCCGAGGTGCTCGGGCCTGAGGACCTCAAACGCACCGAGCGCATCGACGCGATCGTCGGGGGCGCTTCGCTGGGCCTCGACCTGGCCGAGGAGCTGCGCCAGCTGGCCCCGTTCGGCATGGGAAATCCCGGCGTGCGACTGCTGGTGCCTTCGGCCCGGGTGCGCGACGTGCGCCAGATGGGGGAGGGCAAGCACGCCCGCTTCAGCCTGCACAGCGGCAGCCACCGGGCGCTCGGCGTTGCCTTCGGGCGCCCGGCCCTGGGTGTTGGGGAGGACGACCTCGTCGACGTCGCCGTGCGCCTCGACGTGAACCACTGGAACGGAGCGGTTGAGCCGCAGGTCGTGCTGCGCGAGCTCTACCCGCTGGCGGCGGGGGAGAAGTCTGCGGACGGCGATGAATGGTGGCGCTGCTTCGAGGCCGAGCTGGCTCGCGAGCCGGGGGAGTGGCCGGCGCCCGAGGCTCCGGCAGAAGCGGCGTACGCACGGCGTGTCCTGGTCAGCGCCAACGCGCCGGCCGCCGTGGCGGGCGAGCTTGTCTCCTGTGGCGAGAGCGTTCTCGTCCTCTGCGCAGACGCCGATCTGCGAACCGGCATGGCCCGTGAGGGCGTGCGCCTCGCCGAGTACACGGAGCTCGAGCGCTCACCCGAGATCGCGTCCAGGTTCGCCCACGTGGTCCTCGCCGATCCACCCGCTTTCTCCGCCCATCAGCGGATCGCGGCTAATGCGGCCCGGCCGGACGCCTACCTGCACCGCGTCTGGGGGGAGGCGGAGTGGCGCTTCGCGCTCAGCGTGCTCGGGGCGCGGCTGGCACAGCGCTCCACCCTTGCTGCGGTCTACCGCGAGCTGCGCGGGGCCGGTGAGGCCAGCGGCGAGGAGCTTCGCTCGGCTCTGGCGGGAAGTGGCCCCGGGCGACGCTGCGCCGAGGGCGCCGCCCGCTGCTTTCGGGTCCTCTCCGAGCTCGGCCTCGTCCAAGGGGAGCCGGACGGGGGCGCAGGGACGATCGGGGTCGTATCCTCAGATGGAACCGATCTCGAGCGCTCGCCGGCCCACCGGGCCTACAGCGCCCGCTACGAGGAGGGCCAGAGATTCCTCAAAGGACAGAGACAGCCGTAGCGAACCAGGAGCTCCTCGGCGATCTCTTCGCCGTGGTCGAGGAGTTCGACTCGCCCCCGGGCGAGACCGGGACGGGCAACGGCACGGTCGATGACACCGACGTCGCCGCTTCGCTGGCGGCGATCGACCGGGCGGCGGTCACCCGCGCCTTCGACTTCGCCTGCGATCGCCACGCCGATCAGCTGCGGCGCTCGGGCGACGAGTTCATCACCCACCCGGTTGGGGTGGCGCAGATCTGCGCCGGAATGAGGCTCGACACCGAGACGCTCTGCGCGGCGCTGCTGCACGACACCGTCGAGGACACCAGCGCCAGCCTCGAAGAGATCCGGGCCGAGTTCGGCGAGGAGATCGCCCAGCTCGTCGACGGCGTCACGAAGCTGACCGGGATCACCTTCGAGAGCCGCGACGAGCGCCAGGCAGAGAACTACCGCAAGATGATGGTGGCGATGGCCACCGACGTCAGGGTGATCCTGATCAAGCTGGCCGACCGCCTGCACAACATGCGCACGCTGGGCGCTCTGCCCAAGCAGAAGCAGATGACCAAGTCGCGCGAGACGCTGGAGATCTACGCGCCGCTCGCCCACCGGCTCGGCATCCACGCGATCAAGTGGGAGCTGGAGGACCTCGCCTTCGCCACCCTGCACCCGCGCAAGTACGCCGAGATCAAGCAGCTCGTTGCCCAGCAGCGCAACGAGCGTGAGACCTACGTCGCCGACGCAGGCCGCTTCCTGGCGGGCGAGCTGCGCGAGGTGGGCATCGAGGCCGAGATCTCCGGTCGCGCCAAGCACTTCTACTCGATTTACACGAAGATGACCAAGAAGGGCCGCGAGTTCAACGAGATCTTCGATCTCACGGCGATGCGCGTGATCGTCGGCTCGGTCAAGGACTGCTACGGCGCGATCGGCGTCATCCACTCGCTCTGGAAGCCGCTGCCCGGCCGCTTCAAGGATTGGGTCGCGATGCCCAAGGCCAACATGTACCAGGCTCTGCACACGACGGTGATCGGGCCCGAGGGCAAGCCGCTCGAGATCCAGATCCGCACCGAGGAGATGCACAAGCTCGCCGAGTACGGGATCGCCGCCCACGTCGCCTACAAGGAGGGTGGCGTCGCCGACCCGCGCCGCGAGAAGATGACCTGGCTGCGCCAGCTGGTCGAGTCCGAGGGCGACCAGGATCCGACCGAGTTCCTCGAGTCGCTCAAGGTCGACCTCTTCGAGGACGAAGTCTTCGTCTTCACCCCGAAGGGTGAGGTGAAGAGCCTCTCCGCGGGCTCGACGCCGCTCGACTTCGCCTACGCCGTGCACACGGACGTCGGCCACGCCTGTGTCGGCGCCAAGGTCAACGGCGCGATCGTGCCCTTGCACTACCAGTTGCGCTCCGGCGACATCGTCGAGGTGCTGACCGCGAAGCAGAAGCGCGGGCCCTCGCGCGACTGGCTGAAGCTGGTGCGCACGAGCCGCGCGCGCAACAAGATCCGTGCCTTCTTCAAGGAGGAGAGCCGCGAGGACGCTGAGCGCAAGGGTCGCGAAGGGCTCGAGGAAGCGCTGCGCACGCGCGGGCTGCCGATGCAGAAGGTGGCCTCCTCGCCGCTGCTCGTCGACGTGATCCGCGAGATGGGCTTCCGCAAGGCGACCGACTTCTACATCGCCCTCGGTCAGGGCAAGGTCTCGACCAAGGCGGTCGCCAACAAGCTGATGCAGCGCCTCAAGGCGGGCGAGGCGGTGGAGGAGACCGATCCGCTCGGCCTTTCCGGCCATCGCGAGGACAAGGCGCGACGCACCAAGGACGCCGCCAAGTACGGCATCCGAGTCAAGGGCGCCACGGGGAACGTCGCGGTGCGGCTCGCCAAGTGCTGTCGGCCGGTGCCCGGCGACGAGATCTCCGGCTATGTCTCGCTCGGCCGAGGCATCACCATCCACCGTGAGGACTGCAAGAACATGAAGGCCCTGAAGCGGGCGCCGGAACGCTTCGTCGAGGTGAGCTGGGGGGGAGAGAACGCGTCTTCGTACCGGGTCGAGCTGCAGATCGACGCCCACGATCGCACCCGCCTGCTCGAGGATCTCTCGCGGACCTTTTCGGAGGCTGGGATCAACATCCTCGGCGCCAGCTGCACGACCAACCACCCGATGGTGAAAAACCGCTTCGTGGTCGAGGTGGGCGACACCGAACAGCTGAAGAATTGCATCGCGCGCCTGCGAAACGTCGAGAGCGTTTTCGACGCCTACCGGATCACCCCGTCCGCCTAACAGGTGCGTTCGGGCGGTCGCCCGGCGCAGCCCGAGGACGAATTTCGGATGATTTCCGCCAATTCGGCTTCGCAAACATCGGCCTAGCGGGTGGGGCGCCCCCGTATTCGTCCCGGCCACCGGAGGCACCCGTGAAGGATCGAGACCATGGCGCTCAGCTGCGTTGCGGAGCGCCTCGATGAAGCGCTCGGTCAACGTCTGGCTTGGCACGCTCGCTCAAGCGGCTCTCTTTGGCGAGGAGCAGGGTGGCGTTGCGCTCGCCTCGTCGCGACTCGAGCGTGCGATTCGCTGCTATCTCAACGATCGGGACTCCGGGCGGCTTGATTGGCCCTATCCGGGCTTTCTCGACGACGTCGGTGAGGATGGCGTCGATGGGGAGCGATCCGAGGTCGAGGTCCTCGTCGACCAGGGGCTCTGGCGAGAGCTGGGCGGAGAGGCAGAGCGCCAGCAGGTCTCGCCCGAGCGATTGCTGGAGCACGCAACCCTGTACTACGCGGCTGAGCTCGACGCCGGGCGCATCACGAGGCGGATTCTCGCCGATCTCGACGAGGATCCGGACCAGGGTTCCTAGGCTGAGCGGGAGGCGACGACGGGCGCGGCGCCCAGCTCGACCAACTTGGCCTGCAAAGTTTGGCGACCCCGGTGGTGGAGCCCGTGGATCGAGCTCTCGGTCTTTTCCAGCGTATTGGCGATCTCAACCGGCGAAAGACCGGCGATGTGGCGCAAGACGAGCACCTCGCGCTGATCGTCGGGTAGCTGCTCGAGCGCGTGGCGGAGGTCGCGGCCCCGATCTAGCCTCACCTGGGCCTGACCGCTGTCGGCTGCCCTGATCTCTTCGCTGGGGATCGCCCGCCGGGTACGCAGGTGATCGAGCGCGGCGTTGCGCGCAACGCGCATGATCCAGGCCGCGAAGGGGACCTCACGCTGCTCGTACTTGCGGATTCCCGTCACCAGCTTCGCGAAGACGTTCTGCGTGATGTCCTCGGCCTCGTGATGGTCATGGACGAAGCTCGCGATATAGCGCTGGACGTCGGTTGCGTAGCGCAGGTAGAGGAAGTGGAGGCCCTCGCGATCGCCCGCCTTGGCGCGACGAACGGCTTCGGCCACCAGCCCGCTGTTGTCCCGCGTGCCACTCGTGCCACTGCCGGCAGAGTCCGCCTGCTCGGATCCGGCTCTCGCATCGCCCTTAGGACTGGTCATCTCAGCTTTTACCCCTGCCTTCTGCCTATCGAGTTACGTGCCGTCCTGCGAAAACCGCTCGCTGGGACGTCGCGGCGAACAGAATTCGGACTTTTGGTCCATTTGTCAATGCCCAATATTCGTCTATTTCTCCTACTCGGGCTCAAGTTGAGCGGCAGTGAAAGCCACGAATCAGCAACAGGAGACCCCTAAAAACTCCCGAAGTAGGGCGGAAGTTAGGAGGATTCCGGCGGGAAAGGTGAAAATCTTGGGCATCTTCGGGTAGTTCTTACCTCTGCGGGGAGAACCCGCCTAGATGAGGGTTGCACTCGGAAAATTCGCTCGCTCGGGGATCGAAGCCCAAGTTGGCTCAGATCTTGCTGCCGGCGTGCGAAATGCTCTGCTGCATTATGTCGCCCAGCTCGAAAGCGGCTGGCGCCCTCCCGAGTATCCCGGCTTCCTGCGGCGCCGCTCGCCCGAATCGCCATCCACCGCGCTCGAGCTCCAGGTGGACGCCGACACTCAGGTCGCCCTGCAGCGCGAGGTCTTGCGTGTCGGTACGCCTTTGGAGCAACTTGCGGCACATGCTGTGCTCGTCTACCTCGCATATCTTGACGAGGTAGCGGGTACGAAATACGTATAGAGGCCTCGAATTCACTTTGGCTCGGGCCGGATGTGTCCGATGCAAGCGAGAGAGTGGGTGCTGGAGGAGGATCTTGATGGCGACGCCGCTGGCAATAGCGATTGTCGTTTGGACCGGTTTGCTGCCGGCCCTGCTAGTGACCTTGCGCTGGCGCCGGGGCTCGGCGATCGGTGAGGCCGGCGTCCTCCAGGTTGGAAATTCGACCCATCCGCGCCAGCGATCGCGGGTCGGCCGCGTTCCCTGTCAGGGAGCGCATGTCAGATCACGACGCATCAGGAGCCGAACCGCGCACGCTTCAGCAGAGCGCTCGAAGCGACGCTGATGCAGGCCCCGTCGGGGCCGATCGCAGCGCCGGAGCCGGTTTTGGGCCGACCCGGGGGAGAGAGCTCCCCCCGGTCGGTATCGGGCGGATCGAGGAGACCCTGGTCGAGGTCCACGAGGGCGGTCCGAATGCCTCCTCAGCGGCCCGCGACGCCGTCTATCGGCGTCTGCTGGCGGCTGGCGACCTGATCGCCGCCGCCGCCGCCTTCGTGATCGCCGTGCCGGTTCTCGGCAACGATGCGCTCGGCATCGGTGTGCTGCTGGCAATCCCAATGGTGGTCCTGGTCTGCAAGCTGACCGGTCTCTATGACCGCGACGAGCACCTGCTGCACAAGACGACGCTCGACGAGGCGCCGGCGGTCTTCCGCATCGCTGCGCTCTGCACGCTGCTCGCCCTGCTCGCCGGCGAGCTGATCGTTGCCGGCGACTTCAGCCGCTCGCAGGCGGCGTTCTTCTGGGTTCTCCTCTTTTGCCTGATGCTCTTGATGAGGGTGCTCGCGCGCCGCCTCGCGGGCAAGCTCGTCGCCGAGGAGCGCTGCGTGATCCTCGGTAACGCCGAGGCTGCGCATTGGCTTTCCTCCAAGCTGGGCCGCTGCGACGGGGCTCGCGTACAGATTGTCGGACGGGTACCACTCCACCCGGACGACCGCAGCACCAACGAGCTGCCGGTGCTCGGCAGTCTCGACTCCCTCGGCCGGCTGCTCGACATCCATGAGGTGGACAGGGCGCTGATCGCGCCTGGTCGAGGCGACGGCGACCACCGCTTGCTGAATGCGATCCGGGTAGTCAAGCGGCTCGGCGTGCGGGTCAGCGTCCTGCCCCGCCTCTTCGAGGCGATCGGCTCGGCCTACGAGGTCGACGACATCGAGGGAGCGACCCTGCTCGGCGTCCGCCGGCACGGCCTCTCTCGCTCCTCATGGCTGATCAAGCGCAGCTTTGACCTCGCGGGAGCTCTCTTTGCCCTGCTCCTGCTGGCGCCGTTGATGGCGATCGTTGCCGCGGTCGTCAAGCTCGACTCGCGCGGCCCCGTCTTCTTCCGCCAGCCCCGGGTCGGGCGAGACGATCGTGTCTTCGAGATCTACAAGTTCCGCACGATGGTCGATGGAGCCGACGCGCGGAGGGGGGAGCTGGAGGACCGCAACGAGGCCGGAGGCGGCCTCTTCAAGATTGCTGACGACCCCCGCATAACGCGTGTCGGCAGGTTCCTGCGCAAGACCTCGCTTGACGAGCTGCCGCAATTCTTCAACGTCGTCCGGGGTGACATGGCGCTGGTCGGCCCCCGGCCGCTGGTCGTCCAGGAGGACCGCCTGATCGAGGGTCACCATCGCCACCGTCTGCTGGTCCCCCCGGGAGTCACCGGCCTCTGGCAGATCTTTGGCTCGGCCCGCATCCCGCTCAACGAGATGGTCAAGATCGATTACCTCTACGGCGCCAACTGGTCCCTCTGGCTCGACGTGAAGATCCTCCTGCGGACGGTTCCCTTCGTGCTCGGGCGACGGGGCCTTTGATGCAGTTGGCGGCGGCCGCGATCGAGGCCCTGCCGCAGCTCGACCCGCTCGAGGTCAGCGCCGGAATGGTCTTCGGTCCCCGGCGGCAGCCCGACCCCGACGTCGATCGCCTGTGGCCGATCGCCGGCCCCAGGGCGACGCTCGAGGAGATACTTCTCGGGGCCCTGGCGAAGCCTCCGTGCGTGGTCGCCTTCTCCGGCGGCCGCGACTCCTCGGCGATCTTGGCGGAGGCGACGCGAATTGCCCGTGCCAATGGCCTGGAGGACCCGATTCCGCACACGCTTCGCTTCGGAGGCGCGCCGCGCACGGACGAGGTGGAGTGGCAGGAGGCCGTCGTCGGCCATCTTGGCCTCGCGAGCTGGAGCAGGCGAGACGTGGGCGAGGAGCTCGACTCCCTCGGGCCGCTCGCGCAGGGGGTCCTGCTGCGCCATGGGGTCCACTGGCCCCCCAACGTCCACACTCTCCAGCTGATGCTCGAGCCCGCCATCGGCGGATCCCTGGTGACCGGTAACGGTGGCGACGAGCTGTTCACGCCGTGGGTCGGCCACCGGATGTCGCTGCTGCGTCGCGGGAGGGCTCGGCCGCGACGCTACGAGCTCCGCCCCCTGCTGCGCGCCCTGCTTCCGCGCCGGCTGCTTGCCGAGCTCTGGTTCCGCCGGGATCGGTACCGATTGCCATGGTTGGTCCCGGATGCGGCACGACGGATAGTGCGCAACGTCGCCGACGAGTTGATGGGGTTTGACGACAGCTGGCCCGAGGCGCTGGAGAGGTACCTCGGCAGTCGCTATCTCGAGGTCAGCCAGGGATTGATCGCCGCGCTGGGACGTGACGCAGGAGTCGAGGTGGTGGAGCCCTTCTTCGATCCTCGCTACGTCCGTGCCGTCTATTCCGAGGCCCCTGCCCAGGGTTACGCGAGCCGCAGCATCGTGATGGAGCGGAACTTCGGCGATCTGCTCCCCGAGAAGGTCACGCGCCGCTCGACCAAGGCGGTGTTCACCGAGGTCTTCACGGGGCCGGAGGTGCGGCGCTTTGCACGAGAATGGGACGGGTCCGGCGTCGACACGAGCTTGATCGAGCCCGAGAAGCTCCGAGACATGTGGCTCTCCCCGGTGCCCGATCTGCGCTCCCTGGTGCCATTGCAGGCTGCCTGGCTGGCGAGCCGCTAGGCGCCGTTGCGGGCGGTTACGTCCAGCACTGCGGCGACGGCTTCCTCGGTGCGACCCCAATCGCGCGGCCGGCGTACACGCCATACGGGCGTACCGAGCAGCTTCATCACCTTCTTGGGGTCGGTTGGGCCGAGCAGGCCGATGTACTCCTGTTTGTGAATGATCTGCAGTGCTTCGCTGGCAGGCACGGGCTCGATGCCGATCTCGGCATCCTCGCTCCAGTCGAGCAGGAACAGACCGGCGAGCTCCGCTCGACCGGGCCCGTGTGGAGTCGCGAGCCGGTAGCGCGGCCGGTCGCCGACCTGGCCAAGGAAGCGGGCCCCCTGAAATCGCTCCGCCACGTCGGGGCGCAGATCGATGCAGGCGGGACCAGCGCGCACGACGCCTCCGTCGAGGACGAGCAGATCGTCGGCCAGCAGGGGGCAGCCGTTCTGGGCCAGCTTGGCGAGCATCGTGCTCTTGCCTGCTTCTCTGACCCCGATCACCCCCCAGGCGCGCCCGGCGGCGAAGAATCCGCCCGCATGAAGCGTCAGATCGCCGCGCCACCGGGCGAGGATCGAGAGCGGCAGGGCGAGCAGCGGGTGCACCAGGGCCTCCGGGGTCGTGGCGTCCGGGAACTCGACCGTGATCGAGGCCGGCTCGCGACGGACTTCGAGCAGCGAGCCCCGCGGTTCCCCCAGCGAGATCCAGCCCGGCTCGATCCGGTTTCTCTCGCTCCAGACACTCGCATATCGGCATTCCAGAGCCACATCCAGCGCATCTCCGTCCAGTGGAGAGAGGTCGGGAAGCTCGGGCTCGTGGGTCGGCAGGACTAGACGAAATCCATACGCTCCACGCATTTCGGTCCCCATTTCCTCGCCTACTCTAATTCCATGACGCCAAAGGCAAGCGCTATTGCAGGAAGGAGGTGGGTATGAAGGCATATGAGAATCCCACGATCGTCACTCTTGGCACCGTCGTCGAGTTGACGGAGCACAAGTGCAACGGCAGCGGCGACTCCGTGTTTCCGCAGCTGACGGAAGGGACGAACCAGCCCTCCTGTCCTCAGGAATAGCCTTGTCGACCTAGCCGGGGCCTAGCTGGCCCCGGTGACGGTCGGACTGTCTCGTTGCTGAATTTCAACTCGCGAACGCAGGGAAGGAGGTTGGAATGAGGACGTATGAGAATCCCACGATCGTCACCCTTGGCACCGTCGTCGAGCTGACGGAGCACAAGTGCAACGGCAGCGGCGACTCGGTGTTCCCGCAGCTGAACCCGTCGCCCACTGAACCGGTCTGCTTGCCGGAAAACAGCTAGTCCATCCAGCCGGGGCCATCGATGGCCCCGGCTGGACGCTGGAAGGGGCACAAGAAGGCCTCTTTGAGTGCCGTTGCTTCTCTGATGAGCGGTAGCAAGAGAGCCGACAGCGGGCTGATTGGGGAGACGGCCCGCCTGATCGACGTGCGGCCCACCCAAGCGCGCTCGGGGCGCTGGCGTCAGGTGCCGAGCCTCACCCGCGACGCGCTGCGGGTGGCATGGAGGGCCAGCCCCAGCCAGCTCCTCGCGACCCTGTTCCTCCAGGGAGCAGCGGGAGGCGCGATGACGGTCCAGCTGCTGGCCGCCCAGCAGGCGCTGCAGAAGCTGCTCCTGCTCCCCGAACCCGGCACCACGGGCAGCGATGTGATCCCCGCGTTTACGGTGCTGATCGGCGCGATGATCGCGATGGGCGCCTTCACCGCGCTCGCCGATCAACGTCAGCGGCTGCTCGGCGAGCTGGTCGCCCAGTACGCCTTCCGGCAGATCATCTCGGTCTCGACCCGGGTCGAGATGGCGGCATTCGAGAACCCCGAGTTCCACGACCAGCTCGAGCGGGCGCGCACCTCGGCGATCACGCGCTCGATCATGATGATCAGCAGCGTCAGCGGCCTCACTCTCGGGCTGCTGACCAGCGGCGGCATCGCCGCCGCGCTCCTGCTGCTCGAACCGCTCCTGCTCCCGCTGGTGCTCGTCTCGGGAGTCCCGATGCTCCTGGCAACGGTCCTCAACAGCCGCCGCGCCTACAGCTTCGAGTGGGGAATGACCCCGCAGAACCGGGAGCGTGCCTACCTGATCGAGCTGTTGACGAGGCGGGACGCGGCAAAGGAGCTGCGAGTCTTCGGTGCGACGTCGTTTCTCCGCTCGCGCTACGAAGCCCTGACCGGCGAACGGCTGCAGCGGATGCGGGTCTTCCTGCAGGAACGGCTTGCAGTCGCTTTGGTCGGCTCGGTCTCGACCAGCGTCGGCATGGGCCTGGCGCTTGCCGCGCTTGCCTATTTCATCGCGACGGGCCGCGTCGACGTCGCGACGGCGCTGACCGCGGGGGCCGCCATGCAGCAGCTCTCGACCCGGCTGTTTGGCATCAACACGAGCCTTGGGCAGCTGGTCGAATCCGGGATGTTCGTCGACGACTACAACTCCTTCCTGAAGGCTCTGCCGGCGGTTCGGGCCGAGGAGGTCGATGGTGAGGAAGAGGGCCCGCCGGCGCGGCCCAGGGAGCGGTTCAACGGCGTTCGTGTGAAGGGGGTCTCCTTCGAGTACCCCCAAACCGGCGTTGCGGTGCTGGAAGACGTCTCGCTTCGCATCGACCCTGGGGAGGTGGTGGCCCTGGTGGGAGAGAACGGTTCCGGGAAGACGACGCTCGTCAAGTTGATATGCCAGCTCTACAGGCCGCTCTCCGGCCAGATCTCCTGGCTGGGTGAGAGCGGGGCCGAGGTCGATCCAGCCGACGTGCGGGATGACACCACCGTTCTCTTCCAGGACTTCCTCCACTACCACCTGAGTGTCGAGGACAACATCGCCCTCGGGCGAGTCGGGCGGGAGCCGACTCCGGAGGCGATCAGGATGGCGGCCGAGCAGGCCGGCGCCGACCGCTTCGTGAAGCGCCTGCCCGACGGCTACGGCACCCGCCTCGGGCGCCAGTTCGCCGACGGCCATGAGCTCTCGATCGGCCAGTGGCAGCGACTCTCGCTGGCTCGTGCCTTCTTCCGCGGCGGCGGGTTCCTGGTGCTCGACGAGCCCACGGCGTCGCTCGATCCCAAGGCCGAGTCGGCGCTGTTCCAGCAGATGCGCGAGCTATGGCGCGGGCGGGCGGTGCTGCTCGTCTCGCATCGGTTCTCGAGCGTCCGCTCCGCCGACCGCATCTACGTCCTGCAAAACGGCCGCCTGACCGAACATGGCAGTCACACGGAGCTGATGGCCGCCGACGGCCATTACGCCGAGCTGTTCTCGCTGCAGGCGGCGGCGTATCTCGACCATCCGGACGCCTCGCTGCGCAAGCCCGACCACAAGAACTCCGGCGCGATAAGCGTTTCTCGACCATGAGCACTCTCGATTCGACCGCATACCACCAGATCGACGTCCGCTTCATGGGCGCCACGGTCCGCGTCCCGAACAACGTCGTCCATCGTTCCTTCCCGGCCGAGACGATCGTTCTCGATCTGAACGCAGGCGTCTACCACGGGCTCAACCACGTCGCCGGCCGGATGCTCGAGCTGCTCGAGGAGTGCGGCCGGGTGAAGCTCGTTGCCAACCGGCTCGCCGAAGAGTACGAGGCGCCGCCTGCGCAGATACAGCGCGATCTCTGCCGTGTCTGCCAGGAGCTTCTCGACCGGGAGCTGATCGAGCTGCTCGAGCCGCTCAGCTGACCTTGGCTCCACGGGCGAAGCTGCGCCTCGCGGGTGAGATCCTCATCACCTACTGCCGGGTGCGCTGGGCGATGGGGAGAGAGGAGCTGCCGCAGCTCGTCGGGCGCCTACGCGTCGCTCCGCCCGCCGCCGCGCAGTTCCCCCGCGCCAAGCGCGAGCAGCTGGCGGGGGCGGTAATGGGAGTGCTCTCGATCTTGCCCACCGATTCCCGCTGCCTCGTGCGCTCGCTGGTTTACCTCTCGCTGCTTGCGAAGCGCGGTGTTGCCAGCACGCTGGTGATCGGCGCCCGGACCGAGCCGGATTTCAAGGCCCACGCCTGGATCGAGTGCGAGGGTGAGCCGCTGCTTCCCTCGGGCGACGGCGAGTTTGCGCCGCTGACCGTGATCTAGCGCGGCGGGCGGTCGCGAAAGCAGGCGCCCCCCTCGGGCGTTGGTGAACTGATGACGACTGCAGTCACAGATCCGAGGGGCGCGGTCGCAATGGCGCCGGTGGGGGTCTGCGCCCCGGCCGAGTACGGTGAGTCGGAGATTCGTGCCGTTCTCACCCGCACCGGCTATCCGCTCGAGTTCTGGCACGAGGACCCCGACGAGGCGATAGCCGCTTGCGGGGAAAGCAAGCCCGAGCTTTTGCTCCTCGGCATCCGGCGCCCGGGCGCGAGCGCTCTCAAGTGGGTCCGGGCCCTGCACGATGCCGCTGCCTGGACCAAGGTGATCTTGATCTGCGAGCGGTCCGGTGACGGCGATCTGCGCAAGGCCCTGGACGCTGGGGTCAAGGGATTCGTCGCGCTCAGCGAGGTGGACAGCGCGCTGCCGCCGGTGATCGAGGTGGTCCTGGCGGGTCAGATCAGCGTGCCGGGCTCGCAGGGCAAGGAACTGCGCAAGCAGATCCTCACCCCCAGGGAGAAGCAGATCCTCGGCCTCGTCGTGATGGGGATGACGAACGCCGAGATCGCCTCGAAGCTCTTCCTCGCCGAGAGCACGATCAAGAGCCACCTCTCCTCGGCCTTCGCCAAGCTCGGTGTTTCATCGCGTAGTGAGGCGGCCTCCGTCATCCTCGATCCTCAATCCGGGGCCGGCCTGGGGATCCTCACGATCCCTACCGGTTAGCTCGCCGAGGTCGCGGTGGGCTCCGACTCAGTCGCCCTCGTCCACGACTACCTGCTCGTCTCGAGGGGGGCGGAGCGAACCTTTGCGGCGATCGCGGAGTGCTGGCCGGAGGCTCCGATCTACACGCTCCTCTACGACGAGGAGGGCACCGGTGGCCGTTTCGCGGATCGCGAGGTGCGCACCTCTTACCTGCAGAGGCTGGGCGTCGGGCAGCGGGGCTTTCGCTCGCTGCTCCCGGCGTTCCCCCACGCCACTCGCTCGCTGCCGCTGGACCGCTACGAGCTGATCGTCTCGAGCAGCAGCGCCTTCGCCCATGGCGTCGCCCGCCGGAGGGGCGCGCGGCACGTCTGCTATTGCCACACCCCGTTCCGCTACGCGTGGTTCGAGCGGGAGCGGGCGCTGGGTGAGGTCTCGCCGCTCCTGCGGCGACCGCTCGATCACGCTCTCTGGAGGACAAGGGAAGCCGATCGCCGCGCCTCGCGCGACGTCACCCGCTACATCGCCAACTCGGCGATCACCCGGGAGCGGATTCGCCGCTACTGGGGCCGAGAGTCGACCGTCGTCCACCCGCCGGTCGAGGTCGAGAGGTTCCGCGCGCGCGAGGACCCCGAGCCGTTCTTCCTCGTCGTCACCGAGCTGGTCCGTCACAAGCGAGTCGACCTGGCGCTGGAGGCGGCTGCGCGCGCCAAGATGCCGATTCGGGTCGTCGGCGAGGGCCCCGATCGAGCCCGGCTGGAGGCGAGGTACGGCGAGCGAGGGGGGCTGGCGACGTTCCTCGGCAGGGTGGACGACGCGGAGCTCGCTGGCCTGTATGCACGAGCGCGAGCGCTCGTGCTTCCCAACGTCGAGGAGTTCGGGATCGCCGCCGTCGAGGCCCAGGCGGCCGGCCGGCCAGTCGTCGCCGTCGGGGCAGGCGGCGCCCTGGAGACCGTCGTGGACGGCGAGACCGGGATCCTCGTCGAGCCCGATGACGTCGACGCGCTAGCTCGCAGCCTGGCCGGAATCGACTTCGCCCGCTTCGATCCCGAGCGGATCGCCGCCCATGCCCGGACCTTCTCGAAGCAGGCCTTTCAGCGACGCCTACGGGCGGAGGTGGGCTCGAGCGTCGACTCGTAGACCGCCTTGATCTTCGCGGCGTGGCGATCCATCGAGAAGCGGCTGCTCGCCGCTGCCCGCCCGCGCGACCCCATCGCGGCCAGGCGCGAGGGATCGTCGAGGAGCGCCGCGATCGCTTCGCTCCAGAGCTCGGGTGAGCGGGGAGGCAGGAGCAGCCCGCACTCCTCGCCCGCGAGGATCTCGGCTGGGCCACCGAGGTCGGTGGAGGCGACCGGGACCCCGGCCGCCATCGCCTCGATCACGGTCCGGCCGAACGGCTCCTCCCAGGAGGGGACGAGCAGGATGTCGACCGCTCGCAGGATCTCGGCGACGTCCTGCCGCTCGCCGAGGAAGCGGACCGAATCGGCGAGACCCTGCTCGACCGCCTGGCGGCGCAGGCCGGCGAGGTAGGCGGCGTTGTCGTAACGGGTCGCGCTGCTGTCGAACTTGGGCGAGCCGACGAGCAGCAGCTGCGCTCCGGGGTGGCGGCCGCTGATCCCGGCGGCGATCCGGATCGCATCGTCCTGGCCCTTCCAGGGCGTGATCTGGGCAATCACCGCCAAGACCGGAATCTCGCCGTCGAGGCCGAGCCGTGCTCGCGCCTCCTCCCGATCGAGACGAAGCCGGTCGAAGCGGGAGAGGTCGACGGCGTTGTGGACCACGGTCGCCGAGCACCGTGCCGGGCCGAGCGTCGAGCGCGTGTAGGCCGAGTTGGCGATCAGCGCATCTGCGCGGGCGATCGTACGCAGGGTCAGCGTCGAGACGGGGCCGCGGGGAAGGCAGTCGCGGACGTGCACTACCGTTGGCCGTCCGGCGGCCGTGGCGATCAGGCCGGCGCGGATCGAGTTGGCGTGGACCAGGTCTGCGCGCACGGCGCGGGCCGATCGGCGGACCTGAGCGGCGGCGTAGGACATCTCGAGCAGCGCTCGCGGCGTGCGCAGCGGGTGGAGGCGCAGGCTGCCGTCGGTGCCGTGGATCGAGACGACGTCGATGCCCAGGCCACGCGACCTCTCCGCCAGCAACCCCTCGGGACAGGCAAGCACCGGCTCGATGCCGTCGGGAAGCGCGCCGAGCAGGCCGAGCAGGGAGAGCTCGCCGCCGCTGACCCGGCTCGTGTGGTTGACGTACAGGACGCGCAAGGCTCAGCGCCGGGGTGCGCTCGAGGCAGCGATCTCGGTGACCAGGCGCGCGACCCGCTCGGCCGTGCGCGGCCAGGCGAACTCCTCGGCCCGGCGAGCGCCCGCCTCGCCCATCGCGTGCCGCTGGGCGGTGTTCTGGAGCAACTCGACGAGAGCGTTGCCGACCGAGATGTGGTCCTCCGGATCGACCAGGAGTCCCGTCTCCCCGTCGAGCACAGCGTCGACGGCGCCGCCGACGCCGCCGGCGACGACCGGGCAGCGGTGGGCGTTGGCCTCGAGGTAGACGATTCCGAACCCCTCGCCGACGTAGCCTCCGGCTGGCATCCGGCTCGGCATCGAGAAGACGTGCGCACGATCGAGCCAGGCGTCGCGCTCTGCGTCGCTGACGGCGCCGAGAAAGCGGATCACGTCCTCGCCGATGCCCGAGGAGCAGGCCAGCTCGGCGATCGCCGCGCGCAGCGGCCCGTCGCCGATCACGACCCACTGAGCGCCGGGGATCCGGGCGGCGACGAGCGACATGGCCCTGACCATCACGTCGTGACCCTTGTAGCGGTCCTCCATGCGGGCGATGGTCAGCACCGTCGGCCGCTCGGCGGGCTCCGCCGCGACGCCGTTGGGCAGGTCGACCCCGGGATGGATCAGGTGGATTTTCTCGCGATCGCCTCCCGCTTGCGCGACGAGGTCCTTGGTATAGCGGCTGACCGCGATGCAGGCGTCGGCGTTGCGCGCCGCGAAGCCCGCCAACCGCGGCCTGACGCCGATCTCCTTGCCGTGGAAGTACTGGACCACCGGAACCCCCAACGCCCGGCGGATCAGGGAGGCGCCCGGGCTCATCACGGTGTGGGCGCTGAGCACCACCCGGGGCCGGAAGGCGAGCGCCTGCGCAACGGCGGCGCCGTTGAGGGCAAGCGCAGAGACCGGCCGTGGCGCCGGCAGCTGCGGCAGCCGCCTCACGTCGAGGGCTCCCGCCCGGTCGAACTCCTCCGCGCCGGGCGTGTCCAGGGTGACGATCCGGCACTCGAGGCCGGGCGCATGGCTCACGGTGCGGTGGACGAGGTGCTGGATCCCACCTGGCGCAGGGGGGAAATCCGGTGTGAGGACAAGAGTGCGCATCATCCCGGCTCGACGCCGCGAAACCTGTCGAGCCAGAGGCCGCCGGCGAGCAACGGCCAGAGCACCGGGCTGCGGTCGGCCTCGCCGCGCCGGTGCTCGCCGAGCAGGTGCGAGGCGACGTCGGCGCGGACCCACCCCTCCGAGTAGAGGGAGCCGCGGGCGATCTGGCTCTCCATCAGCGCTCCCAGCGGTCCGCGCAGCCACTCGTCGATCGGCGGCAGAAAGGCGACCTTGCGACGCCGTGGGGCATTGGGGAGGAGGTCGGAGAGCAGGAGTCGCAAGAGCTGCTTGCCCCCGCCTGCGAGGTGGGTCGAGGGGGCGACGCTGGTGGCGAACTCGGCCAGCTCGCGCTGGAGGTACGGGGTGCGCACCTCCAGTGAAGCCAGCATGCCCGCCCGGTCGGCCTTGACGAGCACGTCGTCTGGAAGCCAGTAGAGCTGGTCGAGCCGCATCAATGAGCCCGGTACCGAGTAAGAGCGCGATTCCTCGAAGTCCCGCTCGAGGTCGGCCAGCACACGGTCCTCGGCAAGCGCGCCGAGCAGTCGCGGCCCGTAGAGGCCGGCCCTTTCGTGCCGTCGCCCGGCGGTCACCCAGTCCAGATGCCGTTCGGGGATCGGCCGTGGCACGGCGAGGTCGAAGGCCCGCAGGAACCGCGGGCTCGTCGATTTGGCCCGCGGCACGAGGTTGCGGACCAGGGCGCCGACGCCGCCGTTCTGACCGAAGCTCTGCGGCGCCCGCCCGAGCCAGCTGTAACGGGGGTAGCCGCCGAAGAGCTCGTCGGCGCCCTCACCGCCGATCGCCACCGTTACCTCGTCTCGCGCGAACTCCGCGACCGAGTGAAGCGGCACCACGGCGGAGTCGGCGAGCGGCTGGTCGAGGGTGCTGAGCAGAGCCGGCACGCGGGTCGCCGCCTCCTCGCTGCTCATCGCGATGTCGCGATGCTCGCTGCCGATCAGCGCCGCCATCTCGCGCGAGGCGGTGCGCTCGTCGTGGGTGCCGTCGCTGGCCTCATAGCCCACCGTGAAGGTCTTCAGGGGTTTCGAGGAGTGCCGGGCGGCAATCGCCGCGATCACCGTCGAGTCGACCCCGCCGCTGAGGAAGACGCCGAGCGGCACGTCGGCGATTAGCCGTCCCCGGATCGAGCGCTCGAGCAGGCGACCAGCCTCGGCGGCGAGTTCCCGCGGCGACTCCTTGAGCTCGGTCACCGGCGCCGGTGGGCTCCAGTAGCGCCGCTCGGTGAGGGCGCCGGAGGCCCTGTCCCAGACCAGCAGGTGGCCGGGTGGAACCTGTCGCACCCCCTCGAGGATCGAGCCAGCGCCGGGGACGTAGCCGAGCACGAAGAAGGCGTCGAGCGCGGCCGGGTCGATGTCGGGCTTGGCGCCAAGGCCGTCGACGAGCGCGGTCAGCTCGGAGGCGAAGAGCAGATCCTTGCCCCGCCGCACGTAGAAGAGCGGCTTCTCACCGAAGCGGTCGCGGGCGAGCAGCAGGCGCTCGCGCTGCGAGTCCCAGATCGCCAGCGCGAACATCCCCTCGACGACGTGGACCAGGTCCTCGCCGTAGTCCTCGTAGAGGTGGGGGAGGATCTCAGTATCGGAGAGCCCCTGGAGGACGTGTCCGCGACCCTTCAGCCGCTCGCGGATCGCCGGGTGGTTGTAGATCTCGCCATTGAAGGCGACCCAGACCGTGCGGTCCTCGTTCGGGCGCGGCTGGTGGCCGTCCTCTAGGTCGATGATGCTGAGACGACGGGCGCCGAGAGCGACGTCGCCGTTGGGGCTGAGGTAGGTGCCCTCTTCATCGGGCCCGCGGTGGTGGAGCGCTTTGCACATCGCCGTCACAGCGGTGCCGTTCGGGTCCGAGGTCGATCCGCATATTCCGCACACCGCAAGGTCAACGGGGACTGGAGCATGTCGCTTTTATTCGATTAGCCCGAAACCCAAACGACCGCGCAAGACTTGAGCGGGTACACCCGTTGCTCGGGCAATGAACGAAACCACCGAACAGAGGGACCTGCGCGACTACATCCGACCGGTGCTGCGGCGCTGGTGGCTGATCCTCGCTGTCGTCCCGATCGTCACCGTCGGCGCTTACCTCTTCTACGACTCCAAGCCGAAGGTCTACGCGGCTTCCACTCAGCTATACGTGCAGCCCTCTGCCCTCAACCAGCTGCTGCTCGGTGGAGGCGGCTCGACCAATCCTCTCACCACCGGCAACCTCGCCCACCTGATCGAAACCAGGGCGGTGGGCAACCAGGCGCTCAAGGTCCTGAAGCGGCGCAAGGCCGGCGACGTGTCCGGCTCGATCGTCGCCGAAAACCTCGAAGACACCCAGTTCATCGTCATCACGGCGACCTCGCCCAAGCCTCTCGACGCCGCGCAGCTCGCCAACGCCTACGCGCGCGGCTTCCTCAACACTCAGGCCAGGCAGATCCAGCGCGAAGCGGAACGGACCCAGAGCAACGCCGAAGCTCAGCTCGATGGTCTGCGCGGCAGCGCCGCCGCCGGCGTCCGGGCGCAATCGCTGGAAGAAAAGATCCAGACTCTCGAATTGGTCACCTCCCAGCCGGGCGGCAGCACCGGGATCAAGCAGGTCGACCCGGCGCTGCCCTCTGCAATCCCGATCAACCACGATCCGATGTCGCGGGCGATCTTCGCTTTCGTCGTCAGCCTGATGCTGGCGATCGCGGCTGCCTTCGGGCTCGAGTACCTGACGCGCAAGATGGCGAGCGTTGAAGACGTCGAAGACGTCTACGAGCTGCCGGTCCTCGCGGAAGTCCCGACGGTCGACAGCCCCACCCCCTTCAGCGCACAGGGCATCGCGGTGGAGAAGCAGCTGCAGGAGCCCTTCCATCGGCTGCAGATGAACCTCGACATGCTCAACCATGAGCGGCCGCTGCGGACGATCCTCATCGCCAGCGCGGCTCCGGGCGAGGGTAAGTCGATGGTCAGTCGCAACCTCTCGCTCGCCTTCCGCGAGGCCGGGCACAACGTCGCCGTCGTGGATGCCGACTTCCGCAAGGCGAGCCTCGGAGGGCTGCTCGACGCCCAGGACGGGCCGGGACTCACCGACGTCCTGGCTGGACGGGCCAGCTTCGGCGAGGTATTGCAGGCAGTTACCGTGACCGCCACGCAGAACGGCAACGGCGTGGGCCCCGAGCACGCGATCGGCGCCGTCGGCACCGGCGTGGCCAGCTTGCCTGCCTCGCGCGGGGACCTCGCTCTCGTCCCGGCCGGCGCCCACCATGGCAACCTCGCGGCCTCGCTGTCCCGGGGAGGGATGCGCCAGGCCCTGAAATCCGCGTCCGACGTCTACGACCGTGTCGTGGTCGACTCGTCGCCGATCCTGGCCGCGGCCGATGTCCTGCCGCTGCTCAGCGAGGTCGACGGGGTGCTGATCGTCTCGCGGCTCGGCGTCAGCACGAGGGAATCGGCGCGGCGCCTGCTTCGGGAAATCCAGCGGGTCTCGGACGTGCACGTGATCGGAGTCGTGGTCAACGGGATCCCGCCGCGCACCTACCGGACCCGTGCGTATGGCTACTACTACGGCTAGCGCCCGGCTCCCCGCGTCCTACAGCCGCTTCCTGGTCAGGCCGCTGGGTGCGCTGGCCACTGCCGCGATCCTCGCGGCGCTCGGGCTCGCCATAACGATCCAGTTTCCGCAGGCGACCCCGGCCGCAGCCCTGGTTGGGTTCGTCATCCTCGCCATCGCTGCCTGGATGGCCTTCGAGGAGCGTTACCAGTGGAGCCTGGTCACGCTGATTGTCTACCTCGGCCTCGCCGACGGCTACCTGAAGCTCAGCACCGGGATCGACAAAGTGACCCTGGTCCGCGACATGCTCCTCTACGCAATCGTCGCTGGCGCACTGGTGCGGATCGCGGTGCGACGTGAGCAGCTCGCCCTACCGCCACTCGCGGGCTGGGTGATCGCCTGGCTGGTGGTGGTCGCGATCCAGGTCGCGAACCCGAGCAACGGCACGCTCTACCACTCGCTTGCCGCGATCCGGCCCCAGGCCGAGTGGGTACCCCTTTTCTTCATCGCCTACTTCGTGATGCGCAGCAAGCAACGGCTGCGCGGCTTCCTCCTCTTGCTGGTCTTCGTCGCCGCCGTCAATGGCGCCGTCAGCCTCGTGCAGTCGAACCTGACGCCGGACGAGCTCGCCGCTTGGGGTCCTGGATATGAGGCGGCGATCATTGGCGAAGGCGAAAACTCGGTCTCTGCGCGGGGGTTCGCCGACAGCAGTGGCGAAGAGCGAAATAGGCCCTTCGCGCTCGGTGGCGACTCGGGCTTCGGTGGCGCGCTGGGGCTGATCGCCGTGCCGGCGGCGCTCGGTTTGCTGGCGCTCTCACGGCGCAGGGGTGTGCGGTTGCTGACCATCCTCCTTTCGCTCGGCGTGGTCCTCGCGGTCGCGACCTCGGCGTCGCGGACGGCGGTGATCGGCGCCGTCGTCGCCGTCTTCGCCTTCGCGGCCCTCACGGTCACCTCACGAGCCGGCTTGCGGACCGTCTTCGCGGTTGGTCTCGCGGCGACGATCGCCTACGCGAGCATCGGCCTGCTGACCTCGGGGGTCGACCAGGGTGCCTTCGACCGCTACGAAAGCATCAGCAGCCCGGGCGAAGCGGTCAACACGGCGCTCGACTACCGCCAGGAAACGATCGCGCGGATCCCGAAGTACATCGTCAAGTACCCGCTCGGCTCGGGTTTCGGGCGCAACGGGCCGGCCGCAAGCTTGCCAGGCGGCCCGGGACCCGGACTCGACTCCGAGAGCGAGCCCACATTCCTGCTGATCGAAACCGGCATTCCCGGGTTGGTGGTCATGTTTGGCTTCCACCTGATGCTCTTCTACCTCGCGGTCACGCGCATTCGTCGCATTCGCGACCGGGAAGCGCGCATCCTGCTGACGGCGGTCGCCGCGCCGCTCTTCGCTCTCTTCGTCACCTGGTTCGTCGGGGTCTCGACCGCGACCACCCCTGGCGCCCCTTACCTCTGGTTCAGCGCTGGGGTGATCTCGTTCTGGTTGGCCGGCGAGGGCTATCGCAACCTCACCCGAGCGCCGCGCAGCGAGGAGCCGGCGCCCGACCGGACCTCTCCGACCCTCTCCGCCGCCCCGGCCGGGTGACGTCGAGGTCGTGGCGAGGACCGTCGTCATAGTCGCCCCGTGGGGTGAGCGCCTGGGCGGTGCCGAGGAGATGCTCTGGCAGTTGCTGCGCAACCTGAACAGGGAGAAGCTCGAGCCCGCGGTCGTCTTCCTCGGCCCGGGCCCATTCGAGCGCGAGGTCGCCGAGCTCGGCATCTGGACGACGGTGATCCCGGCCGGAAGGTTGCGCCGGCCCGCCGCGACCTCGGCGGCGATCCGGCGGCTGGCGGCGGTCCTGCGCGCACGCCAGCCCGACCTGCTGCTCGACTGGAGTGCCAAGTGCCAGCTCTATGGCTCCGCAGCGGCGAGCCTCGCCGGAATGCGCGAGCGCGTCGTCTGGTGGCAGCACCAGATTCCGGCTGGGCACTGGGTCGACCGGCTGGCGACGCTGACCCCCGCACGCGCGATTGGCTGCTCCTCGGCGGCGGGCGAGACCGCCCAGCGGGCGCTTTGGCCGTCGCGGCCGACTTTCGTCGTCAACCCCGGGATCGAGATCGATCCCGGCCCCAAGGGGCCCAACGGACTGCGCAATGAGCTCGGCATCCCGCGCGAGCGCCTGGTCGCCGGTATCGTCGGCCGCCTTCAGCCCTGGAAGGGGCAGGACCGGTTCCTCGCCGCGCTGGCCCGGATGAGGAAGGGGGGGAGGGACGTGCACGGGCTTGTCGTCGGCGGCGACGCCTACGGGCTTTCGCCCGAGTACGCGGCGGGGCTTGAGCGACTGACCGCAGAGTTGGGCCTTGCGGACCGGGTCACGATGACCGGGCAGGTCCCGGATTCGCGCCCCTACCTCGAGCTGATGGACGTCGCCGTCAGCGCCTCCGACAACGAGCCCTTCGGCATCGTCTTGCTCGAGGCGATGGCGGCCGGGGTGCCGGTCGTCGCCGTCGCCGAGGGGGGCCCGACCGACATCGTCGAGCCAGGGGTGACCGGCATGCTCGCCGCGAGCCGTGAGCCGCGGGCGCTCGCCGCAGCGATCGAGGCGGTGATCGCCGACCCAGGGCGCCGAGCGGAGATGGGCGCCGAGGGGCGCAGGCGCTGCAAAGAGCGCTACTCGGCCGGCGCGATGGCAGAGCGGATTGCCGAGCGGCTCCTCCTCCTCGCCGATGGCTGAGGCCGCGACTCCCGACGTCACGATCGTCGCCAACGACATCGGACCGGAAGGTGGGATGGAGCGGCAGCTGCGCGAGTTGATCGGCGGCCTGCTCGAGGGCGGCCACCGGGTGACGGTGATCGCCTGGACCTGCTCGCTGCCGACCCACCGGAACCTGCGCTGGATCCGGGTGCCTGGCCCATCGCGGCCGTTTGCCCTCGGCTATCCGCTCTTCCTCTTCTTCGCCACGCTCCTCATTCGGCTGCGCGGCAGAGGAGTCGTCCACAGCACCGGTGCGATCGTCCTCAACCACACCGACGTCTGCACGGTGCACTTCTGCCACCGTGCCTTTGCCGACCTGCCGGCGTTCTCACGGGCTTCGCGATCCGGTCTCGCCTACCGGCTCAACGCCGCCCTCACCCGACTGATGAGCAGGCTTGCCGAGCGCTGGTGCTACCGAGCAGGGCGGACCACGAGGCTGGTCGGCGTCTCGCAGGGGGTTGCCAGGGAGCTGTTCCGCCACTTCCCACGCATGCGGAAGCGCACCGTCGTGATCCCAAACGGCGTCGACACCGACGCCTTCCGACCCCCTGACGAGCAACGGCAAACAGTTGTCGGCCGTCTCGAGGCTCTCTTCGTCGGCGGCGAGTGGGAGCGTAAGGGGTTGCGCTTCGCGATCGAGGCCCTCGAGGGGCTCGACGACGTCGAGCTGACGGTGGTCGGCGAGGGCGACCGCGACGCGCACCAGCGGCTAGCCGAGCGGCTGGGCGTCGCCGACCGGGTCACCTTCGCCGGACCGACCGACGACGTCCTCGCTTGGTATCGGCGCGCCGACGCCTTCTTGCTGCCGACCGCATACGAGACCTTCTCCCTGGTCACCTACGAGGCGGCCGCCTGCGGCCTGCCGCTGCTGGTGACGCGTGTCAATGGCGTCGAGGACCTCCTCCAGGATGGTCGCAACGGCTGGTTCGTCGAGCGCGACGCGGCACCGATCCGGGAGCGGCTGAGGACCCTGCGCGACGACCCCGCCCTGCGCCTGCGCATGGGGCAGGCCGCCCGCGAGGACAGCCTCGATCACGACTGGGCGCAGGTCGTCGCCGCCTATCGTGCGATCTACGCCGAGGCGGCGAGCAGGTCGGCGACGAACTCGCCGACCTGAAGCTGCTGGCGCTCGCGGTCGAAGCGGCCGTCTCGCTCCGGGACTGCCGCACGTTTACGCTCGATCTCGGCGCCGCTCACGGTTGCCATCAGCTCGGCAAGCGCCTTCACGTAGCGCTCGTCCCAGGGCGCCTCGCCGGGCAGCCGCCAGATCCAGCCTTCGTCGATGTCGTAGGCGAGCGGGATCTGGCCGGTTACGACCGGCAGGCCGGCTGCCAGGTACTCGCTGATCTTGGTCGTGTACCGGAAGGAGCCGACGCCGTCGACGCTCTGCGGCAGGCTGGCGATGTCGATCGCGGCCAGGTAGCTGGTCACTTCCTCCTTCGGCACGCGGCCGGGGAGGACGATGCGACGGTCGAGCTCCTCGCCGGCGAGCGCGCGCAGCCGCTCGAGGCCGCTGCCGTCGCCGACGACAAGGACGCGAAGCTCGGCACGGTCGGTGCGCAGCAGCGCCTCGACCAGCTCCTTGCCATAGCAGTACTCGCTGGCCGAGCCCCACTCGAGCGACCCGATTAGGCCGAAGACCACCGCCTCCTCGGGGATGCCGAGCTGCCGTCGCCGCCGCTCGCGATCCTCGCGCCGGCCGGGGATCGACCAGCCCGGGGCGGTCATCGCCCGCGGCGCGCCGAAGGTGAGTGCGCGCCCGACCAGGTAGGGCGTCCAGCCGATGAAGCCGGCGCTCAGCCTGTACAGGAGGCGCTCGTAGAGACCGGCGAGCGGCGCCAGCATTCTGTGGTCGATCGCCACGTAAGGCGCCACCGCGTCGCCGCTCGAGACCACGTAGGGAATGCCGGCGAGGACGCGGGCGGCGATCACGGCGGTGCCACCCGCCACGCCGGTGCCCTCCATCACCACCAGCGGTGGCCGTCGTCGCAGCAGCGTCCAGGCCAGACGCAGCATCGAGCCCACCTTGCTTCCCCGGTCGAAGGGGATGACTTCGGCGTCGACGTGCTCGAGCAGCGCCGCGATGCGCTGCTCGTCGCCGTGTCCGCTTCCCTGCGTGGCGAAGCAGAAGATTCTCTCGGGGGTGGCCCGGCCCATGCCCAAGAAACGCAAGAAGGCCCCGTTTCCGTCCGTTTTCAGGGCATCAAGCTCTTCGACTGCTTCACGATCAACGACGAGCTCGACCTGCTCGAGCTGAGGCTGCGCACCGGCGCGCCGTGCGTCGACCGGTTCGTCCTGGTCGAGGCGACAAGGACGTTCAGCGGCGCCGAGAAGCCGCTGCACTATGCGGAGAGCGCGGCGCGCTTCGCCCCCTGGCGCGAGAAGATCCGCCACGTCGTCGTCGACGATCTGCCGCCGCCGCGGCCGAAGCGCTGGGCGGCCGAGATCCATCAGCGCAACTGCATCCTTCGCGGGCTCGATGACGCCGCCCCTGGCGATGTCATCGTCGTCTCCGACGTCGACGAGATCCTCCACCCCGAGGTGCTCGAGGAGCTGCGCGAGGGCTGTGACGGTCTGACCGGGCTCGAGATGCCGAGCACCTTCCGCTTCGCGAACTGGATGCTTCCTCCTGGCCCCTTCGCGCAGGCCAGTCGGGCGCTGCCTTTCGAGCTCCTCCACGACCCCCACCACCAGCGCAACCACACGCGTCCCGATCGCGTGATCCGCGACGCGGGGCGCCACTTCACGACGCTTGGGGGAATCGAGGACCTGGTCGCGAAGTTCGAGAGCTACAGCCACGCGGAGATGGACACGGAGCGGCAGAAGGCGGCCGAGTACCTGCGGCGCGCGCAGAAGATGGGCGTCGACGTCTTCTCCCGGCAGTTGGTCTCCGTCGTTCCCGAGCCTGAGCTCTGCGCTACCCAGGGCGCCCTCGCCGAGCTGTGTCCCGACCTCTTCGACTTCGATCCTCTGCCGGGGCGGCTGCGCCGCGAGCTGTTCCGCTGGTACGCGAACTGGCGCGCCCGCCAGCCGGCCAGCTCCGAGCTGGTGCCAGCCCTCGACGGGGAATACGAGGACCGTCTGCCGACGGTCGCGACGCGGGCAGCGCTGGAGCTGGCCCGGCACGTCACCTGGACGGTGCCACGGCGCGGCGCACGCTCGCTGCGTGAAAGGTTCGCGTGACCGGCGCTCGCGACGGAGTCAGCCTCAAGGACCGGGTCCTGCGGCGCGCCGGGCGAGTCAACCGCGAGCTCTTCCGGGAAAGGAACCACGACCTCGAGAGGGCCGCGGTCGTCCTCGGCAGCGGCCGCGGCGGCACCACCTGGCTGGCCGAGGTGATGGCGCGTGAGCACGGCAGCCGCGTCCTCTTCGAGCCATTCCATCCGCGCATAGCCGCAGTCAACTCCGGCCTCTCCCTCTTCCTGGATGCGGACGCCCACGATTCGGAGACCCGCCGGCGGGTCGCGCGGGTGCTCAGTGGCCGCACCCGCCATCGGCAGATCGACCACATCCAGTCCCCCCGCTTCCCCGCGAGCCGTGTGGTCAAGGACATCCATGCGACCAACCTGGCGCCGTGGATGGAGCGGACCTTCCCGCAGGTCCCGATCGTCTACGTCCTCCGTCACCCCCTTGCAACGTCGGTCTCCAGGCTGCGCGCCGGGACCTTCGACGGGCTCGGCTCCTACCTCGACACCGACGCCGGCCGCCGCTGGGCCGAGCGCTCGCCGGTCGCCGAGTGGCTGCCCCTCTACGACCGCCACGCCGCCGCCGACGATCCCCTGGTGCGGCTGGTGGCCGAGTGGTGCATCGAGAACGCCTATCCGCTCAGCCGCATGGCCGATTCCTCGATCGCCTTCGCCCACTACGAGCGCCTCGTCTTGGATCCGGCCGCCGAGATCGGTCGCCTGCTCGGACACTGCGCCTCGGCGCTCGGAGGCGGCCCCGGCGAGGCGAAGCTGCGCGGCCTGCGCGAGCCGTCGGCGATGGACTGGTTCGGGACGGCGGCGAAAGCCGGCGGGCGCGACTGGGAGTCGATCCTGGCACGCTGGACCCAGGAGGTCTCGCCGGGGCAGCTGGACGAGTGCCTGGCCGTGGTCGAGGAGTTCGGCATCGACGTGGCCTACGGGGAGGATCCGGTTCCCCGAGAGACGATCCGGGCGGAGTAGGCGGTGGAGATCTCCGTCGTCGTGCCCAGCTATGGACGGCCCGAGGCGCTCGCACTCTGCCTCGCGGCGCTCGAGAGCCAGAGCAGGCCAGCGGACGAGGTGGTGGTCGTCACGCGACGCGACGACGCCCGCACGCGTGAGCTGCTCGCCGGCTACCCGGGGTTGCCGCTGGCCGAGCGCGTCGTGGAGGTGCCGGGCCAGGTCCAGGCCCTCGACGCCGGCGTCCGCGCGGCGCGCGGCGACGTCGTCGCGATCACCGACGACGACGCCGCACCGCGGCCGCGCTGGCTCGAGCAGCTCGAGCGCTGGTTCTCCGACCCGACCGTGATCGGGGCAGGGGGCCGCGACGCGGTGGCCGGCGTTGCGCTGAACGGCGGCGAGCGGGTGGTCGGCCGGGTCAGGTGGTGCGGCAAGGTCGTCGGCAACCACCATCTGGGCGTCGGCGAGCCGCGCGACGTCGACGTGCTCAAGGGGGCGAACATGGCCTTCCGGCGCGAGCCGCTGCTCGCCACGGGCTTCGACCTGCGCCTCAAGGGTGCCGGGGCCCAGGTGCACAACGACCTCAAGCTCTCGCTTGCCCTGCGCAGGGCGGGAGGCAGGCTGGTCTACGACCCGGGGCTGCTGGTCGACCACATGCCGGCACCGCGGCCGCAGGGAGACGACCGGCGCCACGCCGATCCCCGCCAGCAGGTCGACGCCGTCCACAACGAAACGCTGGCGCTGCTCGAGTACCTGCCGCCCGCACGGCGGACCGCCTTCGTCGCCTGGGCCCTCGCCGTCGGGCGCGACCAAGGTCCCGGCCTCGCCCATGCCGCCTGGACGGCGATCCGTCGCCACCGGGGCGGCAGCCTCGCTCACCTGCGGGCGACGCTGCGCGGCCGCCTCGAGGGTTGGAGGACCTATCGACGCTCGGCGGTGGTGGCGTGAGCTTCGCGAACGAGCTGACCGTCTGCATCTGCACCCGCGATCGCCCGCGGGACCTCGAGCGAGCGATCGCTTCGGTCGCCGATCACGCGCCGACGGCGCGGGTCGTCGTCTCCGACGACGGGGGCGGCTCGGCGCTGCCGGTCTGCGAAGGCCACGCGCAGGTCCGCTGGGTGCCTGGGCCCGAAAGGGGCCTCGGCGCCAACCGCAACGCCGCCGTCGCCGCCGCGGAGACGAGCTGGGTCGTCTTCCTCGACGACGACGCCCGCCTCGGAGAGGGCTTCGTCGCCGCGATCGACGACTGCCTCATGGGGATCGATCCGGCGGAGCGCGAGCGCACGGTGATCACCGGCCGCGAGCGCAAGGGCGATCTGCTGGTCGAGCCCAACGACGTCGACTTCCTCGGCTTCCAGCGGCGCCCCTACGAGCCCGGCGAGCCGTTGCACACGGTGGTGATCAACGCCACCGTCTGGCCGCGTCGTCTCTTCGAGGAGGTCGATTTCGACGAGCGCCTGCTCTACGGCTCCGACGAGGTCGACCTCTGCTGCTCGGCGCTGGGCGCCGGCTACCGCATCGTGCCCTGTCCGTCGGCCGTCAACCCCCACGACCCGGCGCCCAGCGGCCGCGACGGTTATGCGCTCAACGCCAGCGTCTCCCGCCTGCGGGTGGGCATGAAGCGCAACCGGGCCAGGAGCCCGTGGCGGGCGGCGCTCTTCGCGCTCATCGCCCCACTTCACCTCCTGCTCAGCGAGCTTCGCTCGGAAGGCCTGCGAGGGGTGCGGCGCTGCACGACGATCCTCGGGCGCTGGCTGCTCGGCACCTCGGGGCCGCTGCCGGGCGGAGGGGGAGCCGGCCGGTGAACCCCGACTACGAGCGCGTCTACCACTACCACGTGCGCAAGTCGGCGGGCTCGAGCCTCAACGCCGCCTTCTGGGCGCTCGGTGGGGTTGACTTCGCCACCGCCGAGGTGAGGCTGCGGGAGTCGCCCCAGTCGGAGTTCGTCGGCAACGGGTTGCGGTTCGTGCGCAACAACCCGGCCCTGCTGGCGCGGGGCGACTACTTCTTCGCGACCACGCACCGGCCCGCCTACCACGTCGAGCTGCCGCCGCGGACCTTCACGATCACGATCCTCCGTGACCCGGCCTCGCGCGTCCTCTCCTATTACCACTACATGATGTGGGCGCGGTCCTCGGCCGAAGGCGGCCGTGACCCGTTCGTCGATCAGGTTCGCAGCGAGAGCGACTTCATGGACCGCCATCCGATCCGCCGGATCTCGCTCCACACGCTGAGGACCGACAGCGCTGTCCGCGAGCTGGGAGCGGGTCAGCTCGCCCGGCGGATGCTCCCCCTTCGCCTGCGGCCGGAGCGCAGGATCGCCGACCGCTCCTTTGCTCGCTTCCTTGCCCGCGTCTCGCCGCGGGCGCTGCTGGCGCAGCTCTACATGTTCTCTCCTCGCTTCGATCCCGCCGAGGCTGCCGAGCGGGTGCTCGGGTGCTCGGCGGTCTGCTTCACCGAGACCTACGCCGAGGACCTGAAGGCGGTGGCCGCGGCGCTCGAGCTGCCGCTGGCCGAGAAGCGCGAGCGCCGCTTCACGGCCAAGGCGGCGACGCCCGAGGCCGACCTCGAGTTGCTGCGCGAGCGGCTCGCCCGGGAGTACCGGATGATCGAGCTGGTCAAGCAGGGGCTGGGGAGGACGGCGTGATCGGCGACGCGACCCTGATCTGCGCGACGACGATGCGCAACGAGGCCTGGATCCTGCCGCGTTTCCTCGAGTGCGCCTCGACCTGGGCCGACCACGTCGTCGTCGTCGACGACAGCTCGACGGACGGCTCGGCGGAGATCGCGGCACGGTTTCCCAAGGTCCGCCTCGTGGAGTTCCAGCGCCCTGACGAGGTCGCCCCCTACGAGTCCGACCGCTGGCGCATGCGGATCGAGGCTGCGCGCGCGATCGACGTGCCGGGGAAGCGGGTGGTCATGACCCTCGACACCGACGAGATGCTGTCCGCCGACTGCGGCCCGGATCTGCAGAGGATCGCCGCGGCCGAGCCCGGCACCAACGTCGCCGCCCGGGTCGCGAATCTGCTGCCGGGCCTCAGCCAGTGCTGGGTCCCGCCCGATCCCTGCGTGATCGGCTTCGTCGACGACGGCAGCCCCTTCACGGTCGAGAAGAGCATGCACGTCCTCCGGGTGCCGAGTGGGCCGACGATGGAGCTCGCGGAGACCACGCTCCTCCACTACAAGCTCTTTGCCGCGCGGCGCGTGCAGGCCCGCCACCGCTACTACCAGGTGTGGGAGACCGAGAGCGGCCTGCGAAGCCCGTTGGGTCAGTACCGTCTCTACCACCGAGGCGAGCGTCCCGAGAGGTGGGTCGAGCCGGTCCGGGAGGAGTGGCTTGCCGGCTACCTCAAAGCGGGGATCGACATGCACGGCGTCGATGACGACCCCGCTCATTTCGACGCGCTGAGCGTACGCCTGATCGCCCAGCGCGGTCCTGCGACCTTCAAGCGCGCCGACATCTGGGCGATCGACTGGAACCGCGTCGCGGAGGAGCAGGGAGTGCCGCTCGTGGATCCGATCGACGACCCCCGCGGACTCGGCACCAGGCTGGCCCACCGCTGGCTCGCGGCGACGCAGGGCTCCGAGCGCACGCTGCCGATCAGGGTTGGCGAGCGCCTGCTGCGGGCGCTGGGCTGGTGACGTCGGCCGCGCTGCCGAAGTAGTCGCTGGTGCGGGCGAGCACCTCGGGCTCGTCGAAGTCGACGATCGAGTGCTCGTCGACGACCATCACGCGGTCGCAGACGTCGAGCGCCGACATCCGGTGCGTGACTATGAAGAGGAAAAGCTCGTCGGCGAGCTCGCCGAGGGAATCGCGGATCAGCGCCTCCGAGCGGGGGTCGAGGGCGCTCGTCGGCTCGTCGAGGACGAGCATCGTCGGCCGTGCCGCCAGGGCGCGCGCCAGGCAGATCCGCTGCTGCTGGCCCCCCGAGACCGAGTCGGCGCGCGGGCCGATCAGCGTCTCGTAGCCGTCGCGCCAGCCGACGACGTCGTCGTGGATGCGCGCCAGTTTCGCCGCCCGCTCGACGTCGGCCTGTGAGATGTTGCGACGGAAACGGATGTTGTCGGCCACCGAGGCGTGCAGCATCTTCGGTTCCTGCGGCACGTAGGCGACCTGCCGGTGCCAGTCGTCGATGTCCCACTCCTCGACGGGCCTGCCGTTGACGAGGTAGGTCCCCTCGACGGGCCGCCGCAGTCGCAGCAGCAGTTGGACGAGGGTCGACTTGCCGGCGCCGGACGGCCCGATGATGCCGACCGCTTCGCGCTGGGGCAGCTCAAAGTCGACGTCGACGAGGACGCGCTGCTCGGGCCGGTAGGCGAAGGAGACTCGCGAGAAGGAGAGCGTCTCGATCAGCGGCAGGGGGTGGCCTCCGGAAGCTGGCCGGTCGGCCTCGTAGCGGTCGGTCGCGTCGCGCAGGCGGGCGACGAAGGGAAGCGACTGCCGGGCCAGCTGGTAGGAGCCCTGGATCTGCTGCCCGTAGGTCCCGGCACGCACCAGCAGCAGCACCACCGCGCCCAGCGAGGCCATCTGGCCGCCTCCCGTGAAGGCGAGCGCCGCCAGCCCACCAACCACGGTTAGGTAGATCAGCCCCTGGTAGAGGCTGGGGATCAGGCGGCCGACGACCTGCGTGCGGAAGAAGAGGCGCCTGGCGTTGGCGACGAGCCCTTCGAGCTGCTCCTGCTGGGCCTTGCCGACGCCGAAGACGCGGGTCTCTTCGGCCATCCGCGAGGCCTCGCCGACTCCGCCGGCGAACTCCATCTGGGCGAGCGACAGCTCCTTGGAACGGCGCTGCCCGGTCGCGCTCAACGGGCGCAGGGCCAAGAAGAGCAGGGCGGCGACGGCGACCACGACGGAGGCCGCGACCGGGTTGAGCAGCATCGCGTAGATCAACAGCACGATGAAGGTGAAGAGGGCGCTGACCAGCGAGGCGATCTGCAGCGTTCCCATCGTCGCCTGCACCACGTGGCTCGTCAGCATCTCCTGCAGATGGCCCTCGCCATCGCGCGACTGCACTTCCCAGGAGGCCTGGGTGAAGGCTCGCGTGAGGCTATTGCGGAGGTCGGCTTGCACCTGCCCGGCGGTGCGCGCCCCCAGGTAGGCGATACCCGCCTGCAGGCCGAGCCGCAGCACCCCCATGACGGCGGCGAAGGCGATCATCGCGCCGACCGAGAGGGAGATATCCAAGGGCCCCAGGCTCCCCTTGACGCTGTCGGTGTCCGAGAGCAGGGCCGCGGCCACCTGGGCGATCGCCGCCAGCAGGCTGGCTTCCGCCAGGCCGGAGAGGATCGAGCAGCCCGCAAGGCCGCCTATCGCGGTCTCATGGCGCTTGAGCAGGAAACGCAGGTTCGACCAGTTGGACTGGTACTTCGACTCCGTCTCGAGCAAGGGTGAGCGGGCGGGCATCGGTGCCGAAACAACGGTTCGGCAGCGGGCTTCTTTGCGACGTCCGGCCTGGATTCAGCGCTGCAGGGAGAGGCGCGCGACCGAGCTTGCCTCACCGCCAGCGGTCTCGGCGCGCACCTCGACCGCCACCCTCACCTGGGCGCCGTCTTGAAGCGAGAGGCGGGCTCGCTGGGCGAGACCGGGGCCGATCTCCAGCCTGATCGTGGTCGGCCGCGGCCGGGCGCCGCTGGAGACGGCGCCGCGAGGCGTCGTCCGCATCGCGAAGCTGCGGGAGCCGACGAAGAGCGTCCCCCTGGCCGAGACCGTGCAGCTCGTCTGGCAGCGGACGGCAACGTCCAGCGTGCGCGTGCGCAGCAGCTTCTTGCCACCGCGCAGGACGACGACCGGTGCCGGCTCCTCGGCGGAAGGCTCCTCGGCCGCGGGCTCGTCTGCGGAAGGCTCATCCGTCGTGGGCGCCTCCGCGGGTGGTTCGTCCGCGGCGGGATCTTCGACCGGCGGCTCCTCCGCAGGCAGCTGCTCGACCGGTGGGTCCTCCGCAGGCGGCTCCTCCACGCGGGGCTCCGCGACGGGCGGCACGGCGCCGTCGCCCTCCTCGATCGTGAGCAGCCGCGGGGAGTCGGTGACCGGCATCTCGACGCCGAGCTGCCCGGCGTTGCGGGAGACGATCTCGACCGGGACCTGCGAACCGGTCAGCGGGTCGCTGGCCCAGGCCCTCGCCTCCCGGCCGTCGACTCCGCCGATCGTCATCCGGAAGGTATCGGCCGGCATGTCGAAGCGGGTCGGGTCGCTGCCCTCGCCGTGGACCTCGACGACGTTGCGTGTCATCACATAAACCGGCACGACGAAGCGGTGGGCATCGACCTGAAAGGGCAGGAAGGCGAACACGTCGCGGTCGTACAGGGGCGGGAACCGGGTCGTGCCGTTGCCCTCGAACTGGACGTGCTGTCCGTAGTCGGTGAGCTCGTCGAGGGTCAGGTTGCGCGGCGCCGCATCCGTGGCGCCGGCGAAGGCGCCGAGCAGGCGCCGGACGGCGTCCATCGTCTCGCCGCCCCGCTCACTGCCGGGATAGGACGCGGCGCTTTTCTGGAGCGCTTTGAAAAAGGCCGGGTCGATCAGCGAGAAGCTGCCGGCGTTGGCGGCGTAGAAGTGGACCGCCGTCATCCCCTTGTTCACGAAAGAGGCGAGGGCCCGCAGGATGACCTTGCTCTCGACGTGACGCACGTCGGCGGTGGTCATTTCGCGGGCGGGGCCGCTGGTGGGGGCAAGGTTGAACTCGGTGATCCAGTGCTCGAGCGGCTCGCCGCCCGGTGTCTCGACATGACGTCCATGCCAAGCCCCGGCGTACCAGTTCGGCACGGGCGAGAGGTCGCGAACCAGCGTCTGGTTCGGCAGCGCGGAGAGGAAGAACTCGGGGAAGAACACGTCGTAGTCGGGGGTGAACTCGGCCGCCCAGGACTCGCCGACTTTGATCCCCGACAGGTTTCCCAGCCCGTCGAGGGGGCGCACGCCCTCGACCTTTTCGGCGGTCGGGAAGGAGCGCCAACCCCCGTACGGGTGCTTGTCCATCGCCGTCAGCCCCACCGGCGCGCCTTCCGGGCTCCAACCGGGCGACTCGTTCGAGAAGCCGTTGCCGATGCCGATATTCGGCACGCCGTGGGCAGGGTCGCGCAGGTAGGCGACGGTCCGCTTGAGAATCGCCGTCTGGTTCCAGGTCGATCCCGTGTAGGGGGCGGGCTTGTAGTAGCCGCTGATGTTGAGGAAGCGTGAGCCGAAGCTGAGCTCGTTCCAGACCTCTACGTCGAACTCTTCCGAGCCGAGGATTGCCTCCGCTTCCCGGGTGACGACCCCGACGTAGTCGAGCCAGCCGCGCATCGTCGGCTCCAAAGCGGGGTTGGGGCTGCCGTCGGCAAGCCGTTCGGGCGCGAACGGCTCGCGGAGGAGAGTTTCGACGGTGAGCGGGCCGGCCGGAAGATCGCCGACGACCGGCTGGGAGGGCTTGGTGGCCCAGAGTGCGCCAAGTGGCGCCGAGAGGGTCACGGTCCCGTCGGGCGACGCTCCGGTGAAGAGGTAGTTGGCGGCCGTGCCGCCGCTGCGGATCCCGGTCTTGCGGGGGACGATCTTGCCGACGTCGGCCGGGTCGACGTGCAGGACCGTGTCGCCTTTGGCGGCCGGCTGGGTCAGGGTGATCGTCTCTTCCTTGACCGGGCAGGGACCGCCGCTGTTCGCGTTCAGCAGGATCAGCGGGCGGATGCCGTGGTCCCGCAACGCTCTGAGGATCGTCGCCATCGCTTCCCGATTGGCCGGGTTCATCCGGCTCGGTTCCGCGTAGCTGATCGTGCTCCAGCCCATCTCGAAGCGTGCGCGCCGGAAGCCGCTCTCCTCGAGCAGCCGCGCGGTTTGCTCGGCCCAGGCTGGCTTGACGTTGAAGTTGATGCCGACCGCGTCGAGCAGGGTCCTCGCCGGCATCGTCTCGGTGTAGGAACGCCAGGGCTGCATCCAGTGGGACTTCTCCCGGGCGCCCAGCATTTCGCCCGGGTCGGTGTAGTCGGTGACCGTTACGGGAGCGGTGGCCAGCGCGGAGGAGATCGGAGCGATCAGGCAGAGGGCCGCGGCGATCGTGATTGGCAGGGCGCTCCACGATGGCCGGTGGCGTCGGCGGACTGGGAGAGGCATGGAGGCACCTCATCGGTTCTCACTGCGCTTGACTGTGGCATAGCGGACGATTGACCGATCGCGGAAAGTGGGTAGCGCTGGCCGCTGGGCCGCGCGGCCGAGGTCGGTAGCCGGGCTGGCGCTAGCGCTTGGCGCGCGAGGCCCGGCGCCAGGCGAGGTAGCCGGGGATCGCCCGTGAGAAGAGGTAAAGCGGGCGCCATAGATAGGCAAGCGCCAGGCCGAGCCGGCCGCGTCGGGCCAGCGAGCTCCACCAGCGCATGAAGGTAGGGGTCGGGAAGAGCTCGCGGAAGAGGATCGCCGCTCGCTCCCTGATCCCGTCCGCCTCGGAGAGCTCCCGAAAGCCTTCCGCGGTTGGCACCCAGTCGAGGCGCAGGGCTGCCTCCACGTTGGCCCCCTGACCCGCTCCAATCGCCTCGGCCAGCTCGCGGCCCTCGGCGGTGAGGCGGATGCCGGCGGCGAAGGTGTCGGCGGCCTCCAGCCGCTCGGCCAGCGCGAAAGCCTTCATCCAGGCGTCGATCGGCGCCCGCGCTATCCCCTGGCGCAGGTCCGCCATTGGCTTCTCCCAGGCCGGGCCATGCTGGACCGCGTGCAGGGCGATGTGGAGGAGGCGAGCCGGGCGCGACGGGAGGGAGACTTCGAGGCCGCCGATCTTCTCGCTGACGGCCTCCTCCCAGAACGCCGCCCAGAGCTCGTCCGGATCGGCCCGGATCCCGAACACCGTGTGGTGGAGGTCGACGTGGGCGCCGTCGGCCTGGCGCACCCATGGATAGCCGGCGCCCGACTCCATGCGGGGATGGTCGAGCGGCCCGAGGTCGTCCTCGAAGCCCAGCCCCTCGATCAGGGCAAGGGCCTTCTCCCAGTCGCGCCTGCGGAGCAGCAGGTCGGAGTCGGTGTAGATACGTGGCCGCTCGGCCCCGTAGAGCCAGGTGGCGATGCCGGGCCCCTTGAGCAGCATGCTGGGGATCGACGCCTCGCGCAAGGCGGTCGTCACCTCGGCGGTGACCCGATCGACCCGAAAGCAGAAGGCCGCCAGCTCCAGAGCCTCTCCCATGCTCGGTTCCCGGCCGGTCACGGGAGGATGATATGGCAGGCAGGGCGAACGAATGGGCGCTTCCGGTCCGTTGGTCTGTGAGTGCCAAAGGAAGCGACGACGAACGCGAGCTGGCTGCGCCAGCACGAAGAGCTGGGCTGGCTGGCCTTGATGCTGCTTCCCGGCCTGCTCACGGTCTTCCTCGCCTTCCGCAGCGGCGGCTTCTATCCGGGGGCGACGAGCTTGGCTGCGGCCGAGATGGCGCTCGTCCTTGCCCTGCGCTTCGCGCTCGCTAAACGGCCGCTGCAGGGCGTCAGCAAGGCGCTGATCGCCGCCACCGCCGCGATCGGCCTTTTTGCTGCCTGGACGCTGATCTCGGCCGAGTGGTCGGAGTCGGTGAGCCGCGCGCTGCCCGCCTACTCGCGGGCGCTCCTCTGCGGCTTGCTGCTCTTTTTCTTTGGCACGTTGCCCTTCAACCCCCGCCGCCTGCGCTGGATGGTCTACGGAATCGCGGCGGCGATCGTCGCCGTCTGCGTCGCCGCGCTGATCGCGCGCCTGCTGCCCGAGACGATCTTCGATCCGGCCTTGGTCGACGAGACCCGCCTTGCCTACCCGCTCACCTACTGGAACGCGCTGGGGATCCTCAGCTGCATTGGCGTCCTCTTCTGCGCGCATCTCGCCTGCAGCACCCAGGACCCGCCGCTCGCCCGCGTGCTGGGCGCCGCCGCCGTGCCGCTTGTCAGCCTCACCCTCTACTACACGCTCTCGCGGGGGGCGATCTGGGCAGCGCCGGCAGCGCTCGTCGTCTACGCCGTGCTGGGGCGCCCCCGTGCCCTTCTCAGTGGCGCGATCGCGACGATCCCAACCACGGCCATCGCGCTCGCTGTTGCGAGCCCGTCCTCCACCGTGACCGAGGGCTATCCCCAGGCGATGGTCTCGAGCGGCGAGGACGTCGCGATGGTGCTCGGCGCCTGTGTGCTCGCCGCCGGCCTGCTGCGCGTATGCCTGCTGCCGCTCGACGGCTGGCTGCTGAGGGCGAGCCTGCCGCAGCCCCTGCGCCGACCCGTCTTCGCTGGAGCAACCGTGACCGCGCTCGTCCTCGTTCTCGCCGCGGGGACCGCTGCGGACGTGCCACACGTGGTCAAGACGAAGTACGGCGAATTCACCGATCGGGTCGAGACCGCGCCCGAGAGCAGGGGGGAAGACCGTCTGCTCAGCGCCCGCTCACAGGGGCGCTTCGAACTCTGGGACGTCGCCCTCGACTCCTATCGGGAGGACAAGCTGCGCGGCTCGGGAGCGGGCACCTACGTCACCGTCTGGAACGAGAACCGCCCCAGCCCGAACAAGGTGCTCAACGCCCACTCGCTCTACGTCGAGGTCCTTGGCGAGCTGGGCCTGCCGGGCCTGGCGCTGCTTTTGATCGCGATCGCGCTGATCCTCGGCGCCTTCGCCTACCGGGCGCGCGGTCCCGACCGAGCGCTCTTCGCGATGCTGCTCGCCGCCGGGTTGGCCTGGGTGGTGCACGCGGGCGTCGATTGGGACTGGCAGATGCCGGCGGTGACGCTCTGGCTCTTCGCCCTGGGCGGCGCCGCAATGGCGCGCTCGCGGCGCTGGCGCCGCCGTCGTCCGCGCAACCAGTTGAAGATGACCGCGCTGCAAGCCGGCGGTGCGATCGTCTGCCTCTTGCTCGTCCTCACCCCGGCGCGGGTGGCCCTCTCGCAGGCGCGCTACTCGGTCGCGGTCGACGAGCTCGGAGCAGGTCACTGCGGCGCCGCCCGGAGCGCTGCCAACGAGGCGCTCTCCGCGCTCGACGAGCGGCCGTCGCCTTACGTCGTGATCGCCAGCTGCGAGATCGACCGGGATCGCTTCGGAGCGGCGGCGGTGGCGATGCAGCGGGCCGTGCAGCGCGACCCCCATAACTGGGAGCTGCATTACGGCCTCGCCGTCGCACGAGCCGGCGCCGGGCTCGACCCGCGAGCGGCCGCGGGGCGCGCGGCGCGGCTCAACCCCCGAGACGAAGTGGCCCGCTCCGCACCCCGACGCTTCCGTGGCGCCAACCGTGATGCGTGGCAGCAGGCTGCGGAGGTCGCACCCTTCCTAGCGCCCGAGCTGGGCGATCCATGATCTGACCCGCCTCAGCAGATCACCGTCAGGGCGCCGGCCTCGATGCCCAGCTCCAAGGCGGTCTTCTCACCGATGTAGTCGCCGTCGACTTGGACCGGAAAAGGGCGGGCGATGCCGTCCTTGGTCTCCGAGGCAGACGTCACGGTCGCCCCGGCGATCCCGGCGAAATGCTGGATCTGGCGGTGACGGGCGGCGGGCCGCTTCTGGCTGAAGATCCGCGCGATCAGGGTCGGCATGTCGCGCTGCGCGGCGCGCCTGAGCACGCCGAGGGCAAGGGCGCCGTCGTCGAAGGCCACTCCCTCGCAGACCCGCACGGGGTGGCTGGCGAAGTAGGTAAAGGGATCGGAGTTCTGAGCCAAAGCCGTGATCCCTTCGCTCTCCTGGCCGTCGACCTGCACGCGCAGGCGCACCGGGTTGTAGAGGTAGGACCGGTAGAAGGCCGAGACCGTGGCCCAGGTGAAGTAATACGGCCCGGCCGCCGACTTGAGCCGCGGATGCGCGTCGACCCTGCGCACCACCGTGGCGTCGATCCCCGCTCCGCAGGAAAAGACGAAATGACGGCCGTCGGCCTTGCCCAGATCGATGCGGCGCGGCTGCCACTCGTCGACCATCGCCAGCAGGTGCTCGGTCGCATCGACGACGTCGTTGGGGATGCCCAGCGTGCGGCAGACGACGTTGGTCGAGCCCCCCGGCAGCACGGAGACCGGGACGTCGGTTCCGGCGAGGCCGTTTGCCACCTCGTTCAGCGTTCCATCGCCACCGAAGGCGACGACCACATCGTAGCCATGGTCGCGCACCTCGCGGCCGATCTCGGTGGCGTGGTTCTGTGCCTCGGTCGCCACGGTTTCCACCTCGTAGCGGCCCTGCAGCGCGTAGACCACGAGGTTCTTCAGGCGGTCGGAAACCGTCGTCGCGTAGGGGTTGACGATGATCAGCATCCGCTTCTTGGCGGAGCGCGCCCTACCCGGTCGCCTCATAGCGGATCACCTCCCCGTCATCGGCTTCACGCACGCGGCCCTCGTTGACGAGCAGGTCGGCGTGGCCGATCACCTCGGAGAGGGTGAGGAAGGCCTGGGTGACGGCGACGTTGCCCCAGATCGCCTGGGCGATCTCGTAGCCGCTGCGCGGCTGCTCGGCGATCAGCTTGAAGATCTTCTCTTTGCGCCGCTCGTGCTTGGCGATGCGGTCGTCGATCAGGGCGACGTGGTCGACGATCGGCTCGCCGTGGCCGGAGAGCACGATCTCGGCCGGCATCTCACGGGTCTCGAGCATCGATTCGATATAGGTGACAAGCGCCTGCGGGCGCTCGCTCGAGCCGTCGAGCGGCCGGCTGATCAGCGGGTTGGATGAGATGTGGGCGATCAGGTGGTCGGCGGCGATCAGGATGCGGCGCTCGGCGTCCCAGAAGACGGTGTCGGAGGGACTGTGGCCGGGGCGGTGAGCCGCCTGCAGAGTGCGGTCGCGGAAGGCCAGGGCCTGGCCGTCGTCGAGCGGCTGCGTCACCTCGACGTGCGATCCCCAGCCGCGAAAGCTGCGCGAGACGCTGCGCAGGGCCACGGTCACCTCCTCGGGGATGCCGTTGCGGATCATCAGATCGACCGCGAAGCGATCCTCGGCCTCGGCGTCCTCGTCGAAGTTGGCGAGGCGCTCGCGGGCGATGCCAAGCGCGGCGACCTTCGCCCCAGAGCGCTGCACGACGATCTCCGCAAGCCCGAGATGGTCGATGTGCTGGTGGGTGATCACGAGCAGCTCGAGGTCCTCGATCGCGTGACCGTGCTCGGCCAACTGCGAGTGCAGCTCGTCGAGGGCCTTGCCCGAGTTCGGCCCGGTGTCGACCAGGGTCAGCGGCTCGTCCTCGATCAGGTAGCAGTTGACGCGCCCGACGGCGAAGGGCGTGGGGATCCGCAGGCAGTGGATCCCGGCCAGCGCCGCCTGCTCGAGCGCCTGCTCGGGGGTGAGGGTCACGCCCGGATCAGCCCAAGGACCTCATCGCGCTTGGCTTCCATGTCCTTGCGCGAGACCAGAGACTCGAGGTTGAGCCGCAGCAGGGGCTCGGTGTTGGAGGGGCGAACGTTGAAGTGCCAATCCGGGTAGTCGACCGAGATGCCGTCGAGCCAGCTCTGCTCGCCGTCGGCGTAGCGCTCGGCGATCTCGGCGATCTTCGCCTCGGGATCGGCGACCTCGGAGTTGATCTCGCCGGAGATGAAGTAGCGCGAGCGGAACTCGGCCATCAGCTCGGCCAGCGAGCGCCCGTCGACCGAGAGCAGCTCGAGCATCGACAGCGCCGGGATCGTCCCCGAGTCAGCGCACCAGAAGTCGCGGAAGTAGTAGTGGCCGGAGACCTCACCGCCGAAGACGGCGCTCTCCTCGCGCATGCGCTGCTTGAAGAAGGCGTGGCCGACACGCGAGAGGGCAGAGCGACCCCCTTCGGCGGCAACCAGATCCGGCACAGCGCGACTCGAGCGCGGGTCGTAGAGGACTGTCGCGCCGGGCTCCTTGGCCAGCGCCGCCCGAGCAAGCAGGGCACAGACGAAGTCGCCGTCGCAGAACTCGCCACTGCCGTCGATGAAGAAGCAGCGATCGGCATCGCCGTCCCAGGCGATGCCGAGATCGGCGCCGGTCTCACGCACCTTCTCGACGATCAGCTGGCGATTCTCGGGCAGGAGCGGGTTTGGCTCGTGATCGGGGAACTCGCCGTCGGGCGTGAAGTACATCTCCTCCAGCTCGAGCCCCAAGCGGTGCAGGATCGGTCCCACCATCGGGCCGGCCATGCCGTTGCCGCCGTCGACGACCACCTTCATCGATGTCACCTTTGCCGGGTCGATGAACGAGAGGGCGTGGGCGCGGTACTCCTCCCAGATCTCGACCTCCTCCAGCGAGCCGCCTCCCGGGGCGTGGCCGAGGCCGGCTTCGATCTCGCGACGCACGTCGCCGATGCCGGCGTCGCCGGAGAGCGCCAGGGCGCCCTCGCGGACCAGCTTCACGCCGGTGTAGGCCTTGGGGTTGTGCGACGCGGTGACCATCGCGCCGCCATCGAGCTGGCGTGAGCCGACCAGGTGGTAGAGCATCTCGGTGGCGACCATGCCGGCGTCGAGCACGGTGGCGCCCTCGAAGATCAATCCGTCGCGCAGCTCGGCTGCCATCTCGGGCGCCGTGAGGCGCATGTCGCGGCCGAGGCCGACGCGCAGCTCGCTCGGCTGCTTGCCGCGCAGGCGCCCAAGCACCCGGGCGAAGGCGCGCCCGATCGCGTGTGCCGTGCTGGCGTCCATCTCCTCTCCATGCAGCCCGCGAATGTCGTAGGCCTTGAAGATTTCAGGATTCACCTCCTCCGCTCCCGCGCGGGCACGCTTATGACCACCGGAAGTCACGTGCCCGCGCTCCCGCGTCCGGGGGTGAGTCTTCTTACCTTGGTGCTCAAAATGCCCCCTTCAGCGCCTCGTAGCTTTGCTCCAGCGTTTGCGGCATCACCTTGGTGTCGGCGACCACCGGCATGAAGTTCGTGTCGCCACCCCAACGCGGCACGACGTGCATGTGGATGTGGTGCTCGACGCCGGCGCCGGCGACCCGTCCCTGGTTGAAGCCGACGTTGTATCCGTGCGGGTCGTAGACCTCCTCCAGGCGTCGCATCGCCCGCTGCGCGAGGCCCATCATCTCGGCCAGCGTGTCCGGGGGGAGATCCTGGATGCGCCCGGTGTGCTCGTAGGGCGCCACCATCAGGTGGCCGTTGGTGTACGGAAAGAGGTTGAGCATCACGAAGCAGCGCTCGCCGCGGTGGACGATCAGGTTGGCCTCGTCGTCGCCCGCCGTCGGCTTGGCGCAGAAGATGCAGTCCTCCTCGATGTCCTTCGCTGCGTCCTTCACGTAAGCGAGGCGCCACGGCGCCCAGATGCGAAAGTTGGCCACGCCGCGGGATGCTAGGCGACCGGCCGCCGTCTGCGGGTTGACGGTCTCGACCGACTCCCGACTCAGGCTATTTTTTTATCGGTTTCCCGTTTGCGTCGACCGAGCAGCCGGATTCGTTGAAGGCCGCAAACACGTTCTTGGTCGGCTCGGGATCGTTCGTTGCGAACGCTTCCTGCACCATTTTGATGATCTCGGTGACCGAGAGGTCGTAGCTGACGTTCGGGTTGCTTGCGTTCAACAGTGCAGCCGTGGCGTGACGGGCGAGCGCGTTGAAGCCCCCGCCTTCGAGGCCAGCTGCTTCCAAGAGCGTGAGCGAGCCGAAGTAGGTGACGCCGAAGACGGAGTCGAACGTATCGGTGGTTTTGTACCCGACCCATGTGTTGGGGTGGTTCTGCTTCCAGAAACCGGGCGTGCATCCTTGGCCTCCGGTCCCGTACTGGGTGTCGGCCGCGTTGGCGTCTGACGAGGTGCCTCCGCCCTTGGAGGCGATCGCCAACGTGGCGCCGCCAGCCACCACCGCGATGCACGTAGCCGCAAGGGCCAGCTTTCGAAGAACGTCGGACACGGTGGCGAGAGTAGTCGGATCTGCGCCGATAAAGGCTCAAATCGAAGGAAACCGGCACCTTTTTCAATCGTGGCGCGTTAAAGCCACCCGCGTCTGCGGAAATAGGCGACCATCGCGACCAGGATCGCGACCATCGCGCCGAGCAGGATCCAGAACGCGGTGGTGTCTCCCTCGCCTGGAACGTGAACGTTGGCGCCCCAGATGCTGGCGATCAGGGTCAGCGGCAGGACGATGACGCTGATCGAGGTCAGCACGCGGAGGATGTCGTTGACCCGGTGGGAGATCACCGACTCGTTGGTCTCGGCCAGGGCCTCGACCACCTCCTTGTAGTTCTCCAGCATGTCCCAGATCCGCTCGTGGGCGTCGACGATGTCGTCGAAGTAGATCTCCAGGTTGAGGTCGGTGGCGAGGTAGCGCTGCTTGACCTTCTCCAGATCGCGCAGCACCGGCCGCTGTGGGCGGATCACCTTGCGGAAGTTGATGATCTCCTGCTTGACGTTGGAGATGTCGCGCACGACTTCCTCGGAGCGACCCTCGAAGATGTCGTCCTCGAGCGCGTCGAGCTTGTTGCCGATCTTGCGCAGCATCGGAAAGCAGTAGTCGAAGCTGTCGTCGACCAGCCGGTAGAGCAGGTAGCCCGAGCCACGCGAGAAGAGCTGCTCGCGCAGCTCCTCCTTCGCGCGGCAGCGCTCGAAGAGATACTCGACCGGTTGCAGGGGCTGATTGGGGATCGTCACCAGATAGCCGGGCCCGACGAAGAGGTCGAGCTCGCCGGTGCCCAGCCGCCCGGCGGCAGGGTCGAAGACGGGGAAGTGGAGCACGATGAACAGGTAGTCGTCGTAGACGTCGATCTTCGGCCGCTGGTTGCGCGAGAGCACATCCTCGAGATCGAGAGCGTGGAACTCGAAATTCTCCTCGAGCCAGGCGCGCTCCAGGCCGCCTGGCCGCTCGATGTTGACCCAGCGCAGGCCACTGGCGTCGATCTGCTCGACAGAGGGAGCCTGCGGCTCGGCCTGCGCCGCGGCCGGGATCAGCTCACCGCGCCGCGCTGCCCGTCGCAGCCTCGGCTTCGGAAGGTTCGGCATCGCTCTGGCTCCTGGGCTCGACGGGCATAGCGCACTAGGTTAGCCGTCGGCAGGGGCTTGCAATGAACGAGATTTCCCCTGGTATTGTTGCTGCCTACATAACGCCACATCAAGAGGGGTGGAGGGACTGGCCCGTAGAAGCCCCGGCAACCACACCAGAGCTCACGCTCTGAGGCAGGTGCCAACTCCAGCAGGTCATGTGAAAGGCCTGGAAGATGTGGGGGGAAGTCCGATCGGACCTCTGCCCCACGAAGGCGGAGGTTTTTTCGTTGGCGACGGAAAGCGAGATCGGATGGCAATCGAGAACCTGAAGTGCAAGGAGTGCGGGTCGACCTATGACCTCGGCGCTCATTTTGCCTGTGAGCACTGCTTTGGGCCGTTGGAAGTGTCGTATGACTTCTCCGGCCTCGACCCGGCCGAGACCAAGCGCAAGATCCAGGCCGGCTCGCAGGGAATCTGGCGCTACGCCGACTTCCTGCCCTTCGAGGGGCGGCCCGGCGACCCGCTCGAGCCGGGCCTGACGCCGCTGCTGCGCGCCGACCGGCTCGCCGAGCGGCTGGGGCTGGACGCCGAGCTCTGGATCAAGAACGACGCCGCCAACCCGACCCACTCCTTCAAGGACCGGGTCGTGGCCGTCGCCGTCGCCAAGGCCCGCGAGCTGGGCTTCGACACGGTCGCCTGCGCCTCGACCGGCAACCTCGCCAACGCCGTCGCCGCCCACGCTGCCGCCGCCGGCCTCGCCTCCTACGTCTTCGTCCCCGCCAACCTCGAGGAGCAGAAGCTGCTCGCCACCGGTGTCTACGGCACCAACCTGGTCGGCGTGCGCGGCAACTACGACGACGTCAACCGGCTCTGCACGCAGCTCGCCGAAACGCGCCCTTGGGCCTTCGTCAACGTCAACCTGCGTCCCTACTACGCCGAGGGCTCCAAGACGCTCGCCTACGAGACAGCCGAGCAGCTCGGCTGGTCGCTGCCCGACCGCGTCGTCTGCCCGATCGCCTCGGGTTCGCTCTTCACCAAGGTCGGCCGCGGTTTCCAGGAGTGGCTCGACATCGGCTTGGTCGAAGGGGAGCAGCCGGTCTTCAATGGCGCCCAGGCGGCGGGATGCAGCCCGGTGGCCACCGCCTTCGCCGAAGGCTGGGACGTCTGCAAGCCGCAGCGGCCGGAGACGATCGCCAAGAGCCTGGCGATTGGCGATCCGGCCGACGGTCCCTACGCCGTCGAGCAGGCGCGCCGCACGGAGGGCGCGATCGACTCGGTCTCAGACGCTGAGATCCGCGACGGCATCCGCCTGCTGGCCGAGACGACCGGGATCTTCACCGAGACCGCCGGCGGC
>DATNHC010000153.1:0-19565 GCA_035605155.1 Solirubrobacterales bacterium
CTCCTCACCCTCGATCTCCACGTCGTAGACGAGACCGAGCGAGACGAAGTCGAGTCCCAACTCCGGGTCGATGACCTCCTCGAGGGCCTCGAGGACGTCGTCTTCGGTGAGTACCTCTGTCTGGTTCTCTGGCATGAGGCCATGGTAGCCGGGCCTCGGATCCGACCGGCGAATAGGCTTCGGCGCGCGATGAGCGAGCCGGGCCAGATCCAGCGGCGGTCGATTGGGATCGTCTTCTCCGACGGGGGGCTGCTGGCGCTCAGCGCGGTGCGTCCCGGGGGGTCTGGGGGCCATGGCGAAGAGGAGGTCGCAGCGGTGCTCTGCGACCCCGATGGGGCCCCGGTGGAGGTCTCCGAGACATTGCTCTCGACCGAGTACGGGCCGGACGGCGTGCAGCGGCGGGTGACACTGGAGCTCTGGCTCGATGGCGAAGAGCCGCAGCCGCTGCGCGGTGCCGGGACCTTGATCAGCGCCGCCGCGATCGACCACTCGGGGCTGCGCGGCCAGGTCGCCTTCTTCCGCTGGGCGCTCGAAGGGCGTGAGGGTCTCGGCCATTACGAGATCGTCTACGGCGATGACTGAGATCAAGGCGGTCGTCTCCGACTTCGGCGGCGTGCTGACCACGCCGTTGATCCAGTCGTTCATGGCCTTCCAGGACCAGACCGGGATTACGACGGAGACACTCGGCAAGGCGATGCAGGCAGCAACCGAAGCCAACGGCGAGAACCCGCTCTTCGAGATGGAGCGCGGTGAGATCACCGAGGACCATTTCCTCGCGCAGCTCACCGACAGCCTCGAGCCGCTGCTCGGCCACCGGCCCGAGATGCACCGCTTCAAGGAGATCTACTTCGAGGCGCTGGAGCCCAACCCGGAGATGATCGAGCTGATGCGGGAGCTCAAGGAGGAGGGCTTCCAGATGGCGATGCTGACCAACAACGTGCGCGAGTGGGAGCCGCTCTGGCGCTCGATGCTACCGGTGGATGAGATCTTCGAGACGGTCGTCGACTCAGGCTTCGTCGGCTGCCGCAAGCCCGAATCGAAGATTTACCGGCTCACCCTCGATCGCATCGACCGGCCCGCCGAGGCCTGCCTCTTCGTCGACGACGTCCTGGTCAACGTCGAAGGCGCCCGCAAGGCCGGGCTGCGCGCTGTCCACTTCAAGGACAACAAGCAGGCAATACCCGAGATCCGGGCCGCGCTCGCCTAGCTCGTTGAAGGATTTCCAGGGCTATGACCCCGGTAATCCTTCAACGAGTCTCTGCAAGAAGCAGGTGGCGGCGAAGGAAGTCGATCTGGTCGGCGACCAGCGCCTCGTGCTGCGGGCCGTCGTAGACGTCGAAGTGATCGACACCCGGGTAGGTGCGCAGCTCGCCCTTCGGCGCCCGCCGTGCGGCGGCGATCGAGGGGTCGGGCCGGGCGACGCGGTCGGCCTCGCCAACGCAAACCAACCAGGGGCAGTGGAGCTTGGCCGCGTGCCGGACCGGCCGGTAGGGCCGGCCGAGCAGCCAGCGGGAGGAAACACGGTTGCGCCAGCGGGAGTCCTCGCCGGTTGCGACCACCTGGCGCCAGCCCTCCTCTCCACCGGGAGCGTTGATGAATGCGACCTCGTCCGGCTGGCCCACAGCCGGAACGTGCCCGCCTCGCATCGCCGCCGCGATCGTCTGGAGCGTCACGCGAGGCGAGGATCTGTGTGCCTGGCGCACGATGTCGAGAAAAGGCACCTGGCTGATGGCGGCCGCGATGTCTGCGTCGCCCGCGGCGGCAGCCAGTGCGTTGCCGCCGCCCATCGAGGAGCCGAACGTCGCCACCCGGGCGCCATCGATTCCAGGCAGGGAGCGCGCGAAGGCGATGGCACCCCGCCAGTCCTCGAGCTGACGCGTCGGGTGGAAGAGGTCCTCCTCCCCACCGCTGTCGCCGAAGCCGCGGTGGTCGAATACGAGCGCTGCGAAGCCAGCCGCCGCAAAGCGCTCGGCGAATGGCCCGAGCCGGTCGCGCCGCGTTCCCGAAAGACCATGTGCCATGACCACGATCGGTGACTTGGCGGCCTTGCCAGCGGCTGGGTAGAACCAAGCAGCGCACGCGTCGGCGCCTGATGCGAAGACAAGATCCTGACGATCCATAGTCATTGAAACGCCCAGGGATACCGAAACGTGAGGTTGCCCTGTCCAGGCGACCCCGGGCTGCAGGCAGTCGCTAGTTGTCCGAGCCGGCGCGGTCCCAGATGTAGAGCTCGACGGCCTCGAGGGCGAGCTCCATCTGGCGGGGGGGCGAGAGCAGGGCGAGGACGAGCTCGAGCGCGTCCTCCTCGGTGACGCCGGCGTCGACGGCCTCCTCGCCGCGGAAGCCGGCGGCGAGCTTGAGGGCCTCGCGGCGGTTATCGCCAAGCGAGTCGAAGGCGCCCATGAGGAAATCGCGATTGGGGATCGGGTGACCGACCTCGAGCGAGCCGTGCCAGGCGGCGAGCATCGAGAGGTCGTGCTCGTCGAGCTCGGCGAGAGCCTTGGCGTAATGGGTTTCGAGCTCGTCGTCGGGGATCTCGTCAACCCAGGCGCGCACCGCCTCGCCGAGCAGCTGGCGACGGGCCTCGCGTCCGATCGAGTCTGAGATCGCACGCACCGCGTCGGCCGGGTCTACGAAGCAGAGAGCCATCGGGGGTCAATTTAGAGAGAGCGGTAGACGGCAAATCGGGATGCGTTTCGCCGCGTTTGCGGTGTTTTGAAGCGCCGCGAGCCGACCTATGCTGGACAGTCCGCCTCCGTATGCCACTGAAGCTGATCCAAGGACCTCCGAACTCCGGCCGCGCGGGCCGGATCAGGCGTGGGCTGATTGCCATGCTCGAGCGTGACCCCGTCCTCGTGGTCCCCACGCGTGACGACGTCTACGCCTTCCAGCGCGAGCTTTGCGCAAGCGGCGCGGTGCTCGGCGCCGACGTGATGACCTTCGACGACCTGTTCCTGGCGGTGGCCACAGCGGGAGGCGCCCCTCCGGGCTCCGTCCTCAGCCCAGCCCAGCGCCTCGGCGCCGTCGCGGCGGCGGTGACCGAGCGGCGATCGGAGATGGGCCCGCTGCGTGGCTCCGTCCACCATCCCGGCTTTCCGCTGGCGCTGGAGCGCCTGCTCGACGAGCTGCAGGGGGCCGGGCTCGAGCCGGCAGACGTCGAAGCGGCGGCTGGGACGCTCGAGGGCTCCGCCTACCTCGGCGACGTCTCGACCCTGTTCGCCGGCTACACGCGAGTGCGCGACGAGCTTGGGACGGTCGACACCCACGCCATCGCGCGCGAGGCGATCGGCCTGCTGAAAGCCGAGAGCCGGTTCTGGCGAAGGCCGGTCTTCCTCTACGGCCTCGACGACCTGACGCGCAACCAGCTGGACCTGATCCGGGCGCTTGCTGCGGTCGCAGAGGTGACCATGACGCTGCCCTACGAGAAGGGACACACGGCGCTGGAGGGCCGCAACGCCCCACTGCTCGAGGCGCTCGACGAGATCGGGATCGACTCGGTCGAGGAAACCGCGGCCGACCCCGGCAACACGGAGTCACCACTCCTCTTTCATCTCGAGCGAGGCTTCGGCAGGGACGGAGCGGAGCCTCTGCCCGTCGACGAGAGCCTCGTCTTCCTGCGTTCCGCCGGCGAGCGTGGGGAGGCGGAGGCGATAGCGGTCGAGGTGGCGCGCCTGCTCGCCGAGGGGACGGATGCGGAGCAGATCGCGATCGTCGTCCGCGATCCGGCGCGGCGCGGCCCGCTGATCGCCTCGATTCTGGAGTCCTACGGCATCCCAACCGCACTCGAGGCAGAGGTCCCGGTTGGGTCCACTGCGGTGGGAGGCTCGTTGACCGCCTTGCTGGAAGCCATGCTGGGAACCGGCCGGGCAACGGACCTGCTGCGCTATCTGCGCGGCCCCTCGGGCTTCTCACCGGGGCAAGTCGATTGGTTCGAGCGCAGGCTCCGCCGCAATCGCGTCCAAACGGCCACCGAGGCACTGCGACTCTGGGAGGAGGACTGCGGGGAGCCGCCGGCCGACGTTGCCAGCGTCCGCGAGGCGGCGGGCCGCCCGAGGGACCTGGCCGCAGTGGTCGGCAAGATCGCGGCGGCGATGAGCGCCCGGGTCGGCTCGACGCTGGAGGCGCGGGCGGCCGGGGCAGTCACGATTGCGATGGCTGAGCGGGCCGAGCTCGACGGCTTGGCGCCGCTGCCGGAATCGATCGCGCGAGCGGTGGCCGGAATCGCCGTGCGGGTGTGGAGCGGGCCGATCGAGGACCGGGTCAGGATCGCCGACCCCCGCCGGGTGCGGGCGGCGCGCTTCGACAACGTGTTCGTCGCCTCCCTGCAGGACGGGGAGTTCCCGCGCGGCGCCGGCCACGCCGACCCGTTCCTCTCCGAGCGCCAACGCGAATCGCTGGGCCTGCAGCCGCGCCACGCCGACGAGGCCGAGGAGCGCTATCTGTTCCACGCCTGCCTGGCGCTGCCCAGACGGCGGCTCTTCCTCTCCACCCGTGACAGCGACGAGAACGGCGCCGCCGAGGCGCCTTCCCCCTTCATCGCCGACGTCAGGCAGATGCTGGCGCCAACCGCGGGCGAGGTCCGCGGCCGCGCACTTGCCGAGGTCGTCCACCGCGTTGCCGATGCGCCGTCGGAGACCGAGCTGGCGCGGGCGATCGCCGCGCGGGGACCGGCTGCCGACCCGGAGCGGCTGCTCGAGATCGCCGGCGCCGCGGAAGCCACTGCCGATCGGGTCAGGGACCGCCTGGCGACCGCCCGCGTCACGGAGGCCGCCACGCGGGCGCCGGGGCCACTCTCGGACCCATCGGTGCTCGCGGCGCTCGCCGATGTCCACGCCTATGGCGGCACGACCCTGGAGGGCTTCGACGTTTGCTCCTACCGCTGGTTCGTCTCCCACGAGCTCTCACCGCAACCACTCGATCCGCCTCCCGACCCGCTGGTCCAGGGCGGCATCATGCACGCCGCCCTCTATGCCCTCTACAAGGAGCGACCCAAGGGCGATGCGCTCCCCCGGCCCGGCTCTCTCGACGCCTGGATTGCCCGCAGCCACGAGCTGGTCGACGAGATCGAGGCGACGAGAGGGCTCGGCGAGCACCCGGCGGAGCGGGCGATGCTGGCCCGCGTCAAGGGCCTGCTCAGCCGCTTCCTTGCCGAGGAGGCGGGCCGGAAGACCGGAGGCTTCGAGCCCTGGCTGCTGGAGGAGGAGTTCTCCGAGTCCGAGGAGGTCGAGCAGCCCGTTCTCGAGCTCGACGGCTGGCGCCTGCATGGGGCGATCGACCGAGTCGACCGATCGCCGGACGGGCGCGCGCTCGTCATCGACTACAAGCTCTCGAGCAAGGTCTCATCGCGAGAAAAGCTCGAGGAGGAGGCAAAGCTGCAGCTGCAGCTGTACCTGATCGCCGTCGCCGAGCTCTGGGGGGTGGAGATCGTCGGTGGTCTCTATCACCCGCTGCGCGGCACCTCGGAACGCAGGCCGAGAGGGCTCGTGCTCGATGACGCCGCCGCCGACCTTGCCGGATACGGGCTCTCCAGGACGGACAGAGTCGATGCGGAGCAGTTCGACGAGCTGCTCGCCGATGCCCGGGCCCGGGCGGGCGCCATCGTCGAACGGATGCGGGCGGGGCGGATCGATCGCGACCCTGGCCCCCGCCCGGGCCTGCGCGACCACGGCATCTGCCCGCCGTTCTGCGACTTCGCGCCGATCTGCCGCCGCGACCGGGCGCCGGTCGAGCCGCTGGGCGACGAGGAAGAGGACGAGCAATGAGCGCACGGCAACCGACCGATGAGCAGCGGGAGGCGATCCGCGCAAAAGGCCTCGACGTCATGGTCGAGGCGGGCGCCGGAACCGGCAAGACCGGTGTGATGGTGGATCGCTACTGCCGGTTGGTCTGCGAGCAGGGCGTCTCCCCGGGGGCGATCCTCGCCTTCACCTTCACCGACAAAGCCGCAGCCGAGCTGCGCCAGCGTATCCGCGCCGAGATCGAGCGTCGGGCCGAGGAGGGATCGGAGCGCGCCCGCGAGCTGCTGCCGGCGCTCGGCAGCGCCTGGGTGACGACGATCCACGGCTTCTGCAACCGCCTGCTCTCCACCCACCCGGTCGCGGTCGGCATCGACCCGAGGTTTCGGGTGCTGGACGCCCCGGAGACCGAGCGGGCGGCCGTCGAGGCCTTCGACGAGGCGCTCGAGGTCTTTCTGGCAGGGAGCGGTCGCGCTCGCGAGGACACCGTCGCCGCGTTCGACATTGGCGGGCTGCGAGGGATGGTGCTCGGCGTACACGCCGAGCTGCGCAGCCGCGGCGAAGCCGAGCCGCGGCTTCCCGAGCCGCCCGAGCCGGATGTGCCGGGGGCATTGCGACATGCCGTCGCGGTCGCTGTGGAGACGCTCGGTGAGCTGAAGCCCGACAGCGCCAACCAGGCGCTCGTCGAGCGGGCGCTGGTCCTGCTCGAGGAGACAGAGGGGCCGCCGAGCCTCGACGCGCTGGCGTCCCTGCGAACCACCAGCAAGGCAAAGCCGATGGTCGCTTACAAAGAGGCAATCGACGCGGCCCTGAGCCGCGTCGCGGAGGCCGGTGAGGGTGGCCTTGCCTACCGGCACGTCGCCGAGCTCCTGCAAACGTTCTCCGCACGCTTTCGCGTCGTCAAGGAAAGGCGTGCCGGCATCGACTTCGAGGACCTCCAGTTGCTGGCGGCGCGACTGCTCGAGCGGACCGAGACGGGGACCGCCTACCGGTCCCGGTTCAGCCATCTCCTGGTCGACGAGTTCCAGGACACCAACCGCCTCCAGCTGCGCCTGATCGAGGCGCTGCGCGGGCCGCAGACCCAGCTGATGGTCGTCGGCGACGAGCTGCAATCGATATACGGCTTCAGGCACGCCGACCTCGACGTGTTCCGCGAGCGCAGGGCGGCGATCGAGGCGAGCGCCAGCGGCCAGGCGATTCCGCTGAGCGGCAACTTCCGCTCGCGTCCCGAGGTGATCGGCGCGATCAACGCAATCGGCCAGCGCCTGCTGGACGACTACACGCCGCTGCGAGTCGGCGCTCCGCCCAGTCGCCCACTGCCGCCCGGCGAGGGACCAGCGGTGGAGCTGCTGCTCACCGGCCGCGACGGCTGGGAGCAGGAGGGGATCCAACTGGACCCGGCAACCGATGCGCGCACGCCGACCAACCAGCTGGCCGAGGCCCGCTTCCTCGCATCGCGGCTGCGTGAGCTGGCGGACCAGGGCATCGATCGCGGGGAGATGGTCGTGCTGCTGCGAGCCTTCACCCGCCTCGACGCCCACGAGGACTCGCTCGAGCGGGCCGGCCTGCGCCCTTACGTCGTCGGCGGCCGCGGCTACTGGTCCCAGCAGCAGGTCGCCGACGTCTGCGCGCTGCTCGCGACGATCGCCAACCCGCTCGACGACCAGTCGCTGCTGGGGTCGCTCGCCTCGCCCGCCTGCGGAGCGACGCCCGACACGCTCTGGCTGCTGCGCGCCGCAGCCGGCAGGGGTCGTCACATCTGGCCGACCGTCGAGCAGGCGGCGGAGCTGGGCGAGGACGAGCGCGCCGACCCCGTGCGACTCGCGCAGATCCCCAAGCGGGAGCTGTCGTTGCTGCGCAGATTCGCCACGACGATCGCCGAGCTGCGCCGGCGCGCCACATCGCTCTCCCTCGCCGGTCTGATCGACGCCGCTGTGACCGAGACCGGCTACGACCTCGCCGTGCTGATGCGCCCGGCTGGCGAGAGCCGCTTCGCCAACGTGCGCAAGCTGATGCGCCTCGCCGCCGAGTTCGAGGCAGCCGAGGGCCGCGACCTGCGTGGCCTGCTCGATTTCCTCGCCGCACGTGCCGACGCAGATGCGGATGCGCAGGCGGCCACCGCCGTCGAGGGCCACGACGGGGTGCGGATCATGACCATCCACAGCGCCAAGGGGCTCGAGTTCGGCGTCGTCGCGATCCCCCATCTCTCCCGCGGCCTGCTCCCCGCCACCCGCGCGCCGATGCTCACCCTCGGTCGCGAGACCGAGGCGCCGCGCGTGGGGATGCAGCTGCGCCGGCTGGGTGCCCGCGGGGTCGACCTCTACGCGCAACGCGAGCTTTGCGAGGAGGACCAGATGCGGCAGGCCGAGGAGGAGCTCCGCCTCTTCCACGTCGGGGCAACCCGAGCGCGCGAACGGCTGCTGCTGAGCGGCGTGGTCAGTGCCTCTCCGCCCTCGCGGGAAAGCCACGGGAAGGCCGTGATCGAGCGAATCGTCGCCGGTTTCGAGCTCGACCGCGAGCGCGACTCGACGATCGAGATCGCTGCTCCCGAGCCCCGACCGGGGCTGGAAGCGGAGTTCGAGCCCTCCGAGATCGCCGTGCGGGTGAACCTCGCCTCACCCGATCGGGCAGCGAGCCTGACGGCTGTGCGCAAGGAGTCGGACCCCGCGCGAGATGCTGGCGAAGGGCCGGCGCCCTTGGTCGGGCGGCGACTGCCGAAGGCCGCCAGGCGACCGCTTTCCTACACAGCGATCTCCGCCCATGCTGACGGCCTCAAAGAGCGGCCCCCGGACGGCGATGGCGCCCTCCCCGAATGGGAGGCCGGCGAGCACTCGGCAATCGACGGGGGCGCGGCGCGAGGCCGGGCCGTCCACTCCATGCTCGAGTGGAGCCAGGCCAACGGGTGGCGAGCCCCGAACCCAGAGCTGATCCGTCGCATCGCGGCGTCAGCGGACGTCGGCGGCAATTCCGACCTAGCCGAGGAGGCTCTGCTGGCCCCTTTCGAGGCCTGGCTCGGCTCCAACTTCTTCACCATACGGATACGGGGCGCGGAGAGCAGCCGGGTCGAGGTTCCCCTGCTGATCGAAGTCGCCGACACCGTCCTGCGGGGCTCGATCGACCTGCTGGTGGAGGGAAAGGGAGATCCGCCGCTGATCGTCGACTACAAGACCGACAGGGTCGATGGCTCAGAGCTCGCCGAGCTCGCGGCTCGCTACCGGATCCAGCAGGACATATACGCGCTTGCGGTCGCCGAAGCGCGAGGCGTGCAGGAGGTCGAGCTTGCCTATGTCTTCCTGGAGCGACCCGAGGAGCCGGTCATCGCAAAGTGGGGGCCGGAGGAGATCGAGGCCGCTCGACGCAGGCTCGAAGCTGAGATCGCCCAAATTAGAGGGGGCTGATCACGAAGCTCCCGGCGAAGCCGAGGCATCGAGCTTTTGGGCCAGCTCGTCGAGCTTCAGCTCCTTCAATCCCTCCCCGACCGCATCGAGCTCGGCGGCGCAGTAGGTGACCAGCTCGCGGCCCTCTCGGCAGAGCTCGAGTGTCTCGCGCAGGCCGGCCTGGCCGGAATCGAGCCGGTCGATGATCTGCTCCAGCCGCTCCACGGCAATCTCATAGCTCGCGGGTTTATCGCTCAAGCGTCCTCCTCGACCTTGGCGCCGACGCTGCCGTCGGCGAAGCGCAGTCTGACGCGTTCTGCGGCGACCGCGGCGGCGGCGCTTGTCACCGGCTCGCCCTCGCCTGCCTCGACCAGCGCGTAGCCGCGCTCCAGTGTGCGCTCCGGTTCGTGGGCACGCAAGGCCACCTCGGCCCGGTGGAGCGCCTCACGACGGTGCTGCATTTCCGGCCCGGCGGCGCGACGTCGTGCCCGCTCAAGCACGACGCTGGCGAGGCGCCGCTGGAAGCCGAGCCGCTCGGTGACCCCGCGCTCAGACGCGGCACGAATCTCACGGGTCTTCTGGTTGAGGGCCTGGCGCTCGCGCCGCAGGGCGCGGCCCGGTCCGCGAGCGAGCGCCACGAGGTGCGGCGTACGTGCGGCCACGGCGCCGCCAGCCCCCCGGCGCAGCGAGCCGGCGCAGCGCTTGAGCGCCTCGCGCGCCGCCAGGCAGTCGAGCGGCACGGCCGCCTCGGCGGCGTGGGTCGGGGTCGAGCAATCGACCGCGGCGACGTCGTCGATCAGGGTCGAGTCGCGCTCGTGGCCGACGGCGCTGATCACCGGCACGCGCAGCATCGCCACCGTGCGGCAAAGCGTCTCGTCGCAAAAGGCCCAGAGGTCAGCGAGGCTGCCGCCGCCGCGAGCGACGACGATCGTCTCGACCTGGGGCTGCGCGGCAAGGCCCTGGATCGCCCCGGCGATCGCCGGGGCGGCATGGCGGTCCTGCACCGGCGCGAACGCCCAGACGACGGTGCCATGCCAGCCGCGCCGCTCGAGTCCGGCCAGCAGGTCGCGCCGCGCCGCGCCGGCCTCCGCCGTGACCACCCCGATCGTCCGCGGCAACACCGGCCGTGCCAGCTGCTGCTGCAACTCGAACAGGCCCTCGGCCTCGAGCTGCTTGCGCAGCGCCTCGAGCCGCGCCAGCAAGTCCCCTTCGCCGGCCAGGCGAATGTGCGTCGCCCGAAAGTAGAAGGCCGGCGAGGACTGGGCGCTGCCGCGGTAGTAGTCGGGACCGCCGGCAATCACGACTTCGGTGCCATCCCGCAACCCTCCCGCGGGAAGCTCGAGCTTCTCGAGCTCATTGAGCCAGATCGCGCAAGGCACGGCGCCCTCGCTGTCGCGCAGCTCGAAGTAAGCCTGGGTCTTGCTGCGGCTGAGACCGGTCACCTCGCCGATCAGCGAGACGCGCGCCCGGCGGCGCATCTCTTCCTCGAGCTTGCGGGCGTAGCGCCCCACCGCGTAGGGACCCGGCAGATCCATCAGGTCGAGGCTATCCAGCGCCCCTGACGGGCGTGGAGCAAGCAGATCGAGGACGCAGGGAGCGCGGCGTGCTCCGCACGCAGGCGACCGAGGACGCCGATATGCGCAGCGCCACGCCCGTCAGGCGGTCTCGTGCCAGCGATTGGCCCAACGCTTGAGCTCGGTGAGCGCCGGTCGCAGCTCGGCGCCCTTCTCGGTGAGCGAGTAGGTGACCCGCACCGGCGTGCCGGCTTCGACCTCCCGCTTGACGAGGTCTTCCTCCTCCAGCTCGCGCAGCCGCTGGGAAAGCAGTCGATCGGAGAGGCCGGGCACGGCGCGGACCAGCTCGCCGAAGCGCAACGGTCCCTCGGTGAGGGCAGAGACGATCGCACCGGTCCAGCGTTTGCCGATCAGCTCAATCGCCGCGTGGAAGTGCGGACAGACGCCGTTGCCGGCCTGATCTTGGGTCGAGGACCGGGTCTCCAAGTAGTGAGTTGAGCTTACCGAACGTAAGTGCTGAGCCTTAGAGCCTGTCTCATACCCCGCGTGTGCGACTGGCGAGTGCCGGACCGAGCGGGGGTAGGACGCAGGGAGGCCGAATGGCAGCGCCATTTGGCCGACCGAGGACGCCGCCCCGCGAAGTGTGTCCGGCGCCGCCAGGCGTGCGCGGGGGTTATGAGACAGGCTCTAAGCCGTGCAGGGCCCGGTGTGGACCGGCGCGCTCGCAGCTCGCAAAGCCTCCTCGACGACCTCGTTGGGGATCGCGAAGCCACCGGGCGTGCCGCTCGTGGTCGCTGCGAAGACCGTGGCGAGGACACGGCCGCGCGCATCGACCAGCGGCCCGCCGGAGTTGCCGCTGCGAACGCTGCCGCGCAGGGAGACGATCGAGCGAGTGATGGGGCCACGCCCGTAAGAATCCTCGCTGATCGTCTCGCGGGTCTCACCCAGGCGGGCCGCGGCGGAGGCGAAGGGGCCGTTCTCGGGGTAGCCGAGCACGGCCGCAGCGGTCCCGGACTGCGGATCGGGGGCCGTCGGCAGGGCCGGGATATCGGCCTCGACACGCAGCACGGCAAGATCGTTGCCGGGCTCGTAATGGACGGGCGTCGCCTCAAGCGAGGCGCCCCCCTGGGTTGTGATCGTGGTGTCGTCCTCACCGGCGACGACGTGCGCGTTGGTGACGACGAGGCCGGGCGCAGCAACCCAGCCGGATCCCTCGATGCCCAGCCCGCAGGCTGTGCCAAGCACCCGCACGACGGAGATCCCAGCCTCGCTGACCTGCGGATCCGAGGCGAGGGCGGGGTCGGGTGCCCCCACAGGGGTGGTCGGCCCGACGATTGCCGGCGCCGGATCGACGCGATCGAGCGCCTGCAGAATCGGTCCCGAGGGCGGCAACACCTGGTTGAGGCTGCGCAGGATCACGGACCGCTGCACGTCGGCACGCAGCTGCGCGGCGCCCGGAGCATGGAGGGCCACGGCACCGAAGACCCAGACGAGCCCCAGCGCGACCGAAGCGATCAGCGCCGCGCCGCCGGCCCCATCTGCCAGGTGCAGACCCCTGCCGCGCACCAGGCGCGAGCGAAGGCCCAACGCCAGACTCTCCAGCGTCACCGCAACGAGAGCTCCGCCTAGGAGCGCCCCCAGCGCTGCGCAGAGCGGCGCGTAAGGGGACTCAGAGCCTTGATTGAGAATCAGCGGAGCGATCCGGCTTCCCGCGAAGGCCCCCACGCCAAAGCCGACCAGAGTCAGCGTGCCGACGATCAACCCCTGCCTGTACCCCCAAAGCGCCAACGCCAAGGTGAAGGCGACGATCCCCCAGTCCAGCACTGTCATACAGCTATGGAAGCAGGAGGAGGGGGCGGGTGCCTCTCTCGCGCAGCGGCGTCATGCTTTTCGCACTGACCGCTTGGCGAGCGATGCAACGCGCCCGGCGAAAAGCCCAGCAAGCTGGAGAGGCACCCGCCCCCTCCATTACCTTTCAAGCAGAAAATGAGCCCTCGCCCCCCCGAGGTGGAGCGGCGTCGCCGTCTCGTCACCCGCGCGCTTCCCCTCAGCCTGATCGCCCTGGTCGCTTTCATCGTCGGCGTCAGCGCCGGCGCAACCGGCTCCCCCGAGAAGGAAGCGGCCGAGCGCTTCGTCGAGGCTTGGGAGCACAACGAGTTCGCCGCCATGTACCGGGAGCTGAACCGCGGCTCGCAGCGCAAAATCCAGCTCAACGACTTCGTCCTCGCCTACCGCGAAGCCAAGGAGATCGCGACCCTGCGCGCGCTGGAGGCGGGCGCACCCGAGGACCCCAGCTCAGTCGAGGTGCCCGAAGACAGCAGCCAAGCAGACGAGAGAACGCTGGTGCCCGTGCCGATAACGGCGACCACCGTCGCCTTTGGCTCGGTGGTGGCGGTGCTCGAGCTTCCCTTCGCCGAAGGCGGCATCGCCTGGGAGAGGAACCTCGTTTTCCCCGGCCTGCGCAGCGGCGAGCACCTGGAGAACGAGATCGAGTTGGCGCCGCGAGCACCGATCCTCGCCGTCGATGGCACGCCGTTGGCCGAGGGCCCGGCTGCAGCGCGCGAACACCCACTTGGCAGCTCGGCGATCGACGTCACCGGCGAAGTTGGCGTAGCCGAGGAAGCCGACGCGGAGGCGCTCGCCCGCCATGGCTTTGCAGCCGATACACCGGTCGGAGTCAGCGGCCTCGAGCGGGCCTTCAACGCCAGGCTTGCCGGCAAGCCCGGTGGCTCCCTGCTCGCCGCCGATGGCACATTCGGCTCGAGCAGGACGCTGGCCGAGGCGCCGCCGCGACCAGGCGCGCCGGTCAAGACGACGATCGACCCAGACCTGCAGGAGGCGACCGTCGCCGCGCTCGGCGGCCGCTTCGGCGGGGTCGCCGTGCTCGACACCCGCAGCGGCGACGTCCGCGCTCTCGCCGGTTATGCCTTCTCCGCCCCGCAACCGCCGGGCTCGACCTTCAAGATGATCACGACGGTTGCCGCGCTGCAGAAGGGGGTCGTCTCGCTCGACGACGAATTCGAAATCGTCGACGGCGTCGACGTCGGTGGCCGCTTCATCGAAAACGCCAACGGCGAGCTCTGCGGCGGCACCTTCCGCGAAGCTTTCGCCGAGTCATGCAACGCCGACTTCGCCCCCCTCGGCCCGAAGATCGGCAACGACGAGCTGGTCGGCACCGCCGAGCGTTTCGGCTTCAACTCCCCCCCGACGCTCTACACAGAGCGAATCGTCGCCGAGATCGAACCGGAAACGTCGACGATCCCGGCCGAGATCGGCGAAGAAGTCGACCTGGGCGTGACCGCGATCGGGCAGGGCGAGGTGCTGGCAACGCCGCTGCAGATGGCGAGCGTGGCGCAAACGATCGCCAACGACGGTGTGCGCCAGCCGACCTCGGTCGTCGCCAACCGCAAGTTGCGTCCCGAGATGAAGCCGTTCCGGGTGATGTCGGAGAAGATCGCCGGCCAGCTGACCGAGCTGATGGTCGGCGTCGTCGCTGGCGGCACCGGGACCGCCGGGGCGATCGCCGAGGCGCAGGTGGCCGGCAAGACCGGCACGGCCGAGCTCGGTCCGAAGCCCGGTGAAGAGGACGCAGAGCACCCCGAGCAGATCAAGGACGCTTGGTTCGCGGCCTTCTCCCCAGCGGAGAAGCCGCGGCTTGCGGTCGGCGTGCTGCTGATCGAAGCCGAAGCGGCGGGCGGCGAAGTGGCAGCGCCAATCGCCTCGGAAGTGCTCTCCGCCGGTCTCTAGCCCGGCTAGAGGTCGAGCGTGACCTGGCCGTCCTCTTTGTCGGTGCCGGGAATCGAGAGCGTCAAGGGCCGCGCCTCGGAGGCCGAGTCAGGCAGCAGGAAGAGGACCAGCGAGCCCTCGATCGTGCCCTGCTCGGCGGTCGAGTCGAGAATCGGGACCTGTTCCTGCGATTCGACTTCGCCGCCCAGTGGCAGCGCGTAGAGGCTTTCGCTGGGCAGCGCCTCGAACTCGTGGTGGTCAGCGTCCTCGATCGTCATCGAGTCGGCCAGGACCTGCGGCTCTTCGCTCTCGTTCTGCACTTCGAAGAAGACGCCGAAGTAGGTCGAGCCTTTCGGCGGCGGCGGCTGGCCGACGAGATAGGCGGAGTCCTCGTTGTCGTTCGGGTTGAGGTAGCGCGAGAAGATCGCGTTGTAGCTGAGCTCGCCGAGCTCGACCGGCTCACCCTCGACGACCTCCGTCTCGTGACTCTCGTAGCCGCAGGCTGAAACCGTCAGCGCAACGGCTGCAAAAGCCAATACGGCGAGCATCGGCGGGACGAGTCGGGAACGGCGGAACATCGGCGGCGAGAGACTATAGGAGCCAGCTCAGGGAATACCGGTTGCATGCGGGTTGCCGCCAGCGACCCCAATCCGACCGTCGTCGAGCTCATCGGACTCGAGCCGATCGCGCAAACGGCGCAGTGCCTCCTGCCAGTGACGCGCGTAGGGGATCGAGGCGCCGGAGAGCAACTCGAGACCCCGATCGACCACTCCCGGCTCGGTCCAGAAGGAGACCCGCACGGTGGTCAGCGAGCCCGGCCCCTCGGCCAGCTCCCAGAGAGTCGTCGAGGGGACTCGGTTGCCGCGACCGCCGCGACCATGCTCGACTATGCGATGCGGCTCCTCCAGCTCGGCGATCGCCGTGTCCATCCAGACCCTGCGCGGCCGTACGGCAATGCGGAAGCGCGCCCCGGCGCCCACCCCACGCGACTCGATTCGGGTCAGGTGGAAGTCAGAGAGGAAGTGATCGGTGAACGAGGGCCGCAGCCCGAGGTCGGCGATCGTCTCGAAGGCGCGCTGGCGCGACACGTCGATCTCGATCTCAGCGCTAACCGGCCCCATCGGCGGCGGCGATTCTATGCCCGGCCGGGTTTGCATGCGGGCAACTACGGGAAATCCCTGATTGCATCTGCAAATCCAGCCCGCTAGCATCCCTCGCGGAGGCGCCGGGAAGGAGGCTCCTATCTCTACGACAGTCAGCCCCGGCATCAACGTCGACCAGTTCGACGCCAGCATTGTCCCTGGCTCGGGCACCTATTTCTGCATCACCTGTGGCTCACAGCTCTCGCTGCGCGAGAACGACCAGCTTCCCGAATGCCCGCGCTGCGGCGCCACCGAGTACCGGCGGGACTCGATGTTCGAGTCGATGCAGGAGCACGGGCAGACCTCGGAGCTGGCCGTCCCGGCCACTGTCTCGCCGCCAAGCTGGCTGCCGCAGGCTCGTGAGAGGCTCTCGGAGCCCGGCTGTCACGTCGCTTACCGGGAGGATGACGGCGAGATCCATGTCTTTCCGATTGCCGAGGGGTGGACACGGATCGGGCGCAGCGCCGCCGCCGATATCCGCCTCGACGACCCCAGCGTCTCGCGCCGCCACGCGCTGATCGTCTCCGAGCAGCCCAACTCCCTGCGGGTGCTCGACGACCGCAGCCTCAACGGAGTCTTTCTCAACGGCGAGATCGTCGAGTGGGCTCGGATCGAAGACGGCGACGAGCTGGCAGTCGGTCGCTACCGGCTCTTCGTGCTCGACGCCTGATTCCAGCCACCGGCGCCCCTAGCATGGGGGCATGCATGCGGATCCCCCGGAGGTCGCGGCCGAGCGCGCCCGAGAACGCCTCCATGCGGAGATAGAGCGTGTGCGGGTGGGCGTCGAGGAAATGCTGGCCGAGCAAGAGGGCGGTGGCAACGAGGGAATCCGCCGTGAGCTGGACGCCTTGCGAGCCGAGACCAACGCCCTGCTGAAGCGGCGGATCCGCAAGACCGAGAAACGGCTCGGCAAGCGAATCAGCAAGATCAGCAGCCGCACCGACGCTCTAGAACAGCGGCTCGATCAAGTCGAGCAAGAGCGCAAATACGCCGAGTGGCGCATCCACAACCACACAGAGCAGCTACTCGACGGCCTCCTGCAAGAGCTTCGCACCATCGGCGACCTCCTGACCCGTGCAAGGTAACCAAAAGCTCCCCAGGCAATTCGACCATCTCAGACCCTGAGCGCGGCGTGAGGAGGGGTCATGTGCCCTTTCCCAGAGGCTCATGTAGCCACATTCCGCGCCCTTAGATACGACTCAGCTGCGCGACGGCCTCTGGGGAAGGGCACATGACCCCTCCCTACTGCTACCTCACTCAGTCGAGATGCTGGGATCCGCCTGCACCTTGTGCGGGACGACCATCATGAAGTTCGCGGCGGCCTCGCTGGCGAGATCCACAACCCGCTCGGCCTCCTCATCCTGACCGGTGGCGCGCAGCTCGTGAGCGTAGGCGCCGAGCAGGTCGTCGACATCGAGCAGGCCCTCGGCGTCGAGCTCTTTGAGCTCGACCTTGGCACCCTTGCCCAGCCGGCGCAGGATCGCCTCGCTGTCGATGCCGAAGGCGTTGTAGCGGACGTAGACGCGGCCGCCGGTCATCCCGGCGCAGGCCCAGGGCCCGAGGTCGCCGAGCACGATCGCCCGCCCCGAGGTCATGTACTCGAAGGCAAAGCCCTTGGCGTTGGCGCGGTCGACGATGCAGCCGCGGCTGTCGTCGACGTCCTCCTCCGGCTCGCCCGCAAGCACCACGTCGGCGCCCGAAAGCCGGATGCAGAAGCGCGAGTCGGCAGAGCCCTGGACGAAGAGCCGACCGCGTTGGGCCCCGTAGGCGAAGGACTTGCCGACCGAGCCGTTGAGGCGGCGGCCCTTGGCTCCCTTGCCCTTCAGCACTGCAACCGAACCGCCCAGCATCCCCTTGCCGACGCCGTCCTGGGCTCCGCCCTCGACCCGGATCGAGACACCGTAGGCATTGAAGGCACCAAAGCCCTGGCCGGCGATCGAGCCACCGTTGAACTCGAGGCTGGCGAGCACGTCGTCGCTGGACTCGGGCGCGTCGGCATCGAAGATCCGCGAGCGCGCAATCGCCCCGGAGAGCTCCGTGCCGAGCACACGGTCGTTGGCGTCGGTGGCACGCGGGAACTCGTTGCGGATCGTGCGGCCTGAGCAGACGTCGCCGGCGAGCGAGGCGATCTGCGCCGAGGCCTGCTTGGCCTCCATGCGGATCGGCCGAGCGACGACTAGGCCCGCCTCGGCCCGCTCCTCGGCGTCCGCCGCAACCGGCAGGTCGAGCGGCTCGAGGTCGAGGAACTCCTCCAGCGGAGTGATCAGCGGCGCCAGGTCGATCGAGTCGTGGTGGGAGACCTGCTCGAGCAGGTCGTAGCGGCCGACGAGGTCCTGGGCGCGTTCGTAGCCAAGCGAGGCAACGACCTGCTTGACCTCCTCGCCCATCGCACCAAAGAAGCGCGCACAGCTCTCCGCGGCGCTGTCGACCTCCTGCGGGGTGAACTTCTTCAGGCCGTGCTCCTGGGCCTGCTCGACGGTCTCGATCTGGGTGGCGATGCCAACATGGCAGGTATCGAGCTGGCAGCCGCGGCAGATCGTGCAGCCGAGGCTGACCATCGCCAGGGTGCCGAAGCCGACCCGGTTGGCGCCGAGGCAGTGCAGCTTGACGATGTCATGGCCGTGGCGGTAGCCGCCGTCGGCCCAGATCTCGACCCGGTTGCGCAGGCCGGCCTCCATCAGTGCTCGGTGCACGGCACGAGTGCCGATGTCCGAAGGCAGACCGACGTGGCGCAGGGCGTGCTGGCGAGCGGCGCCGGTGCCGCCCTCGAAGCCCGAGAGGGTGATGATGTCGGCGCCCGCCTTGGCGATGCCGAGGCCGATCGTGCCGATGTTCGGCACAACGGGCACCTTGACCGAGACGCGCACGTCGGGGTTGACCGTCTTCAGCTCGTCGATCAGCTCGGCGAGGTCCTCGATCGAGTAGAGATCGTGATTGTTGGAGGGCGAGATCAGGTCGGTGCCGGGCGAGGCGTTACGAGCAGCGGCAACCTTCTCGGAGACCTTCTTGCCAGGCAGGTGGCCGCCCTCGCCGGGCTTGGCGCCCTGACCGATCTTGATCTCGGCGAGGTAGGAGGAGTTCAGCATCTCGGCCGAGACGCCGAAGCGGCCCGAGGCGACCTGCTGGCCGCGCCACTTGCGGTAGTGCCCGTACATGTCGCGGATCTCGCCACCCTCGCCATTGACGCAGAGGACGTTGATCGCCTTCGCCGCGTCGGCGTAGGCACGGAAAGCCGGCTCGGACTGCGAGCCGAAGCTCATCGAGGAGATCACCACCGGGTAGTCATGGCGGCCGACGCTGGCGTCAACCGCGCTCGGCTCGACCGGATCTCGGTCGCCCCGCAGGCCCATGATGTGGCGCATCGAGATCGGGCTCTGCTGCTCCAGATCGCGCACCTTCTGCGAGTACTCCTCGTAGGAGCCTGTGCCGTTGGCGGTGGCGATCGCCGCCTTGTAGACCTTGGGGTAGAAGCGAAAGGTCTTCGCCGGCTTGGCTTCCTCGTCGCCGGCGAGGATGCGGGCGCGCTCGTTGGTGTCCTCGTCGAGCGCGGCAAAGCCGACGCCACCCCGATCGGAGGCGCCGAAAGCCTCGGTCATGAAGATCTCGGCTAGCTCCGGCTTGACGCCAATCGAGGAGAACTGGCGTGCGTAGCCGCGCACCTCATGGATGCCAATTGTCGAGATGACTTTCTCGATGCCCTTGTTGAGGGCGTCGCAGAGGTTGGAGACGTCTGACTCGTAGTCCTCGACGCAGATCACCTCGACCATCGTGTACGGGCAGACGCCATTGGCGCCGAGGCCAAGAGCAAGCATCACGTCATGGACGTTGCGCAGGGCGGCAGAGCGCAGCACGATGCCGCAACGGCGGCGCAGGTTCTCCTCGCCGGGCTCAACCTTGTAGCCCTTTAGCGCCTGGTCGACGACGGATGTCGCCAGGTGCGGATCGAGGAAGCGACGATCGCCCTCATACACGGTGCGATCGGTGAGCACGAGCAGCTCGGCGCCATCGCGGACTTTCTTCACCGCCTCCTGCTTGATCCGCTCGATCGCGCCCTTCGTCGTCTCCGATTCG
>DATNHC010000154.1:0-4637 GCA_035605155.1 Solirubrobacterales bacterium
CGATGCCGCCGCCCGCGCCGCCCCGAAGATCCAGCTCGTCGTCGCGCTCGTTTTGGTCCCCTCGGTCCTGCTGATGATCGGCGCGGCCCTGATCGCCAATGCCGACGTCCTGCTCGCCGATTTTTAGATAAGCCGCCCCCGGACGCGGCAGGGTGGGCGCGAGCTCTCCGGGTGTTATGAGCGTGCCCACCCGGGAGCAGAGGAGGCGGCGCCCGGCTACTCGAGGGCCTCCTCGCGCAGGCGCCTGGCGACGGCGACGCTGGCGGCGCCGATCGTGTCGAGCTCGGCGGCGCTCTTCTTGTGGCCCTTGACGTAGCAGCAGAGCGCGCCGCCGACCAGCTCGAAGGCGAACCTCTCAGGAGCTTCCTCGCCGAGCCAGACGACGAAGGTGGGCGAGAAGAGCCGCCGCAGCCAGACCTGGTCCTGCTGCTCGCCGGCGAAGATCTCGTAGCGCTCGTCGAGCGCCGTGCTCTCCAGCTTGACGCGCTGCTTGGAGCGGAAGGCGTCCTCGAGTCCCTCCAGGGCGCGCAGGCCGAACTTCTGCTGGCAAGTCAGCTCGGGGATCTGCGCGGCGCACTCCGGCACGTCGACCAGGCCAACGGTGTAGCGGTAGTAGTCGGTCTGCCGGTTGCCCTCGCTGTCGGTGCTCTCCTCCTCAAAGGTGTAGAGCGCGAGGGTGCCGTCGACTCCGTCGGCGAGCGGCCCGCTGAGCGTGCGTTCGGCGTAGCGATCATCGCCCTTGCGCAGCAGCGGGGTCGCCGGCGGCAGGGGAGCGCGACCGCCTAGAGCCAGGCCGCGCTGGCTGGCGTAGGTGACGAAGAAAGCCTGCTCGGCGCGCGAGTCGGCGATCGCAAAGACGATCAGCAGCGAGACGAGCAGCATCGCCCCGGCGGCCCCGGCGCCGATCGCCGCCCCTAGATAGACGGCACCGGCGATGCCCACGGCCAGTACGAAGATCGCGATGACGATCCAGGTCAGCGGCTTGCCCAGCAGCTCCCTGAAATGGAAGCCGCGCAGGTCGTTGGCGTCGTCGGGCACGTTCATCGCAGCTTCCGTCACATCCCCCAAGGCGTGTCTGAGCTTAACCACGAAATGCCGTGGCTTAGCTCAGACACCCCAGGCGGGGGGATGCAAATGGGCTTGCATGATGGGGTTGTGTTGCAAAGTGGGAGAAAGTGGGGTACTGTGCCCGCGAGTTGAAGCCCAGGACCGGGGTGGTGAGGTTCCTCCCACCTCATCACCTCGGTCCTAACTCTTTCCCAGACCGCTCGCGCTGCCCGCACAGAAAGGAACCCGTCGGTGGCTTTTCGGGGCCTCTACGAGCACAGTCTCGATTCCAAGGACCGCCTCACTGTTCCTTCGAGGTTCCGGGCCGCGCTCGCCGATGGAGTTGTTCTCTCCAAGGGCTTCGACCCCTGCGTCTGGGTGCACACGACCGATGAGTTCGAGCAGCTCTCCGACCGCTTCCTCTCGCCGCACAGCCCCTTTGGTCGCGACGCGCGCCAGCTGCGCCGCCGCTTCCACGGTGGCTCATCCGACGAGAAGCTCGACTCCGCCGGGCGCATTCGGGTGCCCAAGCCGCTGATCGAGCACGCCGGACTGGATGGTCCCTGCGTGGTGATCGGCGCCGGAGAGTACCTGGAGATCTGGAACGCGGAGGCCTGGGCGAAGCTGGAGGATGAGCTCGACGCAGCGGCGCCGGAGATCGCCGAGGGCCTGGCCGCGAACGGAGTGGCTGAGTGAGATGGCGGCCCGAGCGCAGCATGCCCCCGCTTTTCGCGACCCGCTGGTAAGACGCGCAACCCTTCCTCAGATGGCCGCCGAGCACCAACCCGTCCTCGCCACCGAGCTGACCGAGCTGCTCGGTCCGCAGCCGGGCCAAACGGCCGTCGACTGCACCTTCGGCGGCGGTGGGCACGCGCGGCGGATCGGCGCGGCGCTTGGCCCCGAGGGGACGCTGATCTGCATCGATCGCGACCCTGCGGCCGAGGTTCGTTTCGCTGCTTTCAGCGCGGAAGCCTCCTGCGCGACTCGGTTCATCGACTCGGACTTCGCTGCAGGGCTTCGCACCCTGCGCGGCGAAGGCATCCGCCCAGAGATGGTCTACATGGACCTCGGAATGTCCTCGATGCAGGTCGACGCCTGGGAGCGGGGCTTCTCCTATTCCTACGACGCACCGCTCGACATGCGCATGGACACCCGCCAGCAGCTGAGCGCCGCCGACATCGTCAACCAGTGGCCCGAGTCGCGACTGGCCCAGGCCCTGCGCCGCTTCGGCGAGGAGCGCTACGCGGGCGGCATCGCCCGCGAGATCGTCCGCCGCCGGCCGCTCTCGACTACCTCGGAGCTGGTCGACGCGGTCAAGGCCGGGATGCCGGCCTCGGCGCGTTTCGGCGGCGGCCACCCTGCGAAGCGCACCTTCCAGGCGATTCGCATCGCCGTCAACGGCGAGCTCGACTCGCTCGACGACGCCCTGCCGACCGCCTGGGGCATGCTGCCCGAGGGCGGGCGGCTCGCCGCGATCTCCTTCCATTCGCTCGAGGATCGCCGCGTCAAGCGGTTCCTCGCCGAGCGGGCACGTGGCTGCGTCTGCCCGCCCGAGCTGCCGGTCTGCGTTTGCGGCCGCGAGCCCGAAGCCGAGCTGCTCACCCGTCGCGCCGTGGCGCCGGGACCCGATGAGATCGCCACCAACCCGCGGGCAAAGTCCGCCCATCTGCGCGCCGCGGTGAAGATCGGCGAGGCCGCCTGATGGCCGCTGCTGCGACCGCCGCCCGCAGGGCCTCAGCCAGGCCGGCCTCAGCCCGCACGGCGCCCGTGCGCAAGCCCCCGAGGCGGCGCGTTCGCTCTTTGTCAGGCTCAGCCGGACAAAAGACGAACGCAGCCACGGCGCCTGCCCGCCGCAAGGCTCCGGTCCGCCGTCCCGGCGGGCATTTGATCCCGATCGCCGTGGGCACTGCGGCCGCGGTCCGCCAGCTGCCCGATTCCAGCTTGATGGTTCGTCTGACCCGTGGCCGCGCTTGGATCGCGGTCCTCGGCCTGCTCCTGGCGGGCATCGTCGCCGTCAACGTCGTCACCCTGAGCGTCGCCGCCACCGCTGGCCACGTCGACCGCAACATCCAGGCGCTCGACCAGGAGAACTCGATTCTGCGAGCCCGCGACGCGCAGCGCTCCGGCGCCGCCCGCGTGCGCCACGATGCTGCCGCGCTCGGCCTGACCGTCCCCAGCAGCGACGAGATCGGCTACCTGCAGGCCGATCCGCAGGACGCCGCGGTTGCCGCCCGGCGTCTCGCCGCCGCCGCCGCGGGTTACTAGGACGGGGCAGCCGGTGCGGGTCATCGAGCGAAGGGTCGGTCTCCTCTTCGCCGCCTTCCTCCTCTGCTTCGTCGCGATCGTCGTCCGCGCCTTCTGGCTGCAGGGCGTGCAGGGCGCCGAGCTGGCCTCGCGGGCGATCAGCCAGCAGACCCAGTCGGTGCCGCTGCCAAGCTTGCGCGGCAGCGTCCTCGATCGCCACGGCAACGAGCTGGCCGCCTCCGAAGACGCAGCGACGATCTTCGCGATTCCCTCCGAAGTCGATCAACCGGTGCGCGTTGCCGAGCAGCTGGCGCCGATCCTCGATCTCGAAGAGGACGAAATCCTCCGCGACGTCAGCTCGGAAGCGAGCTACGTGGCGCTCGCCCACACGGTGGACCTGCCGACCGCGAAGCGGATCGAACGGCTCGAGCTGCACGGGATCGGCGACGACCCCGACAGCAGGCGCACCTACCCACAGGGAACGCTTGCCGCGCAGGTGATCGGCGCGGTCGGCTCCGAAAACGAGGGGCTGACCGGGCTGGAGGCGGGCGAGGACGAGGTCCTGGGTGGCTCGGACGGCGAACGACGGATCGTCACCGACGCCACCGGCGAACCGATCCGCCTGGAAACGGTCGACGAAGCCGAGGACGGCGAAGACGTCCAGCTGACCCTCGACCCGGCGATCCAGGGGAAGGCCGAGCAGGCGCTGGCCGAAGTCGGCGAAACGTACCTGCCCAAGGGGGCGACGGCGATCGTCATGGACCCGCGCAGCTCCGAGGTCCTGGCGATGGCCAACTGGCCCCCCGTCGATCCGGCGGACCTCTCCAGCGCCAGCGAAGAGGACCTGCTCAACAGGGCGACCGGCTTCACCTACGAGCCTGGCTCGACCTTCAAGGCGTTCACCGTGGCCGCAGCGCTCGAGGACAAGCTGGTGACGCCCGCTTCCGCCTTCACCCTGCCGCCGTCGATCCAGGTCGCCGACCGGACGATCGAGGAGTCGCACGCGCGCGGCACGGAAACGCTCTCGGTCGCCGAAATCCTCGCTCACTCATCCAACGTCGGCGCCGTGACGATCGGCCTGCAGCTGGGGAGCACCCGCTTCAGCCGCTGGATCGAGCGCTTCGGCTTCGGCCGGCCGAGCGGCGTGCAGTTCCCGGCCGAGGAGCAGGGCATCGTGCCGGCGCTCGACGAATACTCCGGCTCGACGATGGGCAACCTGCCGTTGGGTCAGGGCCTCTCGGTGACGCCGATGCAGATGATGGCCGGCTACCAGGCGATCGCCAACGGCGGCATCCTGCGTCGCCCGCAGCTGATCGAGCGGATCGGCGAGGAGCAGGTTCCCGAGC
>DATNHC010000155.1:0-11439 GCA_035605155.1 Solirubrobacterales bacterium
ACCAACAGCTTGCGGCTATTCGGGCAGGTGCGGGCGTTAGCGTGGATCTTCATCCGGTGTCCTCCTTGTTGGGTGGTGGCTTCGACACCCCCAGCCTTCAAGGAGGCCCGGATGAACAACGTTGTTAGGAACTACAGCTAGGACTCGTCGACCGGGAAGGCAATCCGCACGTGCGCCTTGGAGACGACCATGAACGGTCGCCTCTCGGCCTCGCCGCCCGCGAGCGGTGAGACTTCGGCGTCGACCAATGGGATGAAGGCGACGTCACGATTGAGGGCGTCGGAGAAGCGGCCCTGGTAGCCCCCCGGCGGCAGCGTCAGGTCACCGACGATCCGCTGCCGATCGGTCTCGAAGACAACCCGTTCGACCCGTCGCTCTTTCTGGCGTGCCTCCATCGCCCCGGTATCGGCAGGTAGTGCAGCCCGCCTGAACCGTCCGCGCCCAGTAGACATAACGCTCCCGGGCCTGTGGTCACGGCTTGCTGGCGCTCACCCGCCCGCCGCGAGCCAGTCGATGATTCCCGCCACCCGCTCCCAGTCCTCGCTCTCTCGCGCTGCGACCAGATCGCGCAGCGCCTGCGGCTCGACCGCCATCAGCAGCTCCGATCCCGCCGCCGCCCAGCGCACCAGGGCGTAGTGGACGAGGTCGTCCACGGGGATCCCCGTCGTCTTTGCGAGCGCCGCGAAGGTCGGCATCGGGTCCTGCCCCTTCGCTACCGAGACCCTGCTCGCGAACTCTCGATGCTCGGGCGGAATCGTCACCGGTTCGCGTCCCGCCGCTCAGGCGCCGCTCTCGTCTCCGGCGGGCAGCAAGATCGCCACGACCAAAGCAACCGCGCCTGCCGTAAGCCCGGCCGTGGTGATGCTCAACCGCAACTGGCTCGAGCTTCCCTCGGCCAGCACCCAAAGCGCCACCGCCTCTGCAAGCACGAGCGCAAGCAGAGTTGCGGCGGCGTAGGCGGCCGCCACGACGCGAGCGCGCAACGGGTCACGGAAAAGCAATCTCAGCGGCGCCGGAAGCTCGCGACCGGGGGTGAAATAGCGCAGCTCGATGGCGAGGGCGAGGATCACGATTGGCACGATCTGAGCAACTGCTTCGTAGTAGGCGATGCCGGCGTGGCCGCCGACGAGCACCAGCGCGACGAGGAAGGCAACCGCCGGCAGGCCGAAGGCAACAGATGCAAGCCCGACGCCGAACCACCTCGAGACCGAGGCGCGATGCCCACGCGCAGGCTTGTCGGCCGGCTCGGCCACGTGCCGATCCTATGCCGGGACAGCTCGACGGATCGGGGCGCCCGGATTCGAACCGGGGACCTCGGCCACCCAAAGGCCGCGCGCTACCAGGCTGCGCCACGCCCCGCTGGGGGCAGTGTAGAGCGGGGCCGCGGACCGGGCAGGGCTCGCCCGGTGGGCAAGTCGCTAGGTTTCGCGGCGATGGCCGAGGTGCTGCCCCTCAACACGCTCCATTACGACCTCGCCGCGGTCGGCTCACTGCAGGACGTGGTCGCACCGCCCTACGACGTGATCGACACGGCAATGCGCGAGGAGCTGCTGGCCCGCTCTCCATATAACGCGGTTGCCGTCGACCTGCCCAAGCCATACGGCGAGACGGGGCCGCAAGCGGCCGGGGAGGGAGATCCCTACGCCGCCGCCGCAGGCTCGATCGACGCCTGGCAGAAGGCCGGTGCTCTTGTCAAGGACACCGAACCGGCGATCTGGGCGATGGAGCAGGACTACACCGGGCCCGATGGCTCCAGCCACACCCGCCACGGCATCCTCGCCCGCGTCCGGGTCGAGGACTTCTCCACCGGCACGATCCTGCCCCACGAGCGCACCCTGCCCGGCCCCAAGCAGGACCGGCTCGAGCTGATGCGGGCGACCAAGCTCAACCTCTCGCCGATCTTCTCGCTGAGCACGATCGACCCCTGGCCCTTGGTCGCGCCGGAAACCGAGCGCGAGGAGCCCTGGGGGGAAGCGACCGACACCGGCGGCACCGTGACCCGCATCTGGCGGCTGCCGATGTTCAACGAAGACATCCCGGCGCTGCTCGCCGACGCCCAGCTGCTGATCGCCGACGGTCACCACCGTTATGAGACGGCGATCGCCTACCGCGACGAGATCGGCGGTGAGGGAGACCACAACTACACGCTGATGGCGCTCACCGGCCTCGATGATCCCGGCCTCTCGATCTTCCCCACCCATCGCCTGCTGTCCGGCTTCGCCGGCGACCCGGAGCGCCAGCGCCGCCTCGGCGAGGGGCTGCGCGAGCTCTTCGACGTCGAGGAGGTCGAGGTCGACCGAATCGACCCGCTCGGCGAGGAGGGCGTCGGCGTCTACGGCCTCTATGACTCACACCACAAAAAGGCTTTCCGCCTGCGGCTCAAGAACAACGCCGTCGCCGAGCTCGACCGCCAGCTCGAGGGCATGCCCGAGGCCTACCGGCGCCTCGACGCGGCGATCCTCGAGACCCTCGTCCTCAAGGGCATTGCCGGCCTCAGCGAAGACGACGTCCTCGCCAAGCGGGGCATCGGCTACGCCAAGAGCGTCGAGGACTCGCTGCGCCTGCTCGACGAGGGCGCCTACGACGTCGCCTTCATCCTGCGACCGATCCCGGTCGACCAGACACGGGAAATCTGCGAAAGCGACGCCAACATGCCGCCCAAGTCGACCTACTTCTTTCCCAAGGTGCTCACCGGCCTGGTCTTCAACCCGCTCGCCTGAAGGCCGCGGCGTAGGATCGAGCCGTGGTCAAGATCTACACCAAGAAGGGCGACGACGGGACCACGTCGCTCTGGTACGGCGGTCGCGTGCCCAAGCACCACGGGCGCACCGAGGCCTACGGCTCGCTCGACGAGGCCTGCTCGCACCTCGGCGTCGCCCGCGCCCTCTGCGATGCCGGCGAGGCGGAGCTGGCCGCCGACATCCTCCGCCTTCAGGACGACCTCTTCGTCGCCGGCGCTGAGCTGGCGACTGCGCCCGAGGCAGCTGCGCGGCTCGAAGACGGCGTCAGCCGGACCACGGATGCGATGGTCGCCGAGCTAGAGGAGCGCATCGACCGCTACATGAACGAGGTCGAGCTGCCGCCGCAGTTCGTCATCCCCGGCGGCAACCAGCTCTCCGCCCAGCTCGACGTCGCCCGCACCGCGATCCGCCGGGCGGAGCGCCACATCTCGGCGCTGGCCGAGGCCGGCGAGCTGGCCAGCGAGACCGTGATCCACTTCGTCAACCGCGCCTCCGACCTCGCCTACGCGATGGCGCGCTTCGCCGACGTCGACGACCCGGCGTTGTTCGAGGGTCGCCGCAAGGCCTAGCGACGTGTCGCTTTCTTACCGCTATGCGGCAATAAGGCGACACGGATGAAGGTCGTCGCCCGCCGGCAGGAGGGATTCGCGCACGCGGTCGAGATCGAAGGCGGTCACACGCTCGTCGTCGACGAGCCGCTCGAGGCCGGCGGCACCGACAGGGGCCCCTCCCCCACCCGCCTGGTTGCCGCCGGGCTCGCCAGCTGCGTCGCGGTGACGGTCGAGATGTACGCGGAGCGCAAGGGCTGGGAGGTCGGCGCGGTCGAGGTGGACGTCGACGTCGAGTACGAGGGCTTCGCGCCGCGCTCCTTCGCCGTCGCGCTGCGCCTGCCGGCCGAGCTGAGCGACGAGCAGCGCGAGCGCCTGCTGGTCATCGCCCGCAAGTGCCCGGTGCACAGGCTGCTGGTCGGCGAGGTCGCCGTCACCGTCTCCGACTGTGTGGAAGCCCTCTGATGGACCTTGGGCTGAAGGGACGAGCCTGCGTGGTCACCGGCGCCAGCCGCGGCATCGGGGCGGAGACGGCGCGCCTGCTCTGTGCCGAGGGAGCGAACGTGCTCTTGGTCGCCCGCAGCGAGGAGCGCCTGGCCTTGGCAGCCGAGGGGGCTTTGGCCGCTGGCGCCGCGGCGGGCGGACATGCCGATGTCCTTGCTCTCGACGTCACCGACGAGAACGCCGGCCAGCGCATGCTCGCCGCGGCGAGCGACCGCTTCGGCACCCTCGACGTGCTGGTCAACAACGCCGGCACCGCCCAGTGGCGCGACCTCGACGAGGTCCCCGACGAGGATTGGCGCGCCCAGTACGAGCTCAACGTGATGGCCCCGCTGCAGGCGATGCGCGCCGCAATTCCGCCGATGGCCGAGCGCGGCTGGGGCCGGGTAGTCAACGTCTGCTCGACCGCGGGCAAGCGACCCTCCTCGGCGATGCCCGAGTACTCGGTGGCGAAGGCGGCCGAGCTCTCGCTCTCGCGCCTCTTCGCCGACCGCTACGCGAAGAGCGGCGTGCTGGTCAACGCGATCTGCCCCGGGCCGGTCGAAGCGGAGATGTGGATGGAGCCCGGCGGATTGCTCGACCAGTCGCAGGAGATGAGCGGTGCGGCAAGCCGCGAGGAGGCCCTTGCCACGGCCGGCTCCAAGCGGCCGATCGGGCGTCTCGCCGACCCCAGCGAGATCGCCGCCGCAATCGTCTTCCTCTGCTCGGAGCGCGCCTCCTATGTCAGCGGCGCCGCTTGGTCGGTGGATGGCGGCACTGTCCAGGTGATCATCTGAGACGGCTGCAAACCGGCGCCTGGCAAACGACATGAGATCGGTCGAGGCCGCCGTCCTCGTGCCGCTCTACGGCTGGCCCGAGGAGCCCGGCCTTGTCTTCACCGAGCGACGCTCGGACCTGCGCCGCCACGCTGGCGAGATCTCCTTTCCGGGTGGGCGCCGCGATCCCGACGATGCCGATCTAAGCTCCACTGCCCTGCGCGAGGCGCAGGAGGAGATCGGTCTCGATCCCAGCGCAGTCAGGCTCGGCGAGAGCCTGCCGAGCACCAAGACGTTCGTCACCGGCTACGTGATCCACCCCTTCGTCGGCCACATCCCCCACCCCGGCGAGCTCTCTCTCGAGCCCAACCCGGCCGAGGTGGAGACCGTGCTCACCTTCTCGCTGGACGTGCTCCGCAAGGGCTATGAGATCCGCCGCCTGGTCCGCCGCGGCATCCCGATCCACACGCCGACCTACGAGATCGAAGGCCACCTGATCTGGGGCGCTACCGCCCGCATCCTCGGCGACCTGCTCAGCCGCCTCCAGCCCGGCGCCTGACTGCGTCCTCGATCGGCTTAGCTCGAGACCTTCTCGGGCTGCGGGACGATGCGGATATACGGCCGCGGCTCCTCCCATCCCTCCGGGTAGGTCTCTCTCGCTTCGTCGTTGGAGACCGATCCGGCGATGATCACGTCGTCGCCCTGCTGCCACTGGGCGGGCGTGGCAACTTTGTGCTTGGCGGTGAGCTGCAATGAGTCGACCACGCGCAGGACCTCGTCGAAGTTGCGCCCGGTCGTCATCGGATAGACGAGGATCAGTTTGATCTTCTTGTCGGGACCGATGACGAAGACGTTGCGCACGGTCTGGTTGTCGGCGGGCGTGCGATCCCCAGCGTCACCGGCCACGTCTGCCGGCAGCATTCCGTAGAGCTTGGAGACGTTGAAGTCGGCGTCGCTGACGATCGGGTAGTTCGGCGCCGTTCCCTGCGTGTCCTCGATGTCTTTGGCCCAGTCCTCGTGCTTGTCGAGCGGGTCGACCGAGAGGCCCATGATCTTCACGTTGCGCTTCGCGAACTCGGGCTCGATGCTCGCCATATAGCCGAGCTCAGTCGTGCAGACAGGGGTGAAGTCCTTCGGGTGCGAGAACAGCACCGCCCAGGAATCGCCGATCCAGTCATGGAACTTGATCCGGCCCTCGGTCGTATCGGCCTCGAAATCGGGTGCTACGTCGCCAAGCTGCAGGGCCATGAAACTGCTCCTCTCGGGTGCTCGCGGGGGAGATTTACCTAAATCCTTATCGGAGTCTAGACCTATCGATCATCCGGCTGGGGAAGCCAGATTTCGGACGGGCTCGAGTGCGGCCTCGAGCCAGGCCGAGGGCTCCGCGGGGTCAACCGAGTGGAGCGCAAAGGGGATTCTCCAGCGTTCGCCCGCAGCACGAACCGTCCCGGCGCCGCGCTCGAGAAGCGACGCGTCGACGCTGCCCGCCGCCTCGTAGACGAGGCCACGCACGGGGGTTTCGACCAGCCGTTCGAGGAAACGCTCCAGGCGCGAGCCATGGATTGCGGCAATCTCCTCCGGGTCCCCCACCGCCGAGCCCAGCAGCCAGTGAACGACCGTCACGTCGCCGACCAGATCGAGCAGCGTGCCGGGACGCTCGGGGTCGGCGAGCGCCGCTTCGAGACCCGCCGCCTCGATCGCCTGCAGGCCGTCCTCGCTGCGGCTGGTGCCGCGCACCGCCCAACCCTCCTCCAGCAGACTTCTTCCCAGCAGCCGCCCGCGGCAGCCGCAGCCGACGATCAGCGCCCGCGCCAAGCCGCGCCTAGGTCGCCTCGAAGCGCCGGCGCTGCCGCAGCCGCTCGAGCTCCTCCGCCGCTACTTCGTCGCGCAATTCCTGCTCGTTGCGCTCCGGCGCTCCGCGCCGGCGGCGCATTTCGTTCTGCGCCTCGAGCATCTGCTGCACGTCATCGATCTCATTCTGCGCCTCGAGTTCAGGCGAGCGGGTCGGTTTCCAGTCGACCAGTTCGGCGCTGGTGCCGGGGTAGTAGTGCCCGACGACGAGCAGCACCCCGACGATCAGGGCCAGTATTGCCAGTGTGCCAAGGATGAACCACACGCGGCAAGGATACGCCGGGGACGCCCGTCCGCTTGAATCCCGCAGGTGGCAGAGGCCTACGTAGTCGACGCGGTGCGGACGCCGATGGGGGCCTATCGCGGCGCCCTCTCCGGCGTGCGGCCCGACGATCTCGCCGCGCACACGATCGGCGCCGTGGTCGAGCGCAGCGGCGTCGACCCCGAGCGGATCACCGACGTCTACCTCGGCGCCGCCAACCAGTCGGGCGAGGACAACCGCGACGTGGCACGGATGGCGGCGCTACTCGCCGGCCTGCCGCACAGCGTCCCCGGCGCCACCGTCAACCGGCTCTGCGCCTCGGGCCTCGAGGCGATCAACTGCGCAGCCCGGGCGGTGAAGCTCGGTGAGGGGGACTTCTACCTCGCCGGCGGGGTCGAGTCGATGAGCCGTGCCCCCTGGGTGGTCGGCAAGCCCGAGCGCGGCCTGCCGCGCGGGCCGCAGACGATGCACGACACGACCTTGGGCTGGCGCTTCGTCAACCCACGCATGGCCGAGCTCGGCGTCTCGACCGAGTCGATGGGCGAGACCGGCGAGAACGTCGCCGAGCGCTACGACATCAGCCGCGAGGACCAGGACGCCTGGGGCCTGCGCAGCCACCAGCGCGCCGTCGCCGCCACCGAGGCCGGGATCTTCGCCGAGGAGATCGTGCCGATCGAGGCGCCGCAGGGGCGCGAGACGGTCACCGTCGAGGCCGACGAGGGCCCGCGACCCGACGCCTCGTTGGAGAAGATGGCCAAGCTGCGCCCCGCCTTCCGCGAGGGCGGCACGGTCACCGCCGGCAACGCCTCGACCCTCAACGACGGCGCCGCCTGCACGCTGATCGCCTCCGAGGCCGGGGCGAAGGAGCTGGGCGCCGAGCCGCTGGCCCGCGTCCTCGCCACCGGCGTCGCCGGCGTCGATCCCGCCTACATGGGCATCGGTCCGGCGCTCGCCATCCCGCGGGCACTCGAGGCCGCCGGCCTGACGCTCGACGAGATCGACCTGATCGAGCTCAACGAGGCCTTCGCCTCGCAGGTGCTCGCCTGTGCCCGCGAGCTCGGCATCGACGAGGAGAAGCTCAACGTCAACGGCGGCGCGATCGCCCTCGGCCACCCGCTCGGCTGCTCCGGCGCCCGCCTCGCCACGACCCTCGTCCGCGAGCTGCGCCGTCGCAAGGCCCGCTACGGCATCGCCACCATGTGCGTCGGCGTCGGCCAGGGCCTGGCGACGGTCTTCGAAGCGGTCTGAGCCACGGCGCTTCGTTGAAGCTTTTTCCGGGTTATCGCCCCTACGATCCTTCAACGAGGTAGCCTCGCCGGCCGATGACGAGTGAGTTCCGAGAGCTGGCCAGCGTGGATGGGGCGATCGTGGCGACCGCGGAGGCGATGGTGCCGCTCAGGGACGACGGGCTCTACCGCGGCGACGGCGCCTTCGAGGTGATCCGCCTCTACGAGGGCAAGCCGTTCGCGCTTGGCGATCACCTCGACCGGCTCGAGCGCTCCGCCGCCGCGATCGAGCTCGAGTTCGACCGCGCCTCACTCGAAGGCGAGATCGCGGCCCTGCTTGCCAGGCTCGGCGACGCCGACGGCCAGCTGCGGCTGATCGTCACCCGCGGCGGCCGTCGCCTGGCGATGACCGAGCCGATTCCAACGCACGCCGAGACCGTGCGCCTCGCCACGGTCACCTACTCCCCAACCATCATCCTCAACGGCGTCAAGTCGCTCTCCTATGCGGCCAACATGCAGGCGACCCGGCTTGCCCAGGCGCAAGGCGCCGACGAGGCCGTGCTAGTCCAACCCGACGGCATCGTGCTCGAGCCCCCAACCTCTTCGATCTTCTGGGTCTCACCCCAGGGCGCCCTGCGCACGCCAGCCCTCGACAACGGCGTGCTCGAGTCGATCACCCGTGACAGGCTGGTCAAAGCTCTGGATGTCGAGGAGGGTGCCTGGCCGGTCGCCGATCTGCGCGCCGCCCACGAGGCCTTCCTCGCCTCGACCACGCGTGAGATCCAAGCTGTATCGGCAGTCGACGGCGCCGAGCTGCCCGCGGCGCCCGGCCCCCGCACACAGGAGGCCGAAGCGGCCTTCGCCGCGACCCTCGGCCGCGAACTTCCATGACCAACCACGAACTGCATCAAATTCTCTACCTGCCAGAACGAGAATTTGATGCAGTTCGGCAGAAGCTGAGAAAGCAAGGGGTTTAGATGGACTTCCAGTTGACCGACGAGCAGCGCCTGATCTCCGACGCGGCGCGCGAATTCGCCGACCGCGAGATCACGCCACGGGTGCGCGACAACGACCGCGCCGCCCGCTTCGACCGCGAGCTGGCCAGCAAGCTGGGCGAGGTCGGCTACCTCGGCGCCCCGGTCGCCGAGCAGTACGGCGGGCGTGGCCTGGACTACATCGGCTACGGGCTGATCGTCGAACAGGTCGGCCGCGCCGACTCCTCCGCCCGCACCGTCGTCTCCGTGCAGACCTCGCTGGTCGCCGGCTCGATCGAGAGGTGGGGCACCGAGGAGCAGAAGCAGAAGTGGCTGCCGCGGCTCTGCTCGGGCGAGGCGCTCGGCTGCTTCGGCCTGACCGAGCCCGACACCGGCTCCGACGCCGCCAACCTGCGCACCCGAGCGACGAAGACCGACGGCGGCTGGTCGATCAGCGGCCAGAAGATGTGGATCTCGCTCGCCAACTTCTCCGAGGTGGCGCTGATCTTCGCCCAGACCGACCCCGAGAAGAAGCACAGGGGCCTCGCGTGCTTCCTCGTCCCCTGCGACAGCGTGGGCTTCACCACGCAGGAGATCCACGGAAAGCTCGGCCTGCGCTCCTCCGACACGGGCGAGATCTCGCTCGACGGGGTCGAGGTCGGCGAGGACGCGATGCTGGGCGAGATCGGCGACGGCTTCAAGGTGGCGATGAGCGCCCTCGACAACGGCCGCTACAGCGTCGCCGCCGGCTGCGTCGGAATCTGCGAAGGCTGCGTCGAAGCCTCCGTCGCCTACGCCAAGGAGCGCAAGCAGTTCGGCGTCCCGCTGGCCCGCTTCCAGCTCGTCCAGGAGATGATCGCCGACATGATCCTCAAGCGCGACGCCTCGCGGATGCTGGTCTACCGTGCCGGCGCCCTCAAGGACGAAGGCAAGCCGAACACGACCGAGACCTCGGTGGCCAAGCTCTACGCGACCGAGTCGGCGGTCGAGTGCGCCAACCTGGCGATCCAGGTGCACGGCGGCGCCGGCTACGTCGACGACTACCCGGTCGAGCGCTACCTGCGCGACGCCCGCGTCACCACCCTGTATGAGGGCACCTCGCAGATCCAGAAGCTGATCATCGGGCGCGACGCAACGGGGATCAACGCGATGCTGCCCCTATGAGCCGAGCGAGCAAGCGTGCCTATCCGATTCTTCGCGCCGCGAGCGAGGCGGATGCCTGGCTACGAGCCAAGCGAGTGAACGTCATAGTCTGATTCTTCGCGATGCGGGCGAAGCGAATTCTTGACGGGGAGGCGGAATAGCTTCATGGCAAGCGGAATCGAGAGCGGGCGCGAAGGACACGTCGCGTTGCTGCGGCTCAACCGGCCCGAGGCGCGCAACGCCCTTTCGCCGGAGATGATGGAGGAGCTGGCAAGCGAGCTGGAGCGCCTCGATCCCGATCCCGAGGTGCGCTGCATCGTGATCGCCGGCTCTGAGGAGGTCTTCGCCGCCGGCGCCGACATCAAGGCGATGAGCGAACGCGGCTTCGCCGAGACGCTGCGTCATCCCGCTGCTTCTTTCTGGCCCCGGGTCGCCGCGGTCAAGACCCCCCTGATCGCCGCCGTCTCCGGCTACGCACTGGGCGGCGGCTGCGAGCTGGCGCTGGCCTGCGACATGATCGTCGCCTCCGACACGGCGCGCTTTGCCCAGCCGGAGATCACCTTGGGAATCATTCCCGGCGGCGGTGGCACCCAGCGTCTGGCCCGGGTGCTCGGCAAGCAGCGGGCGATGGAGTACGTGCTCACGGGTCGCCGCTTCGACGCCGACATGGCGCTGGAGATGGGCCTCGTCAACAAGGTGGTGAAGAAAGGCAAGTGGCTGCAGGAGGCGATGGTGCTCGCCCACACCGTCGCCGAGCGCCCGCCGATCGCCACCCGCCTCGCCAAGCAGGCGGTGATCGCCGCCGAGGAAACCGCGCTCAGCGCCGGCCTCGAGCACGAGCGGCGCCTCTACGAGCTGGCGATGGCGACCGAGGATCGGGTCGAGGGCATGCAGGCCTTCATCGAGAAGCGCGAGCCGAAGTTCGAGGGCAAGTGAGCTGGTATGGCGACGGTAGAGCGAATCGGAGTGGTGGGCGCCGGAACGATGGGCGCGGGTATCGCCCAGGTCGCCGCACTCGGCGGCTATGAGACACGACTTCACGATCCGCTGCCGGCGGCGCTCGATTCCGGCATCGATCGTCTCCATCGCGCCCTGGCAAAGGGGGCGACAAAGGGGCTGTGGAGCGAAGAGGAGGCCGAAGCGGCGGGCGACATGGTCGGCGCGGCAAGGAGCGTGCGCGACCTCTGCGAATGCGACCTGGTGATCGAGGCCGCGCCCGAGGACCTCGAGCTGAAGCGCGGCCTCTTCGTTTCCCTGGCGGACGCCTGCGGCTCCGAGGCGATCCTCGCCACCAACACCTCCTCGCTGCCGGTCACCGAGATCGCCGTCGCGACGTCGAACCCCAAGCGGGTCGTCGGCATGCACTTCTTCAACCCGGCCCCGGTGCAGCAGTTCGTCGAGGTGATCCGCACCGTGATCACCGCCGACGACGTCTTCG
>DATNHC010000156.1:0-12105 GCA_035605155.1 Solirubrobacterales bacterium
GACCTCGGCCGCATCGACGAGGAGGGCTTTCTCTACGTCGAGGACCGGATCGACGACATGATCGTCAGCGGCGGCGAGAACGTCGTCCCGGCCGAAGTCGAGAAGGTGCTGCTGCGCCACCCGGAGGTTGCCGACGCCGCCGTCGTCGGTCGCGAGGATCCCGAGTGGCAGCAGGCGGTGACCGCGATAGTCGTGCTCGAGGACGGCTCGGGGGCGACGCCCGACGAGCTGCGCCGCCACTGCGCCGAGTCGCTCGCCGGCTTCAAGGTCCCGAAGCGGGTCGAGCTGGCGGCGGCGCTGCCGCGCACGCCGTCCGGCAAGCTGATGCGCAGAGCGCTTAGATAGCCTGCACGATCATGCGCACCGACGACATTTACTACGACAAGGACGCCGATCTCTCGCTGCTCGAGGGCAAGACCGTCGCCATTCTCGGCTACGGCTCCCAGGGCCACGCCCACGCCCTCAACCTGAAGGATTCGGGCGTTGAGGTGGTCGTCGGCCTGCGCCCGGACTCATCCAGTCGCCCCAAGGCCGAAGAGGCCGGCCTCGAGGTGCTCGACGTCGCCGAAGCCGCCAGTCGCGGCGACGTGGTGATGATCCTGCTGCCCGACGAGAAGCAGGCCGAGGTCTGGGAGGCGGAGATCGCCGACGGCATCGCTCCCGGCAACCTGCTGCTCTTCGCCCACGGCTTCTCGGTCCACTTCGAGCAGATCGCCCCACCGGCCGGCGTCGACGTCGGCATGGTCGCCCCCAAGGGGCCCGGCCACCTGGTCCGCCGCCAGTACGAGGAAGGCAACGGCGTCCCCTGCCTGATGGCGGTTCACCAGGACGAGACCGGCAATGCTCATGGTCTGGTCCTCGCCTACGCCTCCGGCATCGGCGGCGGCCGCGCCGCGGTGATCGAGACGAGCTTCAAGGACGAGTGCGAGACCGACCTCTTCGGCGAGCAGGCAGTGCTCTGCGGCGGCGCCAGCGAGCTGGTCCGGGCTGGCTTCGAGACCTTGGTCGAGGCTGGCTACGACCCGCGGCTCGCCTACTTCGAGTGCCTGCACGAGCTCAAGCTGATCGCCGACCTGATGTACGAGAAGGGGATCCAGGGGATGCGCTACTCGATCTCCAACACGGCCGAGTACGGCGACATGACGCGCGGCAAGCGGGTCGTCGGCGAGGAGTCCCGCGCGGCGATGAAGCAGATCCTCGACGAGATCCAGTCGGGCGAGTTCGCCCGCGAGTGGATCGCCGAGAACCGCGCCGGCGGCGAGAACCTCTCGCGCATGCGCGAGGAGGGCAAGAGTCACCAGGTCGAGGAGGTCGGTGGCGACCTGCGCGACATGATGCCCTGGATCGACACCGAGTTCTGAGGGCTGTCACTGAGTCGCCAGGTCCGGGGAGCCCCTCTCCCTGAGGCCGTCGCGCAGCTGGTCCGCCCTCAGGGTTCAAACGTCTCTACAGAGCCTCATGGAGAGGGGCTCCCCGGACCTGGCATCGCGGCGTTGCCCGCTGCACGCGCGTCCGGCATTCAGCTGCACCGGGGGGCCGACAGCTGAATCTCGGCTCTCGGAAGCATCGCGACGTGCGAGGGATCGGGACCCCTCTCTCCGGGAGACTCCGAATCCACACCAGAACCCTGAGCTACGACTCAGCTGCGCGACGGTCTCCAGGTGAGAGGGGTCCCGATCCCTCGCCCACCACCGTCAGCGGTGCGTCTCGCCCTCCGGTTGGCGCCCATCGCGCCCGACGTAGCCGCCCTTGCCGCCGACGACGACGTAGACGGCGTCCTCGGAGTCGCTCAGGTTCTTGACCTTGCGCACGGTGGCTGCGTCGACCCAAGCGAGGCCGCCGGGCTCCAGCTCGTGAATCGAGCCGTCGCCGAACTCCATCTCGATGCGGCCGCTGTGCACGAAGTAGAGCTCCTCCTGCTCGTCGTGGTAGTGGCGCCCGGTCTCGTAGGAGGGCGGCAGGACGATCGCGTTGGCGCCGAAGGCGGTGACGCCCAGCGGCGTGCGGATCTTGCGGAAGCCCGGCCCCTCGCCGAGGTCGCTGAGGTTGGCGACGGCGTAGCCGTCGCCTTTGGTCACGGAATGCTCTGTGGTCTCTGTCATCGCTGCCAGCCTATGCGCTCGGGCGCCGCGTGTTGCCGGCGATTTGCTCTGCCGCGTCGCGAATCTTGAAGGTGACCACGATCAGCTCGAGCCAGAGCCTGGTCACGATCAAGTAGATCAGGGCGACCAGTGGCGCCAGGATCAGCATCAGGATTCCGGTGCCCGCCTCGTTGGCGAAGGCGGCGATCACGAAGACGACCGTGCCGATCGCGAGGACGATCATGCTGACGACGTAGAGGAACCGGATCAGCTTTGGGGTGATCAGGCTGTCAAACCGTGTGTCCATCAGCGACGCGAAGAAACCTTGCCGCGACTCGTACCCCGTGCTCACCTGAGTAGATGCCTCCATTTGATCCTCCGCTATTGGTGGTTGATTCGATGCGCCACCCTAATCGCCGCAAGGAGACCTGACCAGTGCCGGATTGGCGGCCCTTGTTCCACCCGCGAGGGTCAATAACCTGTCGCCTCCCGTGACCGCCGCGACCGCCACCGAGATCCCCACCGAGCTGAAGCCAGCCGACGGCCGCTTCGGCTGCGGACCGTCGAAGGTGCGGCCCGAGGCGCTGGCGCGGCTCGCCGAGCAGTCGCGGCTGATGGGCACGTCGCACCGCCAGCAGCCGGTGCGCGACCTTGTCGGGCGCGTGCGCTCCGGGCTCGGCGAGCTCTTCTCGCTGCCCGACGGCTACGAGGTGGCGCTTGGCAACGGCGGCACGACCGCGTTCTGGGATGCCGCCTGCGCCTGGCTCGTGCGTGAGCGTGCACTGCACCTCACCTACGGCGAGTTCTCGCAGAAGTTCGCCAAGGCGACGGCGGGCGCGCCCTTCCTAGCCGACCCGGTCGTGGTCGAGGCCGAGCCGGGCGATGCACCGGTACCCACCTCCGACCCCACTGCCGACGCGATCGCCTGGGCGCACAACGAGACCTCGACCGGGGTGATGGTCCCGGTCGAGCGGCCCGTCGACGCCGGCGACGCGCTCGTCCTCATCGACGCCACGTCGGGCGCCGGCGGCCTGCCCGTCGAGATCGGCCACGCCGATGCCTATTACTTCGCTCCGCAGAAGGCCTTCGGGGCCGATGGCGGCCTCTGGCTGGCGCTGCTCAGCCCGGCGGCGATCGCCCGGATCGAGCGGCTCGATGGCGCCGCGGATCGCTGGCAGCCCGGCTTCCTCTCGCTGCAGACCGCGCTCGACAACTCGCGCAAGGAGCAGACCTACAACACGCCAGCCCTCGCGACCCTCCTTCTGCTCGCCGATCAGGTCGAGTGGATGCTTGCGGGCGGCGGCCTTGGCTGGTGCGTGCGGCGCACGTCGGCCTCCTCGGGCCATCTCTACGGCTGGGCCGAAGCCGTCGACTTCGCAACACCCTTCGTCGCCGACCCGGCCAAGCGCTCGCTGGTGGTCGGCACGATCGACTTCGACGACTCGGTCGACGCCGCTGCCGTTGCCGCGACGCTGCGGGCCAACGGCATCGTCGATGTCGAGCCCTACCGCAAGCTGGGGCGCAACCAGCTGCGAGTCGGCATGTTCCCGGCGGTCGAGCCGGCCGACGTCGAGGCGTTGACGGCCTGCATCGATTGGGTGATCGAGAACGTCCCGGGGGCGCGGCGATGAAGGTCCTCGTCAAGGAGAAGATCGCCGACTCCGGCGTCGAGCTGCTGCGCGAGAACTTCGAGGTCGATCTCGGGCTGGAGATGTCCGACCAGGAGCTCAGCGAGGCGATCGGCGCCTACGACGCGATCCTGATCCGCTCGGCGACCCAGATGACGCCCGAGCTGATCGAGCGGGCAAGCAATCTCAAGGTGATCGGCCGCGCCGGCACCGGCGTCGACAACGTCGATATCCCAGCCGCCACCCGGCGCGGCATCGTCGTCGCCAACGCTCCGGAATCCAACTCGGTTGCGGCCGCCGAGCACACCCTCGCCCTCGCCCTCGCCCTCTTTCGCAACGTGCCCCAGGCGCACGGCGCCCTGGTCGACGGGCGCTGGGACCGGGCCAAGTACAAGGGCGCCGAGCTCTACGGCAAGACGATCGGGATCGTCGGCTTCGGCCGCATCGGCCAGCTGGTCGCCAAGCGCGCCCAGGCCTTCGAGATGGAGGTCATCGCCTTCGACAAGTTCGTCTCCGCCGAGCGCTTTCGCGAGCTCGGCGTCACCGGGGTTGCCGAGCTGGACGAGCTTTTCGGGCAGGCTGAGGTGATCACCGTGCACGTGCCCAAGACGCCGGAGACGATTGGCCTGATCGACGCCGAGGCGATTGCCCAGATGGTCGACGGCGTGCGCATCGTCAACTGTGCCCGCGGCGAGCTGGTCGACCTCGACGCTCTTATGGCCGGCCTCGAGTCGGGCAAGGTTGGCGGCGCGGCGCTCGACGTCTTCCCCGCCGAGCCGTTCACCGAGCACCCGATCTTCGCCCGCTCCGACGTCGTCGTAACCCCGCACCTCGGCGCCTCGACGGCCGAGGCTCAGGACCGCGCCGGGATCGTCACCGCCGAGCAGGTGACCGCCGCCCTCACCGGCGGCGTGGTCACCAATGCGGTCAACATCGCCGCTGTGCGCCCAGAGGAGATGGAGGCGCTGGCGCCCTTCGTGCCGCTCTGCGAAAAGCTCGGCCGCCTTGCCGAGGGCCTCGCGCAGGGCTCGGTCGACCGGGTCGCGGTCGAGTTCCGCGGCAGGCTCTCCCAGCACGACACGCGGCTGCTCGGCATCGCGGTTCTCGTCGGCCTCCTGTCCGGTCACACTGAGGTGCCGGTCAACCTCGTCAACGCGCCGCAGATGGCCGAGGAACGCGGAATCGAGCTGGTCGAGACGAAGGAGTCGAGCTCCGAGGACTTCACCGAGCTGGTCACCGTGCGCCTGCGCTCCGGCGAGGAAGAGGTCGAGGTCGCCGGCACCGGAGTCGGGCCACGCAACGAGCCCTACCTCGTCTCCGTCTGGGGAGAGAGCTTCTACCTGCCCTTCGCCGAGCACATCGCCGTCTTCCGTTACGCGGACCGGCCCGGGATGATCGGCCGGGTGGGCACGATGTTCGGCGAGGAGGGCGTCAACATCGTCTCCGCCGCAGTGGGCGCCGAGGAGGACGGAGAGCGAGCCGTGATGGCGTTGACCACCGACGCGCCGGTCCACGACGGGACGATCGCGAAGATCCTCGAGCTCGACGGCTTCGCCGTCGGCCGCTCTGTGGACCTCTGAGCGGCGCATAGCAGCGTCCTCGGTCGCTGGCGTACAGAGCACGCCACGCTCCCTGCGTCCTTGCTCTGCTTGCCCAGAGGTCCACAGCACATAGTCTTTGTGGATCGGTGAGGGCGCTCGTCCAGACGGGGAACGGCGGACCAGAGGTGCTTCAGGTCCAAGAGCGGGCGGATCCGCCGGTTGGCGTCGGCGAAGTGCGCATCGCAGTGCGCGCGGCCGGGATCAACTTCGCCGACACGATGGCGCGGGTTGGTCTCTATCCCGACGCGCCGAAGCCGCCCTGCGTGATGGGCTACGAGGTCGCTGGCACGATTGAGTCGGTGGGCGAGGGGGTGAGTGAGTATGCGGTCGGTGACCGCGTCTTCGCCGGCACCCGCTTCGGCGGGCAGGCTGAGCTCGTCGCGGTTCCCGCCGCCCAGGTGCTGCCCCTGCCCGAGCGTCTCAGCTTCGAGCAGGGTGCCGCTTTCCCGGTCAATTACGGGACTGCCTACGCGGCGCTGGTCATCATGGGCAGCCTGCGCGAGGGCACCCGAGTCCTGATCCACGCGGCCGCCGGCGGGGTGGGGATCGCCGCAACCCAGATCGCCCGCAACGCCCGGGTGGAGATCTTCGGCACCGCCTCCCCCACAAAGCACGACGCGATCCGCGCCCAAGGTGTGGCGCACGCGATCGACTACCGCAGTCAGGACTTCGAGGCTGAGGTGATGCGGATCACCGACGGCACGGGCGTCGACCTGGTCGTCGATGCGCTCGGCCCAACCAGCTTCCGCAAGGACTACCGCCTGCTGCGTCCCGGCGGGCGCCTGATCATGTACGGGATCTCAGAGATGGCCAGCGAAGGCCGCCGTGATCTGCGCGCCGCTCTGAAGAGCCTCGCCTCGATGCCGACGGCGACGATCCCCTGGTGGAAGAGCCTGGCGCTGATCAACGAGAACAAGGGCGTCTTCGGGCTCAACATGCTCAAGTGGTGGGACCGCGAGGGCAGCCTCGATCGGGTAACCGAGCCATTGATGGCGGACCTCGAGGCAGGGCGGCTGGAGCCGGTGGTTGCCGAAGCCTTCCCCTTCTCGCGCGCCGGCGAGGCGCACGAGTTCATCAGCCAGCGCCGCAACGTTGGCAAGGTCGTACTGTTTCCAGATTGAGCACTTTGCCCAATTGGGGCGGGGGTGCATGCGATGAAGAGGGCAATTCTGATCATCCTGGCGATTCTCGTGGCGCAGACCGCGACGTTCGCGCGCGCTGCGAAGCCGACGTCGCCCCCGGTCGAAGGTTCGATCTACACGATCGTCCTCGCCGGAGGGAACGCGCAGAACATGATCTACATCTGGTTGACGCCCGACGGGCAGAGCTACGTGATCGACTCGGCTGTGCCGCTCGAAGTAGGTGGCACGATCTGCGAAAACCCGCCGGGGAACAGCAACGAGCTGGTCTGCCAAGCGCCGATGGTTGCCGGCTTCGAGGTCAACGCCGGCAATGGTGACGATTCGGTTACGGTTGCCCGGGCTGTGACTGTGCCGGTAACGATGCGCGGCGGCGCCGGAGACGACGATCTCTCCGGAGGCGGCGGGGCCGACAAGCTGAGCGGCGGGCCCGGCGACGACCGCCTTTCCGGTCGGGGCGGCGACGACCTGATTCACGGGGGACCGGGCGACGACCTGATCCGCGGCGGTTCCGACGACGACGTCGTGCGCGGTGGGCCCGGGCAGGACAAGACCCTCGGCGGCTCCGGCCACAACGATGTGCGCCAGAGCCAACGGCCCCTCATGCCCTAGGAGGGAGCCCGCTCTCCCGCAGCCATGCGGCTGCTGCCGAAAAGTCGGCCGCCGACGAAGAAGAGGGCGACGAGGAAGCCGACCAGCGAGAGCGCTGCGTCGAGCCGGAAGCCAGCTTGGATGCCGTCGACGAAGGAGCTCTGCGCCGAGAAGACCGTCGTCGTCAGACCGAGGCCGATCGATCCGCCGGCGATCTGAAACATGTAGACGATCCCGCCCGCGAGACTGGCCTGGGATTCGTCGACCGAGGTGACACCCGCGGTGGTCGCAGTCGGGTAGAAGCTGCCGATTCCGATCCCGAGGACGACCATGCCCGGGATCAGCGACGCGTAGCCGGAGCCGTCATCGACCTGAGAGAAGAGGAAGGGCGCCAGGGTGATGCAGGCGGCGCCGAAGACGGCGAGCGGCTTGGCGCCGAGCCGGTTGTAGAGCGGGCCGGCAAGGAAGGAGACGAGGGCGAAGACGCCGAGGAAGGGGAGGATGCCGACGCCGGACTCGAGCGGCGAGTAACCGAACTGCTTCTCCATGAACTGCGGCAGGTAGAGCAGCGAGGCGAAAAAGGTCGCCGACATGAAGAGGATTGCGACGCATGAGGCGGTGAAGCTGCGGTTGCGCATTACCTCCCGGGGCACCAGCGCGTGCCGGCCCGCGCGACGCTCGATCGGTACGAAGGCGACGATCAGCACCGCTGCGACGGCCAGCAGGGCGATCACCCGTGGGTCGCTCCAGCCCCAGTCGGCAACCTGATCGAGGGCGATCAGCAGCGAGACCAGCCCGGTCGAGAGCGCCGCGATCCCCGCGTAGTCGATCCGTTGATCCTCGGCCTCGGGCTCCTTGACTCGCACGAGGAAGTAGGTGACCAGCATGGCGAAGACCGAGATCGGCACGTTGAGGAAGAAGATCCAGCGCCAGCTGAGAGCGTCGGTGAGGACGCCGCCGATCAGTGGGCCGATCGCGTTGCCGAGTCCGGCGGCACCAAGGACAATCCCGCCCGCCAGCCCCGCCTTGTCTTCAGGCAGGATCGCAAAGGTCATACCGAGGATCGCCGGCCACATCAGGGCGCCGCCGACACCCATCAGCGTGCGACAGGCGATCAACCAGGCCTCGGACTGCGCGGCGCCGCCCAGAGCCGACATCGAAGCGAAGATCGCGGTGCCGAGGAAGAAGGCGTTGCGGCGGCCGAACATGTCGGCGAGGCGGCCGCCGGTGACGATCAACACGCCGAAGGTGAGCGCGTAAGCGTTGACGACCCACTGGATCGTGTTGATGTTCGTGTCGAAGTCCTCCTCCATGGTGGGGAGGGCGACGTTGATCGCCGAGAAGTCGTTGGCGATCACGACCACGGCGATTCCCATGGCAAAGAGGGCGAGCCAGTTGGTGCGTAGCTGGGAGGCCTCGATGCGCGTCAGCCTACGCAACGCCCGCCGATGGCGCACGGTTCTGCGCTACCCTGCAGCGAGCGAATGACTCACCGCTTCAACAGCCTCGCGCTTCTCCTTCTCCTCCCCCTTCGGGGGGAATAGCGCTGGGCGGCGCGATAGCCGCGAGAGACAAGGTCATTCGAGCGAAGTAGAGAAGGAGGAGGAGCAGTGGCACCAGCAGACGACGCAAACCGCGTCCACATATTCGACACGACTTTGCGAGACGGCGAGCAGTCGCCCGGGATCTCGCTCAACACCGCCGAGAAGGTAGAGATCGCCCAGCAGCTCGCCCGCCTGGGGGTCGACGTGATCGAGGCCGGCTTCCCGATCACCTCGCCCGGTGACTTCGAGGCGGTCGAGGCGATCGCCCGCAACGTCGAAGGCCCGACGATCTGTGGCCTGGCGCGCACCCACAAGGCGGATATCGACGCCGCTTGGGGGGCGATCAAGGACTCCACGCGCCCCCGCATCCACACCTTCATCTCGACCTCCGACATTCACATCGAACACCAGCTGCAGACCGATCGTGAGGATGTCAAGGGCCAGGCCCGCGCCGCCGTCACGCTGGCCAAGTCCTACTGCGAGGACGTCGAGTTCTCGCCGATGGACGCCACCCGGGCCGACGTCGAGTTCACCGCCGAAGTCTGCGCGATCGCGGTCGAGGAGGGGGCCACCGTGGTCAATATCCCCGACACGGTCGGCTACACCACGCCGGAGGAGTACGCGGACTACTTCCGTCGTCTCTACGAGCTGGTGCCGGGGCTGCGTGAGGTCGAGCTGTCGGTGCACTGCCACGACGACCTCGGTCTGGCCGTGGCCAACTCCTACGCTGGCCTTTTGGCCGGCGCCCGCCAGGTCGAGTGCGCCGTCAACGGGATCGGCGAGCGAGCCGGCAACTGCTCGCTGGAGGAGATCGTGATGCTGGTCCGCACCCGTGAGGACACCCACGGCCTGCACACCGGCGCCAACACCCGCGAGCTGGCCCGCACCAGCCGCATGGTCTCGCGCCTGACCGGCTACGCGATCCAGCCCAACAAGGCGGTTGTCGGCCGCAACGCCTTCGCTCACGAGTCAGGGATCCACCAGGACGGTGTGCTGAAGGAGCGCACCACCTACGAGATCATGGACGCGACCGAGGTCGGCCTCGAGTCGAACTCGATCGTGCTGGGCAAGCACTCAGGCCGCCACGCCCTACGCGATGCCCTGGAGCAGCTGGGCTTCAAGGTCGAGGGCAACGCCCTCAACGCAGCCTTCAAGCGCTTCAAGGAGGTGGCGGACCGCAAGAAGCAGGTCACCGCACTGGACCTGGAGGCGATCGTCTCCGACGAGATGCGCGAGAAGGCGGACGCTCACGAGCTGGCCTGGTTCGAGGTCGAGGCCGGTTCGCGACGCGAGCCGCTGGCCCGCGTCGCGGTCAAGATGCCCTCCGGCGAGGAGTCGTTGGGCGAGTCGAGCGGCGATGGCCCCGTCGACGCGATCTTCCACGCGATCCAGAAGGCGACGGGGACCGAGTGCGACCTGCGCCAGTACACGGTCGAGGCCGTGACCGGGGGGGAGGACGCCCTCGGCCAGGTGACCGTGATGCTGCGCGCCGCTGGCCGCCTTGCAACCGGCCAGGGAGTGGCAACCGACATCCTCGAGGCCTCTGCCCGCGCCTACGTGCGCGCCCTCTCCAACGCCCTCGAGGGCGCCGCGATCCGCGAGGCCGAGGCGGCAACCGCCGAGGCCGCGGTGGAGCGCACTCCCGGCCCATAGCCGCCACACACCCGCGCGCCGCCGCGCGTCACCCGTAGCGTCGCGGGTGACACCGTCGTCCCATGCCCCGCGCGTCTGCACCCACGCGGCCTATGCCCGACTGGATGCAGACGCGTGGGTTGGACTTGGCGATGTCCGAATTGGCTCGCCGTCAGCATGGTGTGGCCTCTTGGCGGCAGCTCTTGGAACTCGGCCTCAGCCGTGACGCCATATCCCACCGCTCGGCGAGCGGCCGCTTGCACCGTTTGCATCGCGGGGTCTATGCGGTTGGACACCTGGCTCTTTCAAATGAGGGCGAGTGGATGGCTGCGGTCTTGGCCGCAGGGGAGGGCGCGGTCTTGAGCCATGCCTCGGCCGCGGCTCTTTGGGGTCTGATTCGGCCGACCTCACAGCCGCCTGAGGTGACAGTGGCCCGTTCGTCGCGGTCGACTCACGGTCTGCGCCGTCATCGTTCGCTCTTGGGGAGCGACGAAATCACGACGAAGAGGGCGATCCCGGTGACCTGTGTTGCCCGCACGCTGTTCGATATGGCGGCCCGCGTTCAACCGTGGCGGTTCGAGCGGATGGTGCGGGAGGCTGAATTCCTGAAGCTCCCGCAAACGCCTTCCCTGGCCGAGCTGTACCAACGTCACCCTCGTCGGCGCGGCGCACGCAGAGTCCGATCGACTCTCGAAGGCCTCTCGCTGGCCCAAGGGGTGTCGCGCAGCGCGCTGGAGGATCGCTTTTTGCGCTTCGTCAGGAAGGTTGGTCTGCCATTGCCGGAGACGAACGTCCTATTGGAGCTTGGGGAGCGCAGATATCAGGCGGATTGTCTCTGGCGAGAGCAGCGCGCGATCGTCGAGCTCGATGGTCACCAGGCGCATGGCACGCGCGCCGCCTTCGAGAGCGACCGCGAGCGTGACCGGCGCCTGCAAGTGGCTGGCTGGCGCGTCGTCAGGGTCACAGCACGGCAGCTTCGCGATCCGGGGCCGCTCACGCGCGATCTCCACCACCTACTCACCCCGGTTGACGAATCTGCATCTAGTCGCTCCTAGGCCGCCTGGATGCAGATTCGCGGTGTATGTGATTACATACGAATGTATGGCAACTCTCGTAGACGGTGTTTCGACTGAGGTGTCGGCTGTGGGGCCCCGGATCCGTGCCCTGCGCGAGGCGATGGGACTTTCGCTGCGCGACCTTGGGGAGCGCTCGGCGGTGAGTGCGCCGATGCTCTCGCAGGTCGAGCGGGGGGAGACGAGCCCGACGCTGGCGGTGGCGGCGAAGATCGCCACTGGGCTGGAGCTGACCCTGTCGCAGCTGCTGCGCCTCGACGAGGGTGAGCACGTTGCCATCAACCGCGCCGGCGAGCGGCGCCGACTGGAACGCGGGGGGCACCGCTTCGAGGAGCTGACCCCGCCGCTGCCCGGGCAGCGCGCCGACGTCTCGCTGCACACGCTGGAGGTGGGAGCGGGCACCGGGGGACGTGACGATCCGCCGATGCACGAGCCCGGCAGCCGCGAGACCGCCGTCGTCCTCAGCGGCACCCTGGTCCTGGTCGTCGACGGCACCCGCCACGAGCTGAACGAGGGCGACAGCGTTACCTTCGATGCCGACCTGCCCCATCATTTCGAGAACGAAGGCAAGCAGCCGACGCGCTTCCTCGCCGTGATCGCCGCCGGGCTGAGGAGGTCCTAGCGGCCCCCGGGCGCGGGAGTGAGCGAGCAAGGCCTCCGATAATGATGATTGTGAGCGAACGAGAGCAGAGGAGACCGCGACCGGGCATGAAAACCATGTTCGACAAGCTCTGGGAGGCCCACGAGGTCTCCGACGGGCTGATCTACATCGATCTGCACCTGGTGCATGAGGTGACCTCGCCGCAGGCCTTCGAC
>DATNHC010000157.1:0-20767 GCA_035605155.1 Solirubrobacterales bacterium
ATGCCTTTCTGGATAGCCCGTCGAGCCGTTCCCGTCGTTTGGAAGCGCGTTCCCTGGAAGATGGTCTGGGTCGTCGCGGTGTGGCTGGTCGAGAAGGGGCGCGAGCGCGTTGAGCAGAACCTCACCAAGCGCGAACGCCAGGAACTGGTGCGCCTCGTAAGAAAGTCGAAGGGGATCCCCAACAGCCTGGCTCAGCGGGACAGGACCCGGCTGAAGAACATCGCTGGCAAGGCGATCCGCGGCTAGCAGCGGTCGGGTTTCCTTCCCTTCAGCTCAGGGTATGAAAGGCCTCTATGACGATTGCCGCAGCGATATTCCTGATCGCCATGGGGGCCATCCTCCGCTACGCGACGAACATCCATGTCGAGGGCGTCAGCATTGACACCGTCGGACTGATCCTGATGATCGCCGGCGTCGCCGGCCTGATTCTCTCCTTCTTCCAGGAGGCGATCTGGTCCGACCGCGCCCGCCGCCGCGAAGCCGCCGCGCTGCCTCCCGAGGAACGCGTCGACCCGCGTCAGCCGCCGCCGCGCTACTGACGCCGGGGTCGACTTAGGCTCAATCCGGCCGTCATTCTCGGCTCCAGAGTCCTGTCCTGCTGTACCCAATTTTTGGGTCTCTGCGACGCCACGCGACAAATTCCGAGCGTCGGCTTCTTCTTAACATTCGGCTCTCTTCAGCGCCGCCGGGGCCTTAATGCGTTCCTGTGCAGGCATTTTTGGGTTCCAGGCTAAGTCTCGACCTCAACTCAAGACCGTCAGGACTTTAAAAATCAGTGTGAATTTGGACGAAAATTGGGTAATTTGATTGCTCCATGCCGATCCTCGACGCCATCCACAGCTTGCTCAGCGGGGGCCGCATCGCGCGCAGTGCGGCTTTTCTCGCGGTGACTTCGGCGCTGCTCTTTGGGACTCCGGCAAACGCTGCATCGACAGACGGCGAAAGTGAGCTTCCAACGGCGGCCACCGAAAGCCCGGCGGTCGAACATGCTGCCGAAGAGGCGGCGAGGATCGCGGCGAGCACTGCGCCCGCCCCTGTGGAGGCAGAAGCGCCTGAGCCCCCAGAAACCCCGGCGGTCTCTGCCCCCAAGGAGATCGAGGAGGACCTCGACGCGGCCAACGTCCCCAGCGAAGCGAGCTCGGCTGCTCCCGCGGCCGAGCTCGCCGTTGCGCAAGCGCCGGTCGAGCGAATCGAGCGGTCCGTGTCGAGCGTCGTTCACTCGGCTTCCACCCAGGCGAGCGAGGTCGGCGAGCCCGCGACGGGGGTGGAGGCAGCTGTGGCGCCAAATCTCGAGCAGACAGCGGAGCTCACAGAGGGGATCCAACAAGCCTCCACTGAGCCCACCGAGCGAATCGGAGAGATCGCAAGCGGGATCAAGCCAGCCATCGATCGACTGGCCAGCGCACCCTCCCCACTCCGCCGGACTGGCCTTCTCGAGACCGTCACTCCCGCCGGCGACCCGCCGCCGCCCCCACCGTTGACGAGCAGCGGGCCCCAGATAGAGACCCCGAGCCTCTCCGAGTCGCCGCGTTCCAACGGCTTCCTGCATCAAGGCGCAGTCGCACTGGACCTACCCCTTCGTGGACAGCTGGCAGGCCCCAGCGGCTTCGAGATTGCGCAGATCCGAATCTTGAACCACGCCAACGATGGAGAGAAAGCTTTCCGGCTGGCGGCCGGCACTCCCCAGACCAGCCTTGCCGACTCAGCCATCGACAACTTTGGGAGCCCAGCACCGGTGGACGTCCCGCCGCCCGCTCCCCACTCACCCGCCACCACCGCATCCGGTGCGGGTGGCTCGAGCTTTGTCCCTCTCGTCGCGCTGCTGGCGTTGCTCGCGCTAGTGCCGCCGGCGACTCTGCGCAGGCCCTGGGAGGCGCCGGAGTTCCGCGCGCCCACCCCATTCGTCTGCGCGCTTGAGCGCCCTGGCTAGGTCCTCCTGGACCAACCCCCAGGGCTGCGCCGGGAGCCCATGGACTCCCCCGGCGAAAAGCAAACTCAAGCACGAAAGGAATTCACCAATGCGATATCTGACGGCTGTAATCGCAGCCGTGGTCGCCATGGCGATTGGAGCGGCGTCTTCTGCCGCCTCCGTGCCGCTGCCGACGCCCACCACCCCTGGGCAGAGCAACAGCAGCAGCGTCGTCCAGGGCGACCCGAGCGCAACTGGCGGCGACGCCAACGCCACCGGAGGCGAAGGTGGCGACGCAAACACGGGCAACACCCAGATTGGGAACGGCAACGCGGTTGCCGTCTCGGTCGGCGGTGATGCAGACGCCGAGGGTGGAGACACCACGGCGACCAGCGGCGATGCGACCGGTGGTGACGGCGGCGACGCCGATGCCGATGGTGGCGACGCCGAGGCCGAGAACGACGCGGTGGTCAAGCAGACCAACGAGTCCTCGAGCCCCGGTTCCGGCCATTCCTCACATGAGGACTGCCGGTGCCAGAATCACTCAAACGACAGCTCCGACTCGCAGAGCAACGAGTCGAGCGTCACGCAAGGAAGTCCCGAAGCGAATGGCGGCAACGCCAACGCCACGGGTGGTAATGGCGGCGACGCCAATACCGGCAACACCCAGGAGTACAACGGCAACGCGATTGCCAAGTCCGAGCCGCAGGAGCAGAAGGAGAGCAAGTCCTGCGGTTGTGGGCACCACAGCAGAGGCGGAAGCGACAACGAGGCGGACGCCAAGGGTGGAGACACCACAGCGAGAAGCGGCGAGGCGACCGGTGGTGACGGTGGAGACGCCGACGCCGATGGTGGCGACGCCGAGGCCGAGAACGACGCGGTGGTCAAGCAGACCAACGAGTCCTCGGGGCACGGTTCTGGCCATTCCTCACACGGGAAATGCGGTTGCCAGAGCCACTCGAAAGACGGCTCGGGCTCCTCACAGAGCAACGAGTCGAGCGTCACGCAAGGAAGTCCCGAAGCCAATGGCGGCGACGCCAACGCCACGGGTGGTAATGGCGGCGACGCCAATACCGGCAACACCCAGATCGGGAACGGCAACGCAGTTGCCATCTCGGTCGGCGGTGATGCAGATGCCGAGGGTGGAGACACCACGGCAAAAAGCGGCGACGCGACCGGTGGTGACGGCGGCGACGCCGATGCCGATGGTGGCGACGGCGAGGCCGAGAACGACGCGGTGGTCAAGCAGACCAACGAGTCCTCGGGACGCAAATCCGGCCATTCCTCCCATGGAGGCTGCGGTTGTCAGAGCCACTCGAAGGACGGCTCAAGCCCCTCGCAGAGCAATAAGTCGGATGTGAAACAGGGTGATCCGAGCGCAACTGGCGGCGACGCCAACGCCACCGGCGGTAGTGGTGGAGACGCCAACACCGGCAACACCCAGGAGTACAACGGCAACGCGATTGCCAAGTCCGAATCGCAGGAGCAGAAGGACCAGGTCAAGCACAACTCCTGCGGTTGTGGACACCATGGCAGTCGGGGTAGCGACAACGACGCAGACGCCGAGGGTGGAGACACCACGGCGACCAGCGGCGATGCGACCGGTGGTGACGGCGGCGACGCCGATGCCGACGGTGGCGACGCCGAGGCCGAGAACGACGCGGTGGTCAAGCAGACCAACGAGTCCTCGGGGCGCGGTTCTGGCCATTCCTCACACGGGAAATGCGGTTGCCAGAGCCACAATCCCTCACACGGGTGTGGCTGCCAGAATCACAATTCCTCACACGGGAAATGCGGTTGCCAGAATCACTCAAAGAACGACTCGGGCTCCTCACAGAGCAACGAGTCGAGCGTCACGCAAGGAAGTCCCGAAGCCAATGGCGGCGACGCCAACGCCACGGGTGGTAATGGCGGCGACGCCAATACCGGCAACACCCAGATCGGGAACGGCAACGCCTACGCCAAGTCCGAGCCACAGGAGAATGAGAAAGTGCCGCTCGAGCACTCCTCCTCCTGCGGTTGCGACCACAGCGGAGGCGGAAGCGACAACGATGCAGACGCCGATGGTGGAGACACCACGGCGACCAGCGGCGACGCAACCGGTGGTGACGGCGGCGACGCCGACGCCGACGGCGGCGACGCCGAGGCCGAGAACACGGCCAAGGTGTTTCAGTCCAACCTAAGTGGGGTGGACCTGAGCCCCTGGTAGTCGATATCCAGACAGAGCAAGCACGTCACTGACGTGGGACGGTCCCGGCGGCGCTTCGGCCCGCCGGGATCGTCGCTGTCCGCGTGCGGTCAGCGAGGCGACAAGCGGGCGAAGTAAGCGAACCAGTTGCCGGAGTGCTCTTGCCAGAGGAGGCCGGCTTCGGTGGCTTGGCGTTTGAGGCTGGCCTGGGTGGTGAAGTGGGGGTCGCCGAAGAGCTCGCCGACGACCAGACGGCCGCTCGGCTTGAGCACACGGGCGATCTCGCTGAGGGCGGCGCCGGCATCGGGAATCTCGCCGAGCACCGCGGTGAGGATCACAGCGTCGACGGAATCGTCTTCGTAGGGAAGATCGGTGGCGTCGCCCAGGGTGGAGATGAGATTTGCGAGATTGCGCTCGGCGGCGCGCTGCATCGTGTGGTCGAGGAACTCCTGCTGCAGGTCGAAGATCTCGATCGTGCCCTGCGGACCGACCCACTCGGCCAACTCGAGGCTGTAGTAGCCGGTCCCCGGACCGATCTCGAGGATGCGCTCCCCCGGCTCGGGCCGCAGCACCTCGCGCAGGCGATCGCGAGTGATGACCGGGTGCGGCGCCTCGACCCAGAAGCGTTGCCCGTAGGGGCAGGCCGAGGGGTTCTTGCGCCACCAGAGGGCCGCGCCCAGCGTCGCCAGGGCGGCAGCTCCAAGCAGCCTGCGGGGGCGCATCAGTCCGGAGGGTTGAGCGAGAAGCCGACCCGATGCTCGCCCGAGTCGATTCTCAGGAAGGAGACCTTGCCGAGGTAGAGCGCCAGGACCCCATCCTCTGTCTTGACGTCGTGCCAGCCGCCCTTCTCGACCTGCTTGCGCAGGTCCTTCAGCTCGCCCTCGTTGAGCCGCACCTCGATCACCTGGCCGCCCTCGAAGCCGATCTCCACCTTCTGCACGTCAGCCATCAGTCCCCTCCTCGAGGCGGTTCGACGATCTCGGTCAGCACACGTCCGGTCGAGCGCGGCTGCAGGAAGGCGACGCGGCTGCCGCCGATACCGACCCGGGCCTTGGCGTCGATCAGCTCGATACCGGTGGCGGCGATCCGCTCCAGGGTCGAGTCGATGTCGTCGACCGCGTAGGCGACGTGGTGCAGGCCGGGCCCGCGCTTGGCCAGGTACTTGCCGACGGGGGTGTCCGAGCCCAGGGGCGCGAGCAGCTCGACATGGCCGTCGCCGACGTTGAGCAGAGCTGCCTCCACTCCCTGCTCCTCGACGGTCTCTCGCAGACCGAGCTCCATCCCGAAGCTCTGCTGGTAGAGCTCGATCCCGGCCTCGAGATCCTTGACCGCGACGCCGATGTGGTCAATCCGTCCGAACACGGGGCGGCAGTCTACGTGGCATTCTCGGCGCGCAGGATCTCGGCCAGCGCCGCGACCCCGACCTCGAGTTGCTCGGGTGTCGGCTCCTTGGTCGCGATCAAGCGCTGGATTTCGCGGCCGGGAGTGTGGAAGGCCTCGGCGAGGGGGGTGCCGTGGTGGCGATCGCTCCAGGCGAACATCTCGACTGCCAGCGAGGCGCCGCCGAGTCCGACCGTGGCGCGCGCCACCGGCCCGGGACGATCGACGAGTCGCTCGAGCAGCACGGTCCCGGCCACCGAGAGCAGCATCATCGGGGTGATCAAATTGGACCCGCAGCGGTCGTGCTCCTTGGGAACGCCGGCCGGATCGTCGATGCCCTGCTCGTAGGCGGCGATCGCCTTGTGCTCGACACCGTGGTAGGCGGCGAGATCGCGGTCGAGCAGGGCCACCACCGCGGGCGCTGCGCCAATTGCCTGGACGGCGCCCTCGCGCAGCGCCGAGCTGCCGAAGCGCTTGCGCAGCGTCGCGGTCGCAACCAGGGTCGCGGCGACGGCGCCAGCCACGCGCCAGTCCTCGAAGGGCAGCCTAGCCGCCGGCATCCGGCTCCGCACCAGCGGCAGCACCGCCAACGCCTCGGCCAGCCTCAGCGGGCCACGCAGGCCCGGCATGCGGGCCGCGAGGCCGGGAGTCAGCTCCGGCTTCGGCGCCGATGCGATCTCCACGTCTCCGTCAGGGTCGCGCACGGCCGCCGCCCAGTGGGTCGGACCGTGAATCAGCAACCCGTTGCGCAGCGCCATGCCGCCGAGCCGCAGTCGCTGCTTCTCCTCAGTGGCCATGCGACCAAGATAGCTACCGGGCGCCGCGGCGATCTTGACGCCAGCTGGCCCCGTGGATCGTGTCCTCACATGCGGCGCCCGCGCCAGCGATGGCGCGGTCACCGTCCCCCCTGCTGTTCCCCCTGTTAGTCCCCGCCGGAGGCCCCCAGTCCAGGCCCCCGGCGGGTGTGTCGGCTCTCCCTGGCTCTAGCTTGGAAAGCCGCACTCTGAAACACGGGGTCCCCAAGGAAGTTGCGCTTGTCTCAAGGGCGGCCGAATCTCTTTCGCAGTGCCTCCAGCCGCCGTCCCAGCTCGCCCTCGAAGCCGCGATCGGTCGGCGTGTAGAAGCGCCGGTTCTCAAGGCCCTCGGGCAGCAACTGCTGCTCGCTGACGGCGCCGGGCTCATCGTGGGCATAGCGGTAGCCCTTGCCCCGGCCGAGCTTCTTGGCACCGGGATAGTGCGCGTCGCGCAGGTAGTCGGGGGGCGCCTTGGCGCCGTGCTCGCGCACCTCGGCACGGGCGGCTCCGAGGGCTTTGTAGGAGGCGTTGGACTTCGGCGCAAGCGAGAGGTAGACGGCGGCCTGGGCAAGGTTGAGGGCGCACTCGGGCAGACCCACCCGGTCGACCGCCCGCGCCGCCGCGTCGGCGACCAGCAGCGCCTGCGGGTCGGCGTTGCCGACGTCCTCGGAGGCGAGGATCACCATGCGGCGAGCGATGAAGCGCGGGTCCTCGCCGCCCTCGAGCATCACCGCCAGGTAGTAGAGCGAGGCGTCGACGTCGGAGCCGCGCGTCGCCTTGATCCAGGCCGAGACGTAGTCGTAGTGACGGTCCCCCTGGCGGTCGTATTCGAGTGCCTTGCGCTGCAGCGCGTCCTCGATCGCCGCGACGTCGATCGGCTCGCCGTGCGAGCGCTCGACCGCCCGCTCCAGGGCGGAGAGCGCCACCCGCGCGTCGCCACCGCTGCGCTTGGCGAGCATCGCAAGCGCCGTGTCCTCGATCGGCGGCGGGTCGGCGAGGCCGCGCTCGGGATCGGCAAGCGCCCGCCGCAGCAGCGCCTCGATCTGCCCGGCCTCCAGCGGCCGCAGCTCATAGATCTGGCAACGCGAGAGCAGCGCCGAGTTGACCTCGAAGTAGGGGTTCTCGGTCGTCGCCCCGATCAGCGTCAGCAACCCCTCCTCGACCGCAGGCAGCAGCGCGTCCTGCTGGGCCTTGTTGAAGCGGTGGATCTCGTCGAGGAAGAGCACCGTCGGCCGCCCACTCCCCTGCCGCCGCTCCCGAGCCCGCCCGATCACGGCCCGGATCTCCGCCCGCCCCGCATTGACCGCCGACTCCTCCTCGAACGCCCCCTCGGCCCCCGCCGCGGCAATCCGCGCCAGCGTCGTCTTGCCGCTCCCCGGCGGCCCGTAGAGGATCGCGCTGTGCGGGTGCCCCGCCTCGATCGCCGTCCGCAGCGCCGACCCCTCCCCCAGCACGTGCTCCTGCCCCACAAGCTCATCGAGACTCCGCGGCCGCATCCGCACGGCAAGCGGAGCCTCCGAAGCTGGGACCTCGGGGTGGGAAGCGTCTCCGGTGTCAAACAGCTGGTCGGCCATTGCGGCTGAGTATGAGGGAGCCGGGGGAGGTCTCCCCCGGATCCCCCCACACCACCTACACTCACCCCATGGAGAGCGCCACGCAGTCCCCCCCCGTCCCATCCACCCTCGAGAGCTTCAACCCTGCCACCGGCGAGCTGGTCGGCTCGGTAGCGACGATCACCCCCGACCAGGTTCAATCAGTCGTCGACGACGTCGCCCGCATCCAGCCCGCCTGGGCCGAGCTGAGCCTGCAGGACCGCGCCCGCTACATGCGTCGCGCGGCCGACGCGCTGCTCGACGACATCGACGAGATCGCCGAGCTGCTCGTCAACGAGCAGGGCAAGCCGCGCGCCGAGGCCTACACGATGGAGCTCTTGCCGACCGTCGACGCGCTGCACTGGTGCGCCAAGGCGGGGCCGAAGATCCTCGCCGACGAGAAGGTGCGCATGAGCCAGGCCTTCCTGGCGAGCAAGAAAGGTCGCTTCTCCTACGAGCCGATCGGCGTCGTCGGCGTGATCGCGCCCTGGAACTATCCGTGGTCGATCCCCTTCGGCGAGGTGGCGATCGCGCTGATGGCCGGCAACGGCGTCGTGCTCAAGCCGGCCAGCCTGACGCCGCTGCTCGGCGAGGCGATCCGCCGCGTCTTCGAGAAGGGCGGCCTGCCCGAGGGCCTGATTCGCGTCGTCCACGGCGGCGGCGCGGTCGGCGACGCGCTGGCCCGCTCGGGCGTCGGCAAGGTCTTCTTCACCGGCTCGGTCGACGTGGGCCGCAAGGTCGGCGAGGTATGTGCCGGGCAGCTGAAGGGCTCGGTGCTCGAGCTGGGCGGCAAGGACCCGATGATCGTCTGCGCCGACGCCGACCTGTCCAACGCGGTCTCCGGCGCCGTCTGGGGCGGCTTCGCCAACGCCGGCCAGACCTGCTCGGGGATCGAGCGCGTCTACGTGGTCGAAGAGGTCGCCGACCGCTTCGTCGAGGGCGTCGCCCGTGAGGCGCAGAAGCTGCGGCTCGGCGACCCGCTGCAATGGGAGACCGAGATCGGTCCGATGACCTCCGAGGGCCAGTACGAGATCGTCGTCGACCTGATCTCCGATGCGGAGGCCTCCGGGGCGACCAAGCTCTGCGGCGGCCCGACCGAGGTTCCGGGCCTCTCCGGCAAGTACGTCGCCCCGACCGTGCTGACCGGGGTGACGCACGAGATGCGGATCATGCGCGAGGAGATCTTCGGCCCGGTGCTGCCGATCGTCGTCGTCAAATCCGAGCAGGAGGCGATCGACCTCGCCAACGACTCCGAGTTCGGCCTCGGCGCCTCGGTCTGGACCAAGGACCGCCAGAGGGGCGAGCGGATCGCGCGGCGGATCGAGTCGGGCATGGTTTGGGTCAACGACCATTCCTTCAGCCACGGCGCCTGCCAGTGCGCCTGGGGAGGCGTCAAGGACTCCGGGGTCGGCCGCTCGCACTCCAAATTCGGCTTCTACGAGTGCGTCAACATCAAGATGAACGCCTGGGAGCCGGGACTGACCCGCGACTTCTGGTGGCACCCCTACGACCGCACCCTGGGCGAAGCGGTTCAGGCCTCGGCCAGGTTGCTCTACGGCAAGGGCGCCGTCCGCAGCAAGGCGCTGCGCGAGGGGATCGGCCCGCTGCTCAAGGTAGGCCGCCGCACCCTGCGCAAGCGCAGCGGCTGACGAATCTGCATGCACACGGCCTAAGGCCGAGTAAATGCAGATTCGTCAGGTGGCTATGAGTTGCTCTAGCTCGAAGAGGCCCTGCGTCTCGAGCTCGCGCAGGCGCTCGTAGTCGGCTTGCAGGCGCCCACGGTCGGGGTCGACCAGGTAGACCATCCCGGGGCAGGAGAAGAGGTCGATGGTGCGCCGTAGCTGCTGGCCCGGCTCGAGCATCGCAATCGAGCCGGCGAAGGTCGGGAGGCGCTCGATCTCTTCCAGGCCGGCGGTGGAGACGATCCGGCCCTCGTGCGGGGAGATCAGCATCACGCAGTAGGCGGCCTCCCGCAGCTCGTAGGGCTGGCTGGCGCGGCCCGCCACCGAACCGGGATCGAGGTAGGCCTCGGCGGTCACGGTGGGGTGGCTCGGCGTGCAGCGGTCGATCACGTCGTCGCGCACCGAGCCGTGCATGCGCGCCCCAGACTCGACCAGGACCGGGCCGTCCGCGGTCAGCATCACCTCGGTGTGGGCGGGTCCGAAGCGGATGCCGAGCGCGTCTAGCACCGCTTCGACGTAGGGCGCGACCTGGTCCTGCTTCTCCCCGTAGCGCGGCAGCAGCTCCTCGTAGTCGTAGACGAGGTTGCCGGCGATGCGCCGCTTGTTGTCCTGCCAGATCTCCGAGACATGGTGAACGCCGTCCCAGCTGATCGAGTTGAAGAAGAGCTGCGTGCCGTGCAGCATCTCCTGGACAAGCAGCTCCCGGTTGGCGCCCTGCAGCGCGTTGGGTCGCCCGAGGATCACCGCGAAGGCGGCTTCCACCGCACCCGGGTCCTCGCAGAGGCTGACGCCGTCGGTGCCGGCGCTGTCGAGCGGCTTGACGACGACCGGCCACTGGTCGCGCTCGCGCGCCCAGGCGGCCGCTTCGGCCGGGTCGGCCGTCTTCAGCTCCTCGACGGCGCGCAGGCCGGCGGCGCGCAGCGCGCCCGCCATCGCGTGCTTGTCGCGTCGCGCCCGGCTCAGCTCGGTGCCGTTGGAGGGCAGCCCGAGGCGCTCGCTGAGCGCGTCGGAGAGCGGCACGCCCGGCTCTGAGCCGACGACGACGAAGGCCGGGTCGTGCGACGCGAGGCGCGCCGCCGTCGCCTCAAGGTCGCCCTCGTGGACGACGTTCTCGACGAAGTCGCCGCCCCGAAAGGCGCGCAGGTAGAACTCGGGCATCTGCGGGCTGCTCTGCACGTGAACGACCGGCAGGCCGGCAGCGGCAAAGCGCGGCGCCAGTTTGGCCCCGGTCGAGTAGGCGTCGACGACGACCGCAGCCCCGGCGAAACGCGTAGGGGGTTCATTTGCCGCCGAACGCGTTGCGCTCATGCCGTCGCCACCAGCACCAGGCGGTCCTCGGGTCGCTTCGGGCTGCGGGCGAAGTCGCCGTAGCGCTCGACGTCGTCGAAGCCCGCCTCGCGCACCATCCGCTCCAGGTCCTCGGCCTCGTACATGCGGATGCGCGAGTCCATCTCTTCGCCGTCGAGGTCGTAGTGGACGCAGAGCATCCCGGTCGAGAAGTCGACGTCGAGCGTCTCGACGACGCCGTTGGTCTCGCGCACGACGACGCCCTCGTCGGTTTTCAGCCGGTAGCGGGAACGCTCAAGGTCGGAAAGCTGCATCACCATCCGGCCACCGGGCACCAGCGCGCGGTGAAAGGCACGCAGCATCTCCTCGTCCTCCTCGACTGTCGCCCCGTAGCCGTAGCTCGAGTACATGCTGACCAGGGCGTCGAAGGGACCGAGCCCCTCCGGCAGGGGCTCTCTGAGGTCGGCGACGACGTAGGTCGGGCCTGGACAGCGCCGTTCGGCCTCGGCGATCGCCGCCGGCGAGACGTCGACCCCCACCGCGTCGCAGCCATGCTCCATCAGGGCGGCGGCGAAGCGGCCGAACCCGCAGCCCGCATCGAGCACCTTCGCTCCCGGGCCGAGGCCGACCAGCTCGACCACCTGGGCGGCGTCCTCGCTCGTCGTGTCGTAGCTGCCGAGCTGCTCGGCGACGCGCATGAAGAGCGGCCCGTAGTTGTCGGTTTCGTTGAGCAGCGGGGCTTGATCACTCACAACTTCCAAAGCGTACCTTTCGGTTGCGGCTCGCGCGAGCGCCGCGACACCGAGGTGTGGGAGGGTGCCGAAACGTCATTGCCCCGCTCGGAGACCGGGCCAGACTCGGTCCCACACTCGAGATGACCCAAGCCAGCACCAGCGAGCCAGCCATCTCCGTCACCGCCCTGCGCCGCGAGTACGGCGAACGCACGGCGCTGGACGGCATCGGCTTTGAGCTCGCCGTGGGTGAGACCCTGCTCGTGCTCGGGCCGAACGGCGCCGGCAAGACGACCCTGCTGCGCATCCTCGCCACCCTGCTGCGCCCGAGCGGCGGTGAGGTGCGGGCGCTCGGCTGCTCGCTGCCAGGCGAGGCCTGGAAGCTGCGCGGGCGGATCGGCTTCCTCGGCCACGAGCCGCTGCTCTACCGCGACCTCAGCGGCCGCGAGAACCTGCGCTTCCATGCCCGGCTGCACGGAATCGAGGGGGAGGGCGGCGAGACGCGGATCGCCGAGCTGCTGGCCGCTGTGGGGATGGAGCGCCGCGCCGACGAGCGCGTCGCCGAGCTCTCGGCCGGGATGCGCCAACGCCTGGCGATCTGCCGCTGCGTCCTGCACCGGCCTGAGCTGCTGCTGCTCGACGAGCCCGACTCCAACCTCGACGCCGAGGGACGCGAGCTGGCGCGGGCACTGATCGGGTCCGGCGAGCGCCGTACCCGAGTCGTCGTCAGCCACGACCCCGAGCGCTTCGAGGGCGAGGCGGATCAGGTGCTGCGCCTCGAGGCCGGCGGCAGAGCGGTGCTCGCATGACGCCTTCCCGTGCCGCGTTCACGACGATCCTCGCCAAGGACCTGCGAGCCGAGCTGCGCACCCTGCAGTCATTGCCGGCGATGGCGCTCTTTGCCACCACCACCTTCGTCATCTTCCGCTTCGGCCTCGACCGCACCAGCCTCTCCGGCAGCCTCGCCTCCGGCGTGCTCTGGGGGACGCTGCTCTTCGCGGCGCTGCTCGGCGTCAACCGCCTCTTCGTCGCCGAGCGCGAGGAGGGCGGCTTCGACGCGATCCGCCTGGCGCCGATCGACCGCAGCGCGCTCTTCGCCGCCAAGGCAGCGGCGCTCTTCGCCTACCTGGTCGTCCTCGAGCTGGTCGTCGTGCCGGTCTTTGCCGTCTTCTTCCTCGACTCCGCCGCGCCCCTCGCCCCCCTGGCGGCCGTGCTGCTCCTCGCCGACCTCGGCATCGCCGCGACCGGCACGCTGATCTCCTCGATGGCGGTCCACTCGCGCGCCCGCGACCTGCTCGGCCCGCTCGTCCTCCTGCCCCTGGTCGTACCCCTGATGATCGCCGCGACTGGCGCCAGCGAGCCGCTGCTGGCCATGGGCGGTCCCGCCTATGAGCGCTTCGGCACCTGGCTCGCAGTGCTCTCCCTATACGATCTGATCTTCCTCCTGCTCGGTTGGGCCGTCTTCGATTTCCTACTGGAGGACTAGCGGGCAGGCCGCCTCCCACCGCCCAAACTCAGGCATGTACGGCAAAGGACTCAGACCTCTCTCGATCGCCACCGTCGTGGCGATCGCCGCCGCGCTCTCGCTGACCTTCTTCTACGCCCCGCTCGACGCCGACCAGGGCTTCATCCAGAAGATCTTCTACCTGCACGTGCCGCTGGCGATCGTCGCGCTCTGCGGCTTCGTCGCCGGCGGCGTCTTCGCGATCCTCCACCTGCGCAGCGGCGAGCGACGCTGGGACGCCTACTCCTACGTCGCGATCCACATGTCGGTGATCTTCGGCGTCGCCGTGCTCGTCACCGGCTCGATCTGGGCCAAGGCCTCCTGGGGGCACTGGTGGGTCTGGGACGAGCCGACCCTGGTCAGCTTCCTGATCGTCTTCCTCATGTACGCGACCTACTACCCCTTCCGCTACGCGATCGAGGACCCCGAGCGCCAGGCTCGCTACGCCTCGGTCTTCGCCGTCACCGCCGGCGCCTTCGTGCCGCTCAACTTCATGGCCGTGCGGCTCGCCGAGAGCCTCGTCCACCCGCGGGTCTTCGCGACCACCAGCGGCGGCCTGCCCGGCTCGATGATGCTCACCTTCCTCGTCTCGCTGCTGGCGATGGGCCTGCTCTGGCTGACCCTGGTCAAGCTCGAGCTGACCGCGAAGAGCGCCTCGGGTCAGCTCAAGCGCCTGCGCCGCGCGATCGACGCGCCGCTGCCGGGCGGCGGCTCGCGGATCGCGCCGGAGGTGAGCTAGGGTGGACTTCCTGCCGCTGGCAGCCCCAGCCCTGCCGCTCGACGAGGCCGGCAAGTACGTCGCCGGTGCCTATGTGGTCTTCCTGGTCCTGGTGTTGATCTACGTGGCGATCATGGCGGCCAAACTGCAGCGCATCGAGCGCGAGCTGAAAGAGCTGGCCGGATTTGCGGAGAACCGCGCCAACGGAGAAATAGCCGCCCCCGGACGCGGAAGCGAGGAGCCATCCATATCTGACTCTTTGGCTCCTCGCGGAGCGGAGGAGGCGGCGTCTGATGTCTGAGCTGCTCGCTCTCGGCGTCTCCCACAAGACGGCGCCACTCGACCTGCGCGAGCGGCTCGCGCTGACCGAGGGACGCGCCGCGGGCGCCCTGCGCGAGCTGACCGAGGTTGCCGGAATCCACGAGGCGGCGGCGATCTCGACCTGCAACCGCACCGAGCTCTATCTGGTCGTCTCGGACCCGGTCGAGGCCGAGTCGACGGCACTCGGTGTGCTCACCCGGCAGGCCGACATCCGCCCCACCGAGCTGCTCGGCCACCTCTACTCGCTGCGTGCCGGCGAGGCCGTCCGCCACCTCTTCCGCGTCACCGCCGGGCTCGACTCGATGATCGTCGGCGAGGCCGAGATCCAGGGCCAGGTCAAACGCGCCTACGAGCTGGCCCTGGTCGAGGGCGGCACCGGTCCGATCCTCAACCGCCTCTTCCGCGGCGCCCTCACCGCCGGCGGTCGGGCTCGCGAGGAGACCGGGATCAGCGAGAAAAACGTCTCGATCCCCTCGGTCGCGGTCGAGCTGGCGCGGCACACGCTCGGCGATCTCGCCGAGCGTCGCGTGTTGGTGATCGGCGCCGGCGAGACCGCCGAGCTGCTCGCCCGCGCCCTGGTCAGTCGCGGCGTCGCCACCGTCTTCGTCGCCAACCGCCACTACGACCGCGCGATTGGCCTTGCAGAGCGCTTCGGTGGCAACGCGGTCCGCTTCGATGAGCTGCCCGAGCAGCTCGAGCAGGCCGACATCGTCGTCTCGGCGACCAACTCTCCCCACCACATCGTCGAGCGCGACGAGCTCGAGCACGTGATGGCGACGCGCGAGGGCCGGCCGCTGCTGCTGGTCGACATCGCCGTGCCACGGGACGTCGAGCCAGAGTGCCGCGAGCTCACCGGAGTCAGCCTGCATGACATCGACGACGTGCAGCAGATCGTCGAACGCAACACCAGCGGTCGCGAGGCCGAGGCACGGCGGGCGGAGCGCATCCTCGACGCCGAACAGGATCGCTTCGAGCGCTGGCTGGCAGCGCTCGAGGTCGTGCCGACGATCGCCGCGTTGCGCGAGCGCGCCGACGAGGTCTTGCGGCGGGTGCTGGCCGAGAACGAGGGCCGTTGGGAGAGCCTCGGCGAGGCTGACCGGGAGCGCCTCGCCGCGATGGCCAAGGCGATCGCCTCGCGCCTCCTGCACGAGCCGACCCTGCGCATGAAGCGCTCGGCCGGCAGCGACGACGCCTACCTCTACGTCAGCGCTCTGCGGGAGCTGTTCGGGCTCGACCCGGAGACCGAGCCGGAGACCGAGCGCGGCTCGAACGTGACGGAGCTGCGTCGCCGCAAATCCACTTGACGCTGCGCATCGCAACTCGCAGCAGCGCCCTGGCTCTTGCGCAAGCGGGCCAGATCGCCGAGATGCTGGACGGCGCCGAGTTGGTCAAGGTCGGCTCGGACGGCAAGCCGGGGGATAAGTCGCGCTTCGTGCGTGGCGTCGAGCAGGCGCTGCTCGACGGCGAGGCGGAGATCGGCGTGCACTCAGCCAAGGACCTGCCGGCCGAGCTGCCGGACGGTCTGGCGATCGCCGCCGTGCCGGCGCGCGAGAACCCAGCCGATGCTTGGATCGGCGCCGGCAGCTCACTCGACGACGTGCCGGAGGGCGCCCGGGTCGGGACGGCCAGCCTGCGACGCCGCGCCCAACTGCTCGCGGTCCGCCCAGACCTCGAGCCGAGCGAGCTGCACGGCAACGTCGACACCCGCCTGCGCAAGCTCAATGAGGGAGAGCTCGACGCGATCGTGCTCGCCGTCGCCGGCCTGCGCCGGCTGGGCCGCGAGGCGGAGGCGTCGTTCGCGATCCCGGCCGAGTCGATGACGCCCGCGGCGGGCCAGGGCGCCCTGGTGCTGCAGATCCGCACCGAGGACGAGGGGACCGCCGCAGCTGTCGCCTCGCTTGGAGACGAGCGTGCCTTGCGCGAGTTGACCGGCGAGCGCGCTGTCGTCTCGCTGCTCGACGCCACCTGCGCCACGCCGATCGGCGTCCATGCGACTGTCGAGGGCGAGCGCATGAGCATCGACGCCTTCGTCGGCCTCCCCGACGGCAGCGAGTGGATCCGCGATCGCGTCGAGGGCGAGGCCGCCGAGCCCGCCGCCCTCGGCGCCGAGCTCGTCGAGCGCCTCCAGGGCGCCGGCGCTCGCGACCTCCTCGACCGCGCCGAAACCTGGAGCGGCGGGCGTGTCTGAGTTTTCCCACTACATATCGTGGGCAAGCTCAGACACCCCCCTTTGGAGGAGTGCGTGAGCGCGCGGGCGGGGATCGTCTACCTGGTCGGCGCCGGCCCTGGCGACCCGGGGCTGATGACCGCCCGGGCCCTGGAGCTGATCGCCGCCGCCGACGCGATCTTCTACGACCGGCTGATCCCGACGGGGGCACTGGACGGTGCCTGCGAGGACGCCGAGCTGGTCTACGTCGGCAAGGCGCCCGGTCGCCCCTCGATGCCGCAGGAAGAGATCGGGGCGCGGCTGATCGAAGCTGCGCGGGCCGGCAAGAGCGTCGTCCGGCTCAAGGGCGGCGACCCCTTCGTCTTCGGGCGCGGCGGCGAGGAGGGAGAGGCGCTGCGCGCAGCCGGAGTCGAGTTCGAGCTCGTGCCCGGGGTCACCGCGGGGGTTGCGGCCACCGCCTACGCGGGCATCCCTGTCACCCACCGCGACGATGCCTCCGCCGTCGCCTTCGTCACCGGCCACGAGGACCCGGAGAAGGAGGAGAGCGCAATCGATTGGGAGGCGCTGGCGCGCTTCCCCGGCACGCTCGTCTTCTACATGGGCGTCAAGCGTCTCGCTGCCAATGCGGCCGCCCTGATCGAGGCAGGTCGGGATGCCGAGGAACCCGCCGCCGCGGTCGAGCGCGGCACGATGGACGGGCAGCGCACGGTGGTCGCGACGCTGGGCACGCTGGCCGAGGCAGTCGAGCGAGAGGGCATCGGCGCCCCCGCGCTGATCGTCGTCGGCCAGGTGGTCCGACGGCGCGAGGAGCTGGCCTGGCTGGAGCGGCGGCCGCTGCACGGGCGCCGCGTCGTCGTCACCCGCGCCCGTGCGCAGGCGAGTGGCCTTGCCAGGACCTTGCGTGGCCTCGGTGCCGAGGTGGTAGAGCTGCCGGCGATCCGCATCGAGCCGAGCATCGAGACGGACGAGGTGAGGCGCGTGGTGGGCTCGATCCGCGATTACGCGCTCATCTGCCTAACCAGCCCCAACGGCGTCCATCTGCTCTTCGAGGCGCTGCGCGCCACCGGCCGCGACGCCCGCGCCCTGGCTGGCGCCCCCGTCGCCGCAATCGGCCCCGGTACCGCCCGCGCCCTCGCCGAGCGCGGCATCGCCGCCGACGTCGTCCCGGAGAAGTTCGTCGCCGAGGCCCTGGTCGAGGCGCTCGCTGGTGTCGAGGTCGCTGGCCGCAGGGTGCTCGTCGCGCGCGCCGCCGAGGCCCGAGACGTGCTCCCTGACGCGCTGCGCGAGCGTGGTGCCGAGGTCGACGTCGTCGCTCTATACGAGACGGTCCGCGAGCAGCCGGACGAAGAGTCGATCGAGGCGGCCCATGCTGCCGACTACGTCACCTTCACCTCCTCCTCCACGGTACGCAACCTGACCGAGACGCTCGGCGGCGGCTTCCCCCGCGAGGCCCGCATCGTCTCGATCGGCCCCGTCACCAGCGAAGCGGCCCGCGCCGCCGGCCTCGAGGTGCACGTCGAAGCCGAGCGCCATGACGTCGAGGGCCTGATCGCAGCGCTGCTCACCGACGCCCAGGCCACCCACCCCTGACGCTTCCGGTGCGCCTTATATGGGCATAGACCGCAAAAAGCGCACCGGAATGACGTTCGGGGCCCCACACCGCCATTACCGGGTCACGGACTCGACCAATACGCGCGCTCGCGAGCTGGCCGAGGAGGGGGCACCGGGCGGAACCGTCGTCACTGCCGACGAGCAGACCGAGGGACGCGGCCGGCAGGGGCGGGTCTGGACCGCGCCCGAAGGCAAGGCACTGCTCTACTCGGCGATCCTGTGCCCACTCGACGAGCGCCACCTGCTGCTGCCACTCTCTGTGCCGCTTGCGGTCTGCGCTGCCGCCGAGGCCTTACGGCCCGGCATCGAGTGCATGGTCAAGTGGCCCAACGACGTCTGGCTCGATGGGCGCAAGCTGGCCGGCGTGCTGATCGAGGCCAAGCCGCAGGACGGCTGGGCGGTGATCGGCGTCGGTCTGAACTTGCTCATCGCTCCAGACGAGTTCCCACCAGACCTTCGTCAACCGGCGGTCTCGCTCTTCGGTGGGGCTACGGGGAGTCGGGGGGAGTCCCGACGGAGCCTCCCCGCTGTTGCTCCGGCGGGACTCTCCCCGACTCCCTCAACCGCTGCGGGGGTGCTAAATCGCCATCTAGACCACTGGGTCTACGCGCGACACGAGGACGTCCTCGCCGAGTGGCGGCGACGCGACGGGCTGTATGGGCGCGAGATCAGCTGGGAGGGCGGCTCAGGCGTCGCCGACGGTATCGATGGCCGCGGCAACCTCGTCGTCGTCCTCAGCGGGGGTGGCACCGCCAGCCTCGGAGCCGGCGAGGTCCAACTGCGCCTCTGAGTCCTCGCGCGCCGCGGCATCCTTCTCCGAATCGCTCACGGGTTTCGTCCCCTTGGCCCCCGCGTCACCTTTCGCCGTCTCTGCGTCTTTCCTCGTGCCCCGCTTCTTGTTCGGCCGTTTGCGCCGCTTGCCCCCCTTGGGGAAGTTGCGCAGCAGCTCACGGGCGATCGCCGAAGGCTTGCGGGCCATGCGCATGCGAGCGCCGCGCAGGACCTCTTCGCCCTCCGGCGTGTGCGAGACAGCGGCCGCGAGCAGCGCCACCGCCAGGCGGCGGTCCTGTTTGCGCGCCGCGTGCACCAGACGTCGTGCGTTGCGCCCGTGGGCGCGGCCTGAGGAATTGACCAGCAGGCCGAGCAGCCGCTTGGTCTCGGGCCAGCGCTGCACCGCATACTCTTCATGCAGCTCGCGCGTGTAGGTGGCGAGCCTCCAAACCCAGGCCTGCGCCTGATCGCGCCGCCCGATCCGCTTGTCGACCAGCGCCTGCAGCAGCGTCCGCGTGCCGGAGCGCTTGTCCTCACGACTCCAGGTGCCGACGATGTCGATCGCGTCGTCAAAAGCGTCAGGATCCCCGAAGTCGGCAATCTCGCTCAGCGCTTTCAGTTTCAGCTGCGAGCTGCGGTTGCGCTGCACGCAGGTGAGCAGGAAGCGGCGGCGCAGCTCTTTCGAGCGTGAGCTCTGCAGGATCGCCCGCCCGCGCCGCCAGCCCTGCGGGTTGATGCGCGCCCCGGCCAACGCTGCCCAGGCGTGCTGCTCGGGGTGATCGAGGTTGTCGACGGCGATTCGCCAGAGCTCGCGTTCGAGCACCTGCATGCGCCGCTCCTCGTTGTCGGAGACCGGCACGATCCGCCGCTCGACCTTGATCCGCCGCCCGCGGGCGCGGCGCACCGGGCCGATCACGATCGCGCCGCCGCGATAGACGTCGCGGTCGAGCAGGCTGTGCAGGGTGACGATCGCCTCGTCATGGGTGGTCGCCGGGTGGACGAAGTCGATCACCAGGCCGGCCTCCTTACCTGGCGCGCGCCGTGTCACGCGGCCCACCCGCTGCTGGTAGATGCGCCGCGAGGCGGTCGGCGCCAGGTGCATGCAGAGCGTCGCCCGCGGAGAGTTCCAACCCTCGGCGAGCAGCATCGCGTTGCAGAGCACGTCGACCTCGCCACGCTCGAAGCCGGCGAGGATCTCCGCCAGTTCGCGCTTCGGCGTCTCACCGGAGACGGCGCGGGCCGCGATGCCGACGTTCTGCAGGGCGCGCGCGACGTTCTTGGCGTGTTGCACGCCGGCCGTGTAGAGCACGCCGGGCATGCCCTCGAAGCGCGTCTTGTAGAGATCGGCGATCGCCACGTTGAAAGGCTCCTGATCGAGCAGCGCGGCCAGCTCCTCCTGGTCGAAGTCCTGGTCGACCTCCCCCTTGCGCAGCGGCACTTTGGCGATCGTCCGCACCCCGGGGCCAGGCGGGATGCGCATGCAGCGCAGCGGCGAGATCACCCCACGACGTGCGGCCTGGATCAGGTCGAAGCGCGAGGTTTGGGTCGGGAAGAGATCGGTGACGTGCCGGGCGATCAGCGCCCCGGTCGCGGTCATGCCGATGAAGACCGGGCCGGTCCAGGCGCGGATGCAGGCGCTGGTCTTCTCGCCCAGCGCGGTGTGCGCCTCATCGCAGATGACGATCGAGTAGGCGTCGGAGATCTTCTTGTGGTTGCGCACGAACCACTGGTAGGTCTCGACCGTGACCGGCCCGTCGGGGTCGTCGCGACCGTCCATCAGCGGCGGGCGCAGCCGCTCCTTGTAGCCGCGCTCGGAGATCTCGCCGATGAACTGGTCGACGAGGTTGCGGCGGTGGGTGAGGATCAGAACGCCGCCGGTGCGCGAAGCGTCGATGAAGCCGACCGCGGCGACCGTCTTGCCGGCGCCGGTCGCGTGCTCGAACCAGAAGCGCCGCTCGGCGCCGGGGTCCTCAGGCGCCTCCTCGATCGTCTCCTCGCCGTCCTCGCCGGCTGCCTCCCAGTCCTGCGGCTCCTCGTCGGCGGCCAGCTCCTCCGGCTCGAGCTCCGGCTCGCCGTTGGCCTCGGCGCTGGGCGCCTCGGCCTCGGGCGGGG
>DATNHC010000158.1:0-3562 GCA_035605155.1 Solirubrobacterales bacterium
CACCACCAGCGTCTTTGCAGGAAGCTCTGCGCTCACCAGGTCCATCGACAACCTCCCTCTCTAGAGAAAAGAGAAAGACCCTCCACGACCGACGCAGAGGGCCTCATCTCAGGCCGGTTGTTCGAGGGCTATCAGTTGACCGTTGGTTCGACCGGCGTCGGCGCGGTCGGATCGAAGGTGTTTACCGGCTCGCCGCCGTACTTCCCCCAGGTCTCTTTGCCGAAGGCACGGATCGCGTCGAGCGTGATCGAGCCTTTGTACTCGTTGCAGCCGAGCAGGTTGGTCCAGGTCGTCGCCGCAACCTCGTAGGGCATGTTCTCGTTCGGGAATATGACGGTGCCGCCCCACATCGTTTCGTAGAGGCCGATCAGTTCCAGCTGATCCGCCTCGGAGAGATCCGGGCTGTACTGGATCTCCATGCGGCCGTGCTCAAGCGTGTGGACGAGGGAGATTTCCTTTGGCATCTCGCTGTAGGCGCCGTCAGCCTGCTGGTAGGGCGATTCGGCGTGGTTGCCCGAGGTCGGCGGGTTGGTGCCGTATTCCGGCGTCGGCGCCGTGACCGGGATGTGATTGTGACCCTCGTCTCTGAGTTTCAGTCGCAGGTCGCAGTCCGCCAGCCGCGCCGCCTCCTGCAGGTCGGTGACTTTGGTCGCCGCCGGCTCGGTCCCCTTGCGTTTGTCAGGCTGGGCGCCGTTGGTCGAGCCGGTGCGCTGGTCGATGTGCGGTTCGCCGCCGCTGTTCTCGTTGGCGGCCGAGATGATCACCAGGACGAGGCCGACGAGCACCACAACGCCGATCACGCCAGCGACGCCATAGCCAACCATCAGCCTGCGCCGCTCGGACCCCGCCTGTTTCTTCTCGCGTTCGAGACGGGCCTGGCGCAGCCGCTCGCGCTCTTCCTCCCTACGGTTTGCCATCAGCGGCCGACCATTTTACTCAGAGAGCCTTGCCAGGTCGTCCGACGCGCCACGCTCCCAAGGCCGCGCTGCATGCAACGCACCCAGCACAGCCTGCGTGGCCGGCGCCCGGTTGAGTGCGTAGAAGTGGATTCCGGGCGCCCCGCCGAGCAGCAGCTCGGCGCACTGCTGAGCAGCGAAGGCGACCCCGAGCTCGAACTCGGCCTGCTCCTCGCCATCGGCAGCGGCGAAGGCAGCCTCGAGACGCGGCGGGATCGAGGCGTCGCATAGCGCACAGATCCGCTTTGTCTGCGCGAAGCTCGCCACCGGGATCACGCCGGCGATGATCGGCACTTCGATCCCGGCCGCCCGCGCGGCGGCGACGAAGTCGAAGTAGACCTGGTTGTCGAAGAAGAGCTGGGTGATCAGGAATGAGGCCCCGGCCTCGACCTTGGTCCGCAGGTAGGCAAGGTCGGTCTCGAGGTCGGGCGCCTCCGGATGAACCTCCGGGAAGCAGGCGCCGCCAATGCTGAAGTCCCAGCCCGAGCCAATGAAGGCGGCAAGCTCCGCCGCGCTGCCGAGCCCCCCCTCGGGCTGGACGAAGTCCTCCTGGCCGCGCGGCGGGTCGCCACGCAGGGCGAAGACGTTCTCGATCCCGGCCGCAGCGATTCGGTCCAGCGTCGCTCCGAGGCCCTCTTTGGTCTCACCGACGCAGCTCAGGTGCGCCATCGTCTCGAAGCCGAGGTCGTCCTTCAGCGCCCGCGTGATCTCGACAGTGCCCTCGCGAGTCGAGCCGCCGGCGCCGTATGTGACCGAGACGAAGTCGGGCTCCAGCTCGCGCAGCGAGCGTGCGGTCGCGAACAGGGTCTCGGATCCCTCCGCGGTCTTTGGCGGGAAGAACTCGACCGAGAAGGTCGGCGCTTTGGCAGCGATGATCTCGTCTATTCGCACGGGCGCAGGTTAGCCGCCGCTCGCTACCTGGGGCCGACGCGCCACGAGGTGAGCCTGGTTCTCGAGCAAAATCACCGAGTGCCAGCCGTCGCGATCGGCTGCCAGCCCGGCGCCGTCGCGCAATTCTCGGATTTTGCGGGAACGTACTCGTTGCCCCTCTAGCGGCGCTGGAAGTGGCGCGCTAAGTTCGTTCTGCGACTGGGAAGACGGTGTCCGCGGAAGCCCAACGGACACCGCCTCGAAGGTGGCGCAACGAGCTTCAGTACGCGAAGGCTACGCGTACGGCAGGCAACCGAGCGTCACCCCCGGTCGTTTTTTGCGTTGGCTTCGACGGCTGCGTCCTTGCCTGGCTTGGTCCGGCGCTCGCCAGCCGCACACCCCACACCCCTCAGACAACGCATTGGTGTCTGAGGAGATGCTTATTTTTGGTTCCGTCGGCGAGCGCCTGCCCTTCGCTGACCGCGTGCCGGGGCGCATCCCCGGGAGCTGGGCGTCGCCGCGAGACCCGGATGGCCGCTGCGACTAGCCCGCCCGCTCCCGCCCTTCCCCGCATCTATGGGAGGATCGGTCGTCGATGAGCGGGGAGCTTCGCTACGAGCGAATCGGGGCAGCCGCCGTGCTGACCATCGATCGTTCCGAACGCCGCAACGCGATTGACGCCAGCGCGGCCGAGAGCTTCCGCCAAGGGCTGCGCGACTTCGAAGCCGACGAAGGGGCCCGGGTCCTCGTTCTCACCGGCGCTGGCGGGGTCGCCTTCTGCGCCGGCGCCGACCTGAAGGCGATGAACCTCGACGTCACCCACCCCGACGGCCCGATGGGCCCGACTCGGTTGACGCCTTCCAAGCCGGCGATCGCCGCGGTCGATGGCTGGTGCCTCGCCGGCGGTGTCGAGCTGGCTCTTTGGTGCGACATGCGACTCGCCACACCGCAATCCACCTTCGGTCTCTTCGAGCGCCGCTGGGGCGTGCCACTGCTCGACGGCGGCACCCAGCGCCTGCCTCGGGTCGTCGGCATCGGTCGAGCCCTGGAGCTGATCCTCACCGGCCGTCCGGTGCAGGCCGAGGAGGCGCACCGCATCGGCCTGGTCAATGAGCTGGTCGAGCCCGGCAAGCACCTGGACCGCGCCCTGGAGCTCGCCGAGCGCATCGCCTCCTTCCCCCAAGAGACGATGCTCGCCGACCGCAAAGCAGCAATCGAAGGTTTCGGCCAACCTCTCGCCGCCGGCCTCGACCTCGAGCGCCAGCTCGGCAACGAGGTGCTCGAGATCGCCGTTAGGGGCGCAGCCCGCTTCGCCGGCGGCGAAGGCCGCCACGGCGAGGGCGTCTGACCGCGTTCGCTCTTTGTCAGGCAGAGGCGGACAAAGAGCGAACGCACTATTCAACGGGCCTGCGTAACCCGCCGCATCTCATTCTCAGCGCCCTCCGGCCCGAGGTAAGGCATCAGCACCGCGAATACCAGGTCAGGCAGGATGCGCTCCAGCTCCGGCCCGCGACCGGCGCGGATCTCGTCGAAGATCATCGAGGTGGCGCCGCCGATCGCGAAGCGGGCCGTGTCGGCGGGCAGGTCCTCGGTTTGGCTGGAGTACTCACGCCCTTCCTCGAGGAAGGGCGTGAAGCGCGCCAACGCCGCCCGGTAGCGGGTCCGCGCGTCGTCGCCCGCCGCGGTCACCTCGACCATCGAGAGCCGCGCGATCCCGGCCTCGGCGGCGAGCAGCT
>DATNHC010000159.1:0-2134 GCA_035605155.1 Solirubrobacterales bacterium
ACACCCTGATGCAACTCGCCGCCGACATCCGCGAGACCCTCGAGGCCGGCTCCGGCCGTCCCGCCAAGGAGGCGGTGTGCACCCTGGTCTCGCGCGCCCTCAAGGACGAGGCCTTCCTTGCCGCGCACCTCAAGGAGCGCGCGCCGGGCGCCAACCCGCGCGAGGTGCTCTACGAGGATGCCGACCTCGGCTTCTGCATCTGCGGTCACGTCTACAGCGGCCGAGCCGACGGCGCCCCGCACGACCACGGTCCCAGCTGGGCCATCTACGGCCAGGCCGCCGGCGTCACCGAGATGACGGACTGGCGCGTCGCCAGGGCGGGCGCGGGCGCCGAGCCCACCCTGGTCGAGCCGGCCAGGACCTACCTCATGCACCCCGGCGACGCCCATCTCTACGACGTTGGCGACGTTCACTCCCCCAAGCGCGAGGCATCCGTGAAGCTGATCCGCATCGAGGGCCAGAACCTCGACCGGGTGAAGCGGTCCAACATCAAGGCGGCGTGACGGTGACGGGGTCAGACCCCTCGCAACGACCTGGATTTGAACCTCCGAGGCTGATGCGAGGGGTCTGATACCGGCGAGCGTAAAGTTCGACTCGTGTTGCCGTCCGGCGATTCCCATCGGCCTTCAATTCTGACTCCATGGTCGGAGCGATTCGGCCGAGGAGACGAGCGATGGCGAAGCTGAAGATCCGCAAGGACCGCACATCGACGGTGCTGCGCAAGCTCGCCAAGTCCGAGCCGGACGCCCGCATCTCCCGGCGCCTGTTGGGGATCGCCAATGCGCTCGACGGCATGAGCCGTGCTGAGGCGGCGAAGTGCGCCGGCATGGACCGCCAGACGCTCAGGGACTGGGTCATCCGCTATAACGCGCACGGTGTCGCCGGGCTCTGCGACACCTGGAACGGCGGCCGTCCGCCGATGCTGACGCTCGACGAGCAGGCCGAGCTGCTCGCCATCGTCATGGCCGGGCCCGATCCGGAGAAGGACGGCTTCTGCGCCTTCACGCGCGACGATCTCGTGGCCATCGCCAAGAAGAAGTTCGGCAAGTCGATGCATCCGGCGTCGATGGGCCGCGTCCTGCGACGGCTCGACCTGTCACGGCAGAAAGCGCGGCCGACACACCCGATGAAGAACCCGGCCGCGGCAGCGGCCTTTAAAAAGAGCCCGGCGAACGCTCGGAAAGATTGCCGATACACATAAGGACAAGCGCCTGCGCGTCTATTTCCAGGACGAGGCGCGCATCGGGCAGAAGGGCCGCGTCTGCCACATCTGGTGGAAGCGCGGCGAGCGACCGCCGGGCCTGCTCGATCAGCGCTATGTCAACGCCTACATCTACGCCGCCATCGAGCCCGGCACCGACAACGCGTTCGCGCTGATCCTGCCCGACGCCAACAGGGTCGCAATGCAGGCGTTTCTCGATGCATTCGCCGAGACGATCGCCAACGGCGAGCACGTCGCGCTCGTGCTCGACGGCGCCGGCTGGCACAGCTCCAAGGCGTTGCGCGTGCCGGCCAGCATCACGCTGGTGCCGCTGCCGCCCTACTCGCCCGAGCTCAATCCGGTCGAGCGCGTCTGGCTGCATCTGAAGGCGCGCTTCCTGTCGCTGCGGCTGCTCAACGACTACAAGGCGATCGTCACTGCCGCGTCGAGGGCATGGCGGCGCCTGCGCCGGGACACTGGACGCCTGACCTCGCTCACGTCATACCCGTGGATCATGAGGATCAGGCCGCAGATCAAACATTAAGCTCGCCGGTATCAGACCCTCCGGGTCCTCTCACGCTATCCCGACCACACCAGCATCCCTCAACCTACCGATCTCCGCCTGGGAGAAGCCGAAGTCGGCGAGCACGGCCTCGGTATCCGCCCCCGCCGGCCGCGGAGCCGCGCCCATCTCGGGCACGGTACGGGAGAAGCGCGGCGCCGGCGCGGGCTGCAGCACGCCGTCGCGCTCCACGAAGGTGCCACGCGCAGCGTTGTGCGGGTGCTGCGCCACCTCGCCCAGCGACAGCACCGGCGCGACGCAGGCGTCGCTGCCCTCGAAGATGCCCTCCCATTCGTCGCGGGTCTTGCCGGCAACCGTCTCGGCGAAGCGGCGGCGCAGCTCGGGCCAGCCCGAGCGGTCGTGCTGCCTCG
>DATNHC010000160.1:0-14851 GCA_035605155.1 Solirubrobacterales bacterium
TCTTCCAACCCAGCTAGGGCAGGGGGTTGCCCTGGCCCTTCAGCCTGACCCTGATCCGCTTGGTCTCCACCCTCCCGGCAAGGTCCGTAGAGCGGGCGGCGATCTTGGCTGTAAGGGATTCGTCCGGGGCCAGGCGACTCAGGCGGCGCAGCACGAGTTTGGGCAGGGGGACCCTGAAGCGGCCTTTGACGCGCGGATCGATGAACTTACCGCCGCCGCTGAGGCTGACGATCATTCGCACCTTGGGTCTGGGGCGTTGGGCACGCGGCTTGAAGTTCCAGCCCACCTGGCCGAAGATCTTGACGATCGCTCCGGAAGTGCTGGTCCTGACCCAAACGACGATCGCGCGATCACGGCTTTTGGCGCTCAGTCGGAGTGTCACCTTCGGGCACGCGCTCTGGTACTCGACGCCTTTCGGGCAGCCGTCCTGAGTCTCGTCCCCATATTCGTCGCGGTCGTAATCAGGCTCGACGACTGCTGTCACCGGTGTGCCAAGCGAGTTTTCCGTTCCGAAGGGTGCCGCCGTGCCGTACCTGACCTCACCGTTGTAAAAGGCGGAGGTGGCGGTGGTTTCTTCGTCGCAGACGAAGGTCTCCTCCGGCCCACGCAAACCAAAGTAAACCCCGCCGTTCGGTACCGGAACCCGGGTGGGGAACGAGTTCGCCCCTTCTACCACTAGCTCGGCGGCGGTCTCGCCAATGTTTATGTATTTGCCGTCGTTTCCTGGATAGAAGAGCTGCATTTTCTGAGGGAGAGACCCCTCGCCTGCTCCGACTTGAAGACCCCAACGGGTCACGACGCCTGCGCTCTGCGCAGTAAGCGGAAACGAATTGCCAACGCGGGTGAGCGGGAGGAGTGTCAAATTCCCTCGCCTCCCATCGGCGACACAATCGCTGCCCACCTCGGTGCCTGCCATTGCGCTTGGCGCGACCAGAGTCGAGAGCGTGAGTACCGTAACCGTACCGAAGAGGCACCTCCGCATAGCGCGCAGGTTAACCGTTCTTGAGCAGGGCGTCGAGCGCCTGCTCGAGGCCCCCGATCGCCGCGTCGAGCGGCGCGGGGTCGCCGGCCGCCCGGGCACGGATCAGGGCTCCCTCGACAGTTGAGACGACGAGGCCGGCGAAGGTCTCGGCGTCCTTCGCGCTCACTCCTTCGTCGCGCAGGGCGGCGGCGATCGGCTGTTCCCAGCTGCGGAAGGCGGCGGTGGCGGCGGCAGCCAGCTCCGGATCCTCCGGGCGGGCGAGGGCGGCGGCGGCAACTGGGCAGCCGATCCGCTCCGGATGGCTCTCCACCCGGCGCCGGAAGATCTCGCCGAACATCTTCAGCGTCTGCCGCAGGCCGCGCTCCTCGAGCGATCGCTCGATCAGGTCGCGGATCGTTGCGCCCTCCAGCTCGGCGGCCTCACGCGCGAGCTGCACCTTGCCGCCCGGGAAGTGGTGGTAGATCGAGCCGCGCGGCGCCCTGCCGCGCTCGGCCACGTCGCGCAGCTCCATGCCGGCGTAGCCCTTCTCGGCCAGCAGGCTGCGGGCGCCGTTGAGCAGCAGGGCCCGGCCGTCGCGACGCTTGCCTTCACTCGGCTCCCCATCGGCGATTCTCGCTATGCCCATGGTCATAGTCTATAGTTACGGCCGATGTATGACCGCGGTCATAGAGGTGTTGTGGCGATCGCCTGTGCCGGTGCCTTCCTCGTCTTCCTCGACGCGACGATCGTCAACATCGCCTTCCCCGACATCTCTGCCTCCTTCGCGGGTGCCGATCGGGCGGAGCTCTCCTGGGTGCTCGACGGCTACTTCGTCGTCATCGCCGCCCTGCTCGTCCCTGCCGGCGGCCTCGCCGACCGCTTCGGCCACAAGCGGATCTTCCTGCTCGGCGTCGCCGGCTTCACTGCTGCCAGCCTGCTCTGCGCGCTGGCGCCCTCGCTCGAGCTGCTGATCGGCTTCCGCGTCCTGCAGGGGATCGGTGCGGCGCTGATCGCACCGACCTCGCTGGCCCTCGTCCTCGATGCGTTCCCCCCTGAGCGGCGCGCGACTGGTGTCGGTCTCTGGGGTGCGGCGGCAGCGGCAGCCGCGGCCACCGGGCCGACTCTAGGCGGCGCCCTGGTCGAGCTCTCCGACTGGCGTCTCGTCTTCCTCGTCAACCTGCCGCTCGGCGCGGCCATCGTCGCCCTCGGGGCCAACCGCCTGCGCGAGCGTCCTCAGCGCGACAGCCAGCTGCCGGACCTGCCGGGAGCGCTGATGCTGGCTCTCGGTCTGGCCCTGGTCACACTTGCAATCGTCGAGGGCAACGAGTGGGGCTGGACCGCGGCCTCGACGCTCGCCGCGTTCGCCGCCGCCGCCGTCCTGCTCGGCGCCGTCGTCTGGCGGAGCACTACCCATCCGCGCCCGATCGTCGAGCCGGCGCTCTTCGCCCACCGCTCCTTCCGCATCGGCAACCTCGGCACGCTGCTCTTCGCCGCCGCCTTCTTCTCGCTGATCCTCGGCAACGTCGTCTTCCTCACCTCGATCTGGGGCTACACCGTGCTCCAGGCTGGCGCGGCCACCCTGCCGGGGCCGCTTCTCTCGACCGTCTTCGCCGGCCCGGCGGGCCGGCTCGCCGACCGCTTCGGCCACCGGGCCGTGATCGTGCCGGGCACGCTCTTCTTCGCCGCCGGCGTGATGGTGCTGCGCTCTGCCGGCGCCGATCCCGAGTGGCTGGGGCTCTGGCTGCCCGGCGCCTGCCTGACCGGCATCGGCATCGGCCTCGCCTTCCCGACCCTCGGCTCGGCCGCTGTCCGCGACGTGCCCGACGAGCGCTTCGCCACCGCCAGCGCCGTCAACGCCGCCTTCCGCCAGGTCGGCGCCGTGCTCGGCACCGCGATCCTCGTCGCCATCGTCGGCGACCCGGTGGGTCTCGTCGAGGCCCTCTCCGTTGCCGACGACGCCTACCTGTTCGCTGTCATCGCTGCCTTGGCGTCGGGTGCCATTGCTCTCGTGCTCAAGCCGGCCGGCGAGGGCGCGACACGGACCGAGGAGGCGGGCATGCTGTCGCCTGCGAGCGCCTCGGGCTACGAGTCCAGCTCGCCTTAGCCGTTATTTCTGGGGGCTTCCCGCGGGCGGTGGGGCGTTGAGCGCTTTGTTGACCTGCCTCGAGACTTTGCTGGATATTTCATTCGCCGCGGCTGTTCCTGCCTGCTCGGCGGTGTTTTCTGCCACTTCGACTTGCTTGCTCGTGAAAAGAGTTCCCAGCCCTCCTGCCGCCAGCAGGCCGAAGAGAACTCCGACGACTGCGAAGGTTTGCTTGGCAATGTCCTCTTTGTCGCTATCCAGGGCCTTTATGCAAAGCACCGTGCCCGCGACGAGCACGAACGTCGAGAGGATGAGGGTGGCGAGGACCGGTTCTACGGTGATGGACGCGAGATTCATGGACTCCTCCGGAATCGAGCACTTGAAGGGACTGAGTATTCCGGAAGTCTCTAGATGCGATCGGACCTTTATCGGTCAGAGCCGCTCGCCGCTCTTGGCGTCGAAGAGGTGGAGCTTGGAGGTGTCCGCCCATAGCTTCGCGTGATCGCGGCGCTTGATCTTGCTTGCCGGGTCGAGGCGGGCGACGATCTGCTCCTGGCCTTCGCGCACCTCGGGCATCCCGGTCTCCTGCAGCCGTTCTTCGACCAGATCGGCGAGCTGGTCGGACTCGACCGCGCCGGACTCGACGTGGAAGTAGGCGTAGAGGTCGGAGCCGAGTGACTCGACCAGGTCGATCTCGGCCTCGAAGACGACACCGCGCTCGTCGCGAAGGTCGCCGACCATCTCGGCGTCCTCGAAGCTCTCCGGGCGCAGGCCGGCGATCACCTCTCCCTCACGCCCGCCACTCAGGCCCTCGGGCACGTCGGCTTCGCCGATCGGCAGCTTCACCCTGCCGCCGCTCAGCTCGGCGGGCATGAAGTTCATCGCCGGCGAGCCGATGAAGCCGGCGACGAAGAGGTTGACCGGCTGCTCGTACAGTTCCGCCGGCGTGTCGACTTGCTGCAGGAGGCCGGCCCGCATCACCGCCACCCGGTCACCCAACGTCATCGCCTCGACCTGGTCGTGGGTGACGTAGACGGTTGTCGTCTCCAGCCGCGACTGCAGCCTCGCCACCTCGGTGCGCATCTGCACGCGCAGTTGCGCGTCGAGGTTGGAAAGCGGCTCGTCCATCAGGAAGGCCTTCGGATCGCGGACGATCGCCCGCCCCATCGCCACCCGCTGGCGCTGGCCACCGGAGAGGTTGGCGGGCCGGCGGTCGAGGTGCTGGGTCAGGTCGAGGGTCTGCGCCGCCTCCTCGACCTTGCGGTCGATCTCCTCCTTCTCGACCCCCGCCAGCTTCAGGGCGAAGCCCATGTTCTCGCGCACGGTCATGTGCGGGTAGAGCGCGTAGTTCTGGAAGACCATCGCTACGTCGCGATCCTTGGGGGCCCGGTCGTTGACGACCTCGCCGTCGATCTTCACCTCGCCGTTGGTGACGTCCTCGAGCCCGGCGATCATCCGCAGCGCGGTCGACTTGCCGCAGCCCGAGGGCCCGACGAGGATCATGAACTCGCCATCGCCGACCTCCAGGTTCATGTCCTTGACCGCTTCCTGGCCATCGGCAAAGACCTTGGTGACTCCTTCGAGGCTTATCTCTGACATCGCGAGCTCACCTTGGTCGCCAGCCGAGCTTCAATTCCATCCCTCCATCTCGGCCCCGCGACGGCGGGGCGCACCGATCAAGATGCCCGCTCGAGCGGATTCCCAAACGGAATGGCGGGGTAGAGAGGGGCACTCATCGACAGCGACCAAGGGAGAACACCGTGTTGATCGCCGCCGTAGTTGGAGTATGTGTGCTTCTGTTGATTCTCGGGTTCCTCCTGCCGAGGCTCTCGAACCACGCCAGGCGGGGAACGGACAAGGGGTTCTCGCTGGGGCAGCGTGCCGGGGGGAAGGCGCCTGGTCCGCTGGGCCGCCTGTTCAGCAAGTCGTTCGGCAAGTCGCGGCAAGCCGCCGACAAGAGCCACTCGGCCGGGCAGCGCGCCCGCTCGAAGGCGCCGTTCTAGAGGTCGGCGTCTGCAGTGAGGCGCTCGCTCAGCGAGCGCCAGGCGTCCTCGGCGGCGGCGAGGCCGACGGCGAGGCTGCGGTCGCCGGCGGCGACCTCGATCGCCGATCCGCCCACCGTGCCGATCAGCGTCGCAGCGAGCGATTCGAGAGCGTCTCGCTCGCCGCTGATCAGGAATCCGCCAGGGCCCTCGCCGAAGAGCGCCTCCTCGGGCGAGCAGCCGCGTTCGCGCAAGGGCTGGAGATCGACGCGGCAGCCGATCCGGCCCGCGATTGCCGACTCCGCCAGAGCGCACGCGAGGCCGCCGTCGCTGACGTCGTGTGCGGAGGAGAGCCTGCCGGCGCGGACCGCCTCACGAACGGCGGCGCAGGCGGCGGCGACCGCCGCGATGTCCGCCTGCGGCAAACCCATCTCCAGCGCGCCGCGCAGCTTGGCCAGCTCCGAGCCGGCGAGCGTGGGGGAGAAGGGGCCGAGCAGGGCGATCGAATCGCCCTCCCGAGCGAAGCCGCTGCCGCAGGTCTTTGCTGGGTCGGGCAGCTCGCCGACCATGCCGACCACTGGGGTGGGGTAGATCGGGCCTTCCGGTCCCTCGTTGTAGAGGGAGACGTTGCCGCCGACGACAGGGACGCCGAGCGCGGTGCAGGCGTCGGCGAGGCCGCTGACGGCGCGGTCGAGCTGCCAGGCGGGCGCCGGTTTCTCCGGGTTGCCGAAGTTGAGGCAGTTGGTCAGGCCGAGCGGCTCGGCGCCGACGCAGGCGAGATTCTGCACGCACTCGAGCACGGCCTCGACCGTGCCGGCGTAGGGATCGCAGGCAACCCGGCGGCCGTTGCCGTCGATCGCGACGGCGATCGCGTTGCCGGCCTCGGGGATCTGCAGCACGGCCGCGTCGGCCGACTCCGGCCGGCGCACGGTGCGCGAGCCGACCACCGAGTCGTACTGCTCGAAGGCCCAGCGCTTGGAGGCGACGCTGGGTGAGGCGAGCAGGGCGAGCAGGATCTCGTGGGCCGAGGTCTCCCCGGCGAGCGTCGCGCGGTTGCCGTAGATCCAGCCGTCCGGCTCGGCCGGGCTGAGGTCGTAAAGCGGGCAGCCATCGACCAGCGCCTCGACCGGCATCTCGCCGACGAGGGCGCCGTCGCGCAGAACGCGCACCTGTCCGCTGTCGGTGACGATGCCGATCTGCGCCGACCCGGTCTGCCATTTCTCGCAGAGGGCCAGCACCTCCGGCACCTTGGCCGGCTTGACCACCGCCAGCATCCGCTCCTGCGACTCGGAGACCATGATCTCGAAGGGCTCCATGTCGGCCTCGCGAAGCGGCACCCGGCCGACGTCGAGGTCGATGCCGACGCCGCCCGCCGAGGCCATCTCCGCCGCCGAGGAGGTGAGACCGGCGGCGCCAAGGTCCTGCAGCGAGACGAGCAGGCCCCTGTCGAGCAGCTCGAGGCAGCACTCGAGCACCTTGGACTCCTCGAAGGGGTCGCCGATCTGCACCGTGGGCCGCTTCGCCTCGTCGCCATCGCCGAGCTCGGCCGAGGCGAGCACCGAGGCGCCGCCGATCCCGTCGCGCCCGGTCGATGCGCCCATCAGGACGACCGCGTTGCCGACTCCGACCGCGGCAGCCCGCACCATGTCCTCCGTCTTCGCCAACCCCACGCACATCGCGTTGACCAGGCAGTTGTGCTCGTAGGGCGCCTCGAAGTAGATCTCGCCACCGACGTTGGGGACGCCGATCGAGTTGCCGTAGTGGCCGATGCCGCGCACGGCGCCGTCGAGCAGGTGGCGCGAGCGCACCGAGTCCAGCTCGCCAAAGCGCAGCGAGTCGAGGATCGCGATCGGTCGGGCGCCGAGGGCGAAGACGTCGCGCAGGATGCCGCCGACCCCGGTCGCTGCCCCCTGGAAAGGCTCGACCGCGCTGGGATGATTGTGCGACTCGACCTTGAAGGCGACCGCGTGGCCGTTGCCGACGTCGACCGCGCCGGCGTTCTCGCCGGGCCCCATCACCACCCGCTCGCCCTCGGTCGGCAGCCGTCGCAGCAGCTTGCGCGAGTGCTTGTAGGCGCAGTGCTCGGACCAGAGCAGGCTGAACATCGCCAGCTCGACGTCGTTCGGCTCGCGGCCGAGCTTTTCCTCGATCAGCTCGAGCTCGGAGTCGGTCAGACCCAGCTCGCGGTGCTTGGACATCAGCCGCCGCCTCCTCTGCTCCCGCCGGGGCCTGAAGAATCAGATATGGACAGGCCCCGGCTCCCGCGTCCGGGGGCGGCGGTCATTGCACCAGCCTTTCGAAGACCTTGAGTCCATCGGTGGATCCCGTCAGCGGATCGACCGCGTGCTCGGGGTGTGGCATCAGACCAAGCACGTTGCCCGCCTCATTCCACACCCCGGCAATGTCGCGCGCCGACCCGTTCGGGTTCTGCCCCGGCGCATAGCGGAAGGCGACCTGCCCCCGAGCCTCGAGCGAGTCGAGCACCTCCTCCGGAGCCCAAAATCGCCCTTCCCCGTGCTTGGCCGGAATCGAGAGTGGCTCGTTGAAGGATTTTCCGGCCTCCGACCCCTGCGATCCTTCAACGAACCCCTCGGGAATCAGGTCGAGCTGGCGGCAGTGGAAGCGCAGGTCCTCGTTGAGCAGCAGGGCGCCGGGCAAGAGACCCGCCTCGCAGAGGACCTGGAAGCCGTTGCAGATGCCCAGCACCGGGCCGCCCGCCGCCGCGAACTCCGCCACCGCCTCCATGGCCGGAGAGAAGCGGGCGATCGCCCCCGCTCGCAGGTAGTCGCCGTAGGAAAACCCTCCCGGGACGACGACTGCGTCGATCCCCTCCAGATCACGCTCTTCGTGCCAAACGAGCCGCGCTTCACCGATCAGCGAACAGGCCTGCAGGGCGTCCCGCTCGTCGCAGGAGCCGGGGAACTGGAGCACCCCCCACTTCACGAAACGCCGCCTCCTCTGCTCCCGCCGGGGCCTGAAGAATCAGATATGGACAGGCCCCGGCTCCCGCGTCCGGGGGGGGCTTGACCAAGCATCAGATTTGCTCGATCTCGTAGTCCTCGATCAGCGGGTTGGCGAGCAGCTTCTCGCAGAGCTCGCCGAGCCGCGCCGGGTCCTCGACGTCCAGCTCGACCATGCGACCGACGTGGACGTGCTCGATTCCCTCGAAGCCCAACGCCGGCAGGGCCCGCTCGACCGCCTTGCCCTGGGGATCGAGGATCCCCTCCTTGGGCCGGATCAGCACCCGCGCTCTAACGGCCATCCGGGGTTCCCCCGCGCACGCCTGGCGGCACCGTACCTGCGCGGTGCTGTGTCCTCGGTCGGCCGAATAGCGCTGTTATTCGGCCTCCCTGCGTCCTTGCCCCGCTTGGTCCGGCACTCGCCAGCCGCACACGCGGGGATTCCGAAGGGCCGCGGGGCACTAGAAGCTGCGCTCCGTGATCCGCTCGTAAGCCTCGACGTACTTGGCGCGGGTCTGCTCGACCACGTCGGGCGGCAGCTCAGGCGCCGGCGGCGTGTGGTCCCAGCCCGCCTCGTCGGCCCAGTCGCGGACGAACTGCTTGTCGAAGGAAGGCTGCGTGCTGCCGGGCTGGTAGCGGTCGGCCGGCCAGAAGCGCGAGGAGTCGGGTGTCAGCACCTCGTCGGCGAGGACGATCTCGGCGCCGGCGTGGCTGCCGAACTCGAACTTGGTGTCGGCGAGGATGATCCCCCGCTCGGCGGCGTGCTCGGCACCCCGCGTGTAGACCTCGATCGAGATGCGCCGCAGCTCCTCCATCAGCGCCCGGTCGCCGACGATCTGGGCAGCCCGCTCGAAGTCGACGTTCTCGTCGTGGTCGCCGATCTCCGCCTTGGTCGCCGGGGTGAAGATCGGCTCGGGCAGCTTGTCGGACTCGAGCAGATTCTCAGGCAGCTCGATCCCGCAGACGCTGCTGTCGCGCTTGTATTCCTTCCAGCCCGAGCCGGAGAGGTAGCCACGCACGACGCACTCCACTGGGTACATCTCCAGGCGCCGCACTCGCATCGCCCGTTCCGCCACCTCTTCGGGCACGTCGGCCGAGACGAAGTGGTTGGGGACGATGTCGCCGGTCAGCTCGAACCAGAATTCCGAGATCCGGTTGAGCACCTTTCCCTTGTCGGGGATCGGGGTCGGCATCACCACGTCGTAGATCGAGATTCGGTCGGAGGCGACCATCAAGAGGTCGTCCTCCCACTCGTAGATCTCGCGCACCTTCCCGGAGGAATGGAGCTTCAAATCGGCGACCGGCGGCACCTGCTCGATGCTAGCTGGCGCGAGTGTCGGACTCCGCGTGCGCAAGCTCGCAAATTCCGGCGTGTCTAGTTGATGACGGGGGCGCCGACTTCGGTTTCGATTTTGCCGCGGGCTTTCGGCTTGTCCACCGACCCGTCGCCGTCCAGGTCGGCCTTCAGGCGGCTCTCGAGCTCTTCGATCAGCCGTTCGTAGGGGACGTCGGTGCCCGCGGTCAGGTTGAGCCAGCTGCCAATCGCGGGCTTGATGCCGGCGCTGTCCCAGCCGAAGGAGTGACCGTCGTCGTAGTGGTCGGCATCGATCAGGCTCGGGCCCAGCTTGCCGGGATTCGAAGCCGGTGGCTCGACCACGCCGCCGTATTCGAGGATCTGCCCCATCCGCGGTGAGAGCTCGATCGGCGCGTCGTCGCCGATCACCCGGATCAGGGCGAGCAGCTTGGCGTCTTCTTCCCGCCTCGCTTCTTCCCGGTCTATGGCCTCATCGTCGATGAAGTGGGACTCGAGAAAGAAGAGGCCAAGCTCGGTTCCGAGGAAGCTTTCGTCAGAGCTGCGGGCGGGCGGCGTCGACGCCGCGCCGGCGGAGCCCGCTGCGGCACCCTCCTTGCGCAGCAGCAGCGAGACGAAGGTCAGCGCCGTCGTGCGAGCGCGTCGCTTGCGGTAGACGGCGTAGATGCCGCGTTCGCCGGCGCCGAGCTTGGCGCGATTCGCAAGCCGCAGCTTCAGTCCTCGCGGGGCGGAATCCGTCGCGTAACACAGTTGGGTGACGACGACGGTTGTCTGTCCGGCGGCCGGCAACGGCACCTTGACACGCGGCGTCGCGGCAGCGCCCGCTGCGAACAGCACAAGGCCGCCGGCCATCGCCACGGCGATGATCGCCACTGCTCTCCCCGGGGTCGACACGCTTAACGAAACATACCTTGGCTAGCCAGCCAAAATTGGGTCTCGTCTGCGATCCTGTCCCGCGTGAGCTTGCCGCCCGAACCTTCGAGCCACGCGCTCGTGCAGACGCTCAAGTGGGCCTTCCGGCCGCTGCCCTTCATGCAGGAGTGTCGGGAAAAGTACGGCGACAACTTCAGCGTCAAATTCATCAGCTTCGAGCGGCCAATGGTGATGATCTCCGACCCGGCCGCGATCAAGGCGCTGTATACCGAGCGCGAGCACGGGCTGCCACCGGGCCGCGACGTCATCCTCAAGCCGATCCTCGGCGCCCGCTCGCTGCTGCTGCTCGAAGGCGCCGACCACCTCGCCCACCGCAAGCTGATGCTGCCGCCTTTCCACGGCGAGCGGATGCGCTCTTACGAGCCGATCCTCGAGGAGATCGTCGAGGCTGAGATCGACTCTTGGCCGTTGAGCGAGGAGTTCGCGATCCACCCCCGCATGCAGTCGATCACCCTCGAGGCGATCCTGCGGGTCGTCTTCGGCGTCGCCGAGGGTCCGCGGCTGGAGAACCTGCGGGTGCTGCTGACCAAGGTGCTGGAGGACACCGCGTCGCCCTTCACGCAGCTGATCGGCCTCGCAACGCGCCGCTTCGGCGGCGAGCCCTGGGGCAAGTTCGAGGGCCAGTTGCGCAAGGTCGACGAGCTGCTCTACGCCGAGATCGCCGAGCGCCGTGCGAGCGGCGACTACGAGGAGCGCGACGACATCCTCTCGATGATGATGCAGGCTCGCTTCGAGGACGACGGTGCTCCGAGCGCGGAGGGAGGGAGCGAGATCGCCGGTGATGATGAGCGCGACCGAGTGCAGCGCGACGGCGATCGTATGAGCGACACCGACCTGCGCGATCAGCTGATGACCCTGCTGCTCGCCGGCCACGAGACGACGGCGACGGCGCTGGCCTGGACCTTCGACCTGCTGCTCCGCCACCCCCACCAGCTGCAGCGCCTGCGCGACTCGCTGCAGGCGGGGGAGGAGGACTACCTGAGGGCGACGATCTCCGAGTCGCTGCGCCTGCGACCGGTGGTGCCGCTGGCCGGTCGCCGCCTCAGCAAGGACCTCGTCGCCGACGGCCTCACGCTGCCCGCCGGCACCGACGTCACGCCGGCGATCTGGCTCGCCCACACCCGCGCCGACGTCTACCCCGAGCCCTTCGCCTTCCGTCCCGAGCGCTTCCTCGAGGAGGCGCCGGATACCTACGCCTGGGTCCCCTTCGGGGGTGGGGTGCGGCGCTGCATCGGCGCTGCCTTCGCCGAGTTCGAGATGCGGATCGTGCTGCGCGAGGTCCTCCAGCGTTGCGAGCTGCGCAAGGCCAGCCCGGCCCCGGAGAAGATCGGCCGCCGCAATATCACGCTCTCGCCACGCGGCGGCACCCCAGTCGTCGTCACCGCCCGCCACCCGGCGCGCGGGCGCGAGCTGGCAGCCGCTTAGCTCTACGCCTTCGAGCGCTCGGCCGGATGTTCCCGCGCCCAGCGGGCGATCGTGCCCGAGCCGGAGATAACCTCGCCGTCGTCGAGCACGAGGATCGGAACCTCGTTGGTGCCGCTGAGCTCGCGCACCTCGGCGCGCTCCTCCTCACGGCTGCCCCAGGTCCAGGGCATCAGCCGGTAGGTGCCGACGACCTTCAGCTCGTACTCGTATCCCGCAGCGTCGAGCGCCTTGCCGGCCTTGGCGCAGGGATGCATCGCCGCCGGCCCACGCTTCTTCTGTCCGCAGGTGTAGAGAAGCATCGACGGCGAACCCTAGCGACCGGCGGCCGGAAAACGAGATGCTACGCTTGTAGCACTATCGTAGAAGTTGCGACACGCGAGCTGCGAAACAAAACCGCCGATCTGCTGCGCAGGGTCGAGGCGGGCGAGAGCATGGTGATCACCGTGCGGGGGAAGCCGGTCGCCGATTTGGTGCCGCATCAGCCGGAGGGTCCGCGCTGGCTTGGACCTGAGGAGGTGATGGAGATCGTGACGAAGTACTCGGCTGATCCCGGGCTGCGCGACGACCTCCAGCGCCTCGCCGGCGAAACCACTGACGAAGACGGTCTCGACCGGCTGTGGTGAGCGAGAGGCGGCCCGCTCGCGGTCTGCTCGACACCTCGATCTTCGTTGCGTTGGAGGAAGGTCGTCCGCTGAGGCAGGAGGCGCTCCCGTGGCAGAACGCGATCTCGATCGTTACCCGAGCGGAGCTTCGCGTCGGTGTCCTGGCCGCGGACGACATCGCCAGCCGTGATAGACGCATTACGACATTCGAGGCGTCCCGGCGCTTCACCGTCCTTTCCATCGACGAGGAGGTCGGCAGCGCATGGGCGCAGATGCGCGCCTACGTGAGAGCTTCCGGCCAGAAGGTCGGGGTCAACGACATGTGGATCGCCGCAACCGCCGCGGCCCATGAAATCCCTGTGCTCACCCAGGACGGTGACTTCGACGCCCTCAACGGCGTCGCCGGCCTCACCGTGATCCCGGTCTAGCCGCGCAGGGCTTCGAGTCGCTCGAAGACCTCGGGCAGGTGGGTGAGGTAGGCGTCGTAGTCGAAGACGGCGTCGAGGTCGAGGTCGGGTGCGGCTTTGCCGAGCAGGTCGCGGAAGTGGGTGCCGGTGTCCCAGGCCTGCTGGGCATTCTCCTGGACGACGCGGTAGGCCTCGTCGCGGGTCAGGCCGGACTCGACCAGGGCGGTGAGGGCGCGCTGGCTGAAGAGGGCGCCGTGGGTCAGCTCGAGGTTCTCGCGCATGCGGTCGGTACGCACGTTCATGCCGCTGACGACCTTGGTCGCCAGGTCCTGCATGTAGTCGAGACCGATCGTCGCGTCGGGGAGGATCACCCGCTCGGCGCCGGAGTGGGAGATGTCGCGCTCGTGCCAGAGGGCGACGTTCTCCAGGCCGGTCTGGGCGTAGCCGCGCAGCACGCGGGCGAGGCCGGTGATCCGCTCGGTGCGGATCGGGTTGCGCTTGTGGGGCATCGCCGAGGAGCCCTTCTGCTGGCCGGAGGCAAAAGGCTCTTCGACCTCGCGCACCTCCGTGCGCTGCAGGTTGCGCACCTCGGTGGCGAAGCGCTCGAGGCCGGCGCCGCCGATCGCGATCCGCGAGGTGAGCACGGCGTGACGGTCGCGCGGGATCACCTGCGTCGCCACGTCCTCGCGCTGCAGCCCAAGCCGCTCCATCACCCGCGCCTCGACCGCGGGCGGCACCGAGGCGTAGGTGCCGACGGCGCCCGAGAGCTTGCCGAAGGCGAGCTGCTCGAAGGCGTCGGTCAGTCGCGCAAGGTTGCGGTCTGCCTCGAAGGCGAAGCCGGCGAGGCGCAGGCCGAAGGTGGTCGGCTCGGCGTGCACGCCGTGGGTACGACCGACGCAGAGCGTCTCGCGGTGCTCCAGCGCCCGCTCGATCAGCGCGTCGCGGTAGGCGCGAGCGCCGGCCAGGACGATCTCGCCGGCCTCACGCAGCTGTAGCGCCAGGGCGGTGTCGAGCACGTCGGAGGAGGTCAGCCCGTAGTGGATCCAACGCCCATGCTCACCAACCGACTCGGCCACCACGTCGACGAAGGCAGCAACATCGTGGTCGGTGACCGCCTCCCGCTCGTTGACCGCCTCGACGGTGAAGGCCGCATTCGCCCGCGCCGCCTCCGCCACCTCGCGCGGCACAACCCCCTCCTCGGCCCAAGCCTCCGTTGCCGCCAGCTCCACCTCCAGCCAGCACTCCAACTTCCGCTGAGCCGACCAAACCTCGCCGATCTCCGGCCGCGTGTATCTGGGAATCACGAAACACCTCTGAAGCTAAGACGTCCATGGCCGCCGCTTCTCGCGCGGGTGGCGTGGGGATGGGGTGGTGTCGCGCAGCGCGGAGTCTGCGGAGGGCAAGGCCTCATCCTTGAAATCGATTTCGTCCCTCTGCCCGGAGCAGAGCGCAGCGCAAGCGAGGCCACCCCATCCCCACGACAGGACCCGCGCGCTACAAGCGCCGACATCATGCGTTGATGATCCGCACAGCCAAGATGCCGGCGTTCTTCGCTCCGTCGATTGCCACGCAGGCGACCGGAATCCCCGGCGGCATCTGCACGGCGGAGAGCAGAGCGTCGAGGCCGCCGAGCGCCTTGCCCAGGATCGGCACGCCGATCACCGGCAGGTCGCTGTGGGCGGCGGCGACGCCGGGCAGGGCCGCCGACATCCCGGCTCCGGCGATGATCACCTTCAGCCCCCTCATCCGCGCGTTGGTGCAGTACTCGCGCACCAGCTCCGGATCGCGGTGGGCACTCATCACCCGCACCTCGTAGCTGATCCCGGCATCATGCAGGGCGGCCCCCGCCGGTTGCATCTTCGGCTTGTCGCTCTTCGAGCCCATGATGATCCCGACCAGCGGCTCGTCGACTTCGATCTCCTCGAAGGCCTCCTCGACCGCCGGCATCGGGGTGGGCTCGGGGGGCTGTGGCTCCTCTGAGATCTCGCTCATCTCGTCCTCTCGCTGACTGGTTGGTTGGCGACGCGGTTGACCGCGCGGGCGGCGATGTCGGACCGCATCTGCATGCCGTCGAACTCGACCCGCCGGGCGGCATCGTATGCGCGATCGCGGGCCTCGGCCGGCGTCGATCCGAGAGCCGTCAAGTTGAGCACGCGACCGCCGGCGGTGACGATCTCCCCGTCGCG
>DATNHC010000161.1:0-7898 GCA_035605155.1 Solirubrobacterales bacterium
ATCGCCTCGCTGGGGTCGAGGGGGGACCCGAGGACGCGCTCGCCGCGCTCGAGGGCCTTCCTGGTCACCTCGGTGCGGTCGCTGGAGTCGGAGCCGTAGCCGCCGAACTGGAAAAAGCGGTTGAGGTTGCCGCGGGCGAGCTTGATGTGGGCGGCGGCCTCGATGTTGCCGGTGACCAGCCCGAGCAGCAGACCGCCATCGATCAGGCGGTCGAGAAGCGCCTCGATGCCCGGCATGACCCTGTAGTCGCTGGATTCGGCAACCGTCTCGGGCAGGTGCTTCAGATAGCAGCCAATCGCCTTGGCCCGCTCTTCCTGGCTGCCCGCGCGCCCGATCACCTCGCGGAAGACGATCGTCGCGATCTCGGGGTCGGTCATGCCGGCGTCGGTGTGCTCGGCGACGTCCGCCTCGACGCCGTGCAGCTCCTCGAAGGCACGCTGCCAGGCGACGCCTCCGGCACCACCGGTGACGATCAGGGTCCCGTCGATGTCGAAGAGGACTGCGCGGATCGCGCCCGACTCACTCGCCACTCAGCAGCTCCTTCTGCGAGAGCCAGTAGAGCAGGCCGAGGGCGGGAAGCACGAGCACTGCGGCAATCAGGAAGACGAAGATCACCGCGGCCAGCGTCTCAGGCGGTGCGGCGGACTCGGCGATCTTCAGCGAGGTCGGCAGCAGGTAGGGGAACTGGGCGACCCCCCAGCCCCAGACCACGGCGACCACGGCGCCGACGGCCAGCGGGCGCAGGCCGCGGCGGGCACCGCGCAGCAGCATGGCGAGTGCGCCGAGGCCGCAGAGCGCAGAGAGGATCACCAGAGGCAAGGCCTGGTCGGTAAGGCGGTCGTAGACGTAGCGGGTGTCGGCGTGGAGGACGAAGAGGCCGGAGATCGCGAAGGCGCCCGCCACCAGGGCTGCGGCGAGCGCCCGGCGCACGAAGTAGCCCTCCAAATCGGCGGCGCCCGCGCGCCGCGCGTCGGCGACGAGGAAGATCGCGGCGAGGTAGGCGCCGCTGGCGACGAACAGCGCCCCGGTGAAGAGAGGCAGCGGCTGCAGCCAGCTGGAGAAGGCGTCGCCATTGCCCCCGGCGGGGACGTTTCCGTCGGCGATCGCACCGACCACGGCGCCCATGAAGAACGGGGTGAGCACCGAGGAGAGCGCGAAGCTGGCGCCCAGGGCTCGCCGCGCCTGCGGCGAGCGGACCGACTCGCGGAAGGCGAAGCCGGCGCCGCGCAGGACGATGCCGAAGGCGGCCAGGGCCAGCGGCACGTAGAGCGTCGACATCACCGCGCCGAAGGCCTCTGGGAAGGCGGTCCAGAGGACGACGAGGATGAAGATCAGCCAGACGTGGTTGGCCTCCCAGACGGGGGTGAGCGAGCGCTCGATCAGCGCCCGCGGCCGCTCGCCCTTCTCGGCGCCTCCGGCGCTCAGGTCCCAGAAGCCGGCGCCGAAGTCAGCCCCGCCGAAGACCGCGTAGAGGGTGGCCCCGGTCCAGAGGATCGCCGCGCACAGGTCGGCCCGCGTCATACTCCAACCTCGCCACCGACCGGATCGAAGGTCGAGATATAGACCACTTTGAGGCCCGGCGGCATCATCGGGCGAGCTCTCGCGGCGGGGCGTAGGGGGTGTCGCCCTCGGTGGTCTCGTCCTGATCGCGCCAGCGGCGCGAGAGGGTGCGCAGGATGACGATCGCCGTCGCTCCCAGCCCTGTGTAGAGGAGGAGCACCGCGGCGAAGGCGAACCAGATCCCCTCGGCCTCGGTGACCGCTTCCTCGGTGCGCATGAAGCCCTGCACGATCCAGGGCTGGCGGCCGACCTCGGTGACGATCCAGCCACACCAGAGGGCGACGATCGAGGCCACACCAGAGACCGCAACCGCGCGCAGGAACCAGGGCGTGCGGGGGAAGTCGCGACGGCGCCACCAGGCGAAGCCGAACCAAGCGGCAAGTCCCAGAAGCGCTGTGCCGATGCCGACCATCGCATCGAAGGAGAGGTGCAGCAGGGTGTTGGCCGGCGGCTCCTCGTTATCGGGAATCTGGTCGAGCCCGGTGACCACCGTGTCGCGACTGAAGCCGACCAGGAAGGAGTCGAGGCCCGGAATCGGGATCGCGCCCTTGACGCCGTCCTCGGTGCAGATGCCGCCGATGTACTCGGTCTGGTCGGGGCCGGTCTCCTGGATGCACTCCATCGCCGCGAACTTGGCGGGCTGGTGGTCGGCGATCCCGCGTGCGGCGGTGTCGCCGACGAAGAGCTGGATCGGCGTCGCGATGCAGGCGATCGTCAACGGGATCGTCAGCCCCAGCCGGTGCAGGCGGTCGCGCCGGCCGCGCAGCATGCCTACCGCGTAGATCGAGGCGACGAGGAAGCCGGCGACCATGTAGGCGGCGAGGATCATGTGCGGCACCTCGTAGCCGGTGGCCGGGTTGAAGAGGATCTCGAGCGGGTCGGTGCCGACCACCTTGCCGCCGGCGTCGAGGGTGAAGCCCTGCGGCTGGTTCATCCAGGCGTTGGCGGTGACCACCGAGAAGGCGCCGCCGATGCCGGTGATCGCCATCGGCAGGCCGGACCAGAAATGGGCCCAGCCGCCGAGCCGCTTCCAGCCGTAGATGTAGATCGCCAGGAAGATCGCCTCGATGAAAAAGAAGATGCCCTCGATCGCGAAGGCGATGCCGAAGGCGTCGCCGAAGCGTTCCATGAAGCGCGGCCAGAGCAGGCCGAACTCGAAGCTGAGCACGGTGCCGGTGACGGCGCCAACGGCGAAGGTCACCGCCATCGCCTTCGACCAGCGGCGTGCGAGGCGCATCGCGTCCTCGTCCCCACGCCGCAGGCCGAGCCAGTGGGCGGTGAGGACGATCGCCGGCAGGGCGACGCCGATGCAGGCGAGGACGATGTGGAAGGCGAGCGTGAAGGCCATCAGCTCGCGCGCGGCGAGCAAGTTCGACTGCGACGCCGCGAGCGGGAGGGCGTCGAGCGCGGGCACGGCTTACTCCGCGTGCCTCGCCTGGCGGTAGCGGCGAATCAGCGCGTTGGTCGAGCTGTCGTGGGCGAGCTGCGGCTCCTCGTCGGCCTGCAGCTCGGGGATGATCGCCACGGCCAGCGCCTTGCCCAGCTCCACCCCCCACTGGTCGAAGGAGTCGATCCCCCAGATCGCCCCCTGGGTGAAGACGCTGTGCTCGTAGAGGGCGACGAGCGTGCCGAGCGTGTGCGGATCCAGCCGCTCGGCGAGGATCGTGTTGGAGGGGCGGTTGCCCTCCATCACCCGGTGCGGGACGACCGGCTCCGGCGTGCCCTCGGCGCGCACCTGCTCCGGCGTCTTGCCGAAGGCGAGCGCCTCGCTCTGGGCGAAGACATTCGACATCAAGAGGTCGTGGTGGTCGCCGAGCGGGTTGTTTGAGTGCATGAAGCCGATGAAGTCGCAGGGGACCAGCCGCGTGCCCTGGTGGAGCAGCTGGTAGAAGGAGTGCTGACCGTTGGTGCCCGGCTCGCCCCAGAAGATCGCGCCGGTGTCGTAATCGACCCGGGCTCCATCCACGGTGACGTGCTTGCCGTTGGACTCCATGGTCAGCTGCTGCAGGTAGGCGGGGAAGCGGTGCAGGTACTGGTCGTAGGGGAAGATGCCACAGGTCTGGGCGCCGAAGAAGTCGCCGTACCAGACTGACAAGAGGCCGATCAGGGCCGGCAGGTTCTCGGCCAGCGGCGCCTCGCGGAAGTGCTCGTCCATGGCGTGGAAGCCGGCCAGCATCTCGGCGAAGCGGGTGGGCCCGATCGCCAGCATGGTCGAGAGCCCGATTGCCGAGTCCATCGAGTAGCGGCCCCCCACCCACTCCCAGAAGCCGAACATGTTGGCGGTGTCGATGCCGAACTTCGCGACCTCCTCGGCGCTGGTCGAGACGGCGACGAAGTGCTTGGCGACTGCCGCCTCGTCGCCGCCGAGCCCCGCCAGCGACCACTCGCGCGCGGTGCGCGCGTTGGTCATCGTCTCCAGCGTGGTGAAGGTCTTCGAGGAGATCACGAAGAGGGTCTCCTCGGGATCGAGGTCGCGGGTCGACTCGGCGAAGTCGGTGCCGTCGACGTTGGAGACGAAACGGAAGGTCATCTCGCGGCGGCTGAAGTGGCGCAGGGCCTCGTAGGCCATCACCGGCCCCAGGTCGGAGCCGCCGATGCCGACGTTGACGACGTTGCGGATCGGCTTTCCCGTGTGGCCCCTCCACTCGCCCGCATGGACGCGCTCGACGAAGGCCCCCATCCGGTCGAGCGTCTCGTGCACCTGCTTGACCACGTCAGCGCCGTCGACGACCAGCGAGCGCTCACGTGGCATGCGCAGAGCCACATGCAGCACGGCGCGATCCTCGGAGACGTTGACGTGCTCGCCGGCGAACATCGCTTCGCGGCGCTGCTCGACGCCGCACTCCTTGGCGAGCTGGCCGAGCAGCATCAGCGTCTCGTCGGTGATCCGGTTCTTGGAGAAGTCGAGGTGCAGGCCGCCGCCGTCGGCGACGAGGCGCTCGCCGCGCTGCGGGTCGGCAGCAAAGAGCTCACGCAGGTGCTTGTCGCGAAGGCCTGCGTAGTGATCCTGCAGCGCGTGCCAGGCGGGCTGCTGGCGCAGCCCCCGGGCGTTGCTCACCTCAACGGCTCCCGACCAAATCGCCCCGGACTCGAACCAGCGGAAATCACCATGTCGATTTGGTCGCTCACAGCCGCGCCCCGGCCTGCGACTCGATCGACTCGAGCATCTCATCCCACGACTTGGCGAAGGCCTCCTTGCCCTCCTCCTGCAGCCGCTTGGCGAGTGCCGCGACATCGATGCCCGCGTTGCCGAATTCCGCCAGCACCCGATCGCAGTCGCCACCGTCAGCGGGGACCAGCGCGCCGACCTCGCCGTGATCGGCAAAGGCGTGAAGGGTCGGCTCGGGCATCGTGTTGACGGTGAAGGGCGAGGCGAACCCCTCGATGTAGAGGACGTCTGAGGCGTCGGGGTCCTTGGTGCCGGTGCTCGCCCAGAGCAGGCGCTGCGGTCGGGCGCCCTCGTTCATCAGCCGCTGCACGCGCGGCGAGTCGAGTAGCTCGCGGTAGGCGCGGTAGGCCTGGAAGCCGATCGCCAGGCCGAGCCGATTGTGCAGCTCGCCCGGCACCTCGCCGCTGACGGCGACGTCCCAGCGGCTCATGAAGATCGAGGCGACCGAGGCGACGTCGGCGCTGCGGCCAGCCTCTATCCGCCGTTCGATTCCCTTCATATAGGCGTCGGCCGCGGCGAGGTATTGCTCCGCGTCGAAGAGGAGCGTGACGTTGATCGGAATGCCGGCGAAGATCGACTCCTCGATCGCCGTGCGGCCGGCCTCGGTGCCGGGGATCTTGATGAAGAGGTTGTCGCGCCGTGCTTTGGCGTACAGGGCGGCAGCCTCCTCGATCGTCGCTTCGGCGTCGTCGGCGATCAGCGGCGAGACCTCGAGCGAGCAATAGCCATCGACGCCGGCGGTGCGCTCGTGGACGCCCTTGAAGAGGTCGGTGGCGTCGCGCAGGTCGGCGAGGGCCAGCTCGAAGAAGATCCGCTCCGTGGGCGTCGCACCAATGCCCTCCTCGGTCGTGGTGCTGTCGCTCAGCTCGGCGATCTGCTCGTCGTATGCGTCGCCGCCCGAGATCGCCTTGTCGAAGATCGTCGGGTTGGAGGTCAGGCCGGTGACGGAGAGGTCCCTGATGTAGCCCTCCAGCGTGCCGTCAGCCAGCATCGTGCGGGTGATGTTGTCGAGCCAGAGGCTCTGGCCCGCCTCGTGCAACTTCGCGGTCGGCTTCATGAGAGCAGCTCCTTTGCGGCTTCGGCCACCCGGTCGGGGGTGAAGCCGAACTTGGTTTGAACGTCTTTCAGCGGCGCCGAGGTGCCGAAGGTGTGCATCCCGATCTTGACGCCGTCACTACCAACGTAGCGATCCCAGCCCATGGTCGAGGCCTCCTCGACCGAGACGCGGGCGGTGACGCTCGGCGGCAAGACCTCGTCGCGGTAAGCGTCGTCCTGGCGGTCGAAGAGCTCCCAGCAGGGCAGGCTGACGACGCGCGAGCGGATGTTCTCGCCGCGCAGCTCCTCGTGAGCCGCGAGCGCCAACGCCACCTCGCTGCCGGTGGCTATGAGAATCACGTCGGGCTCACCGTCACCGACTCCCTCGGCGACGGTGGAGTCCGCGTCCGCCAGCACGTATCCACCCCGCCGCAACCCCTCGGCCGATGCGTACCTCTCGCGATCGAGCACCGGCACGTTCTGGCGGGTGAGCACCAGGGCAACGGGCTGGTGGGCGCGGTCGAGCGCCACCCGCCAGGCCTCGGCGACCTCGTTGGCGTCTGCGGGGCGGATCACGTCGAGCCCGGGGATCGCCCGCAGCGAGGCGAGCTGCTCGACCGGCTGATGGGTGGGGCCGTCCTCGCCGAGGCCGATCGAGTCGTGAGTGAAGACGTGGATCACCGGCAGCTCCATCAGCGCCGAGAGGCGAATCGCCGGGCGGGCGTAGTCGGAGAAGGTGAGGTAGGTCGACCAGAGGGGCCGCAGCTTGGAGAGCGAGAGGCCGTTGGAGATCGCCGCCGCCTCGTGCTCGCGGATGCCGTAGTGGATCTGGCGGCCGTCGTAGGCGCCGGGCTCGAGGTCGTGGGCCCCCTCGGCCGAGAGCCGCACCGAGGTCGAGTCGGTGAGGTCGGCAGAGCCGGCGAGCAGCCAGGGCAGGCGCGCGCCGATCGCGTTCTCGACCTGCTGGGAGGCCTTGCGCGTGGCGATGCCCTTCTGGTCGGCGTCGAAGCTGGGGATCGCCGCGTCCCAGCCGGCGGGCAGCTCGCGCGTCTGCTGGGCCTCGATCTCGGCGGCCAGGCCGGGGTTGGCCTTGGCGTACTCGGCGAGCTTGCCCTCCCAGGCGGCGCGCAGCTCGGTGCTGCGCTTGCCGATGCCCTGGGCGAAACGCTCGCGGACGCCCTCGGGGACGAGGAACTGGGCCTCCTCGGGCCAGCCGTAGGCGCGCTTGGTCTCACGCACCTCCTCCTCGCCGAGCGGCTCGCCATGGGCGGCCGGAGTATCGACCTTGTGCGGCGAGCCATAGCCGATGTGGCTGTCGACGATCAGCAGCGTCGGGCGCTCTTCCTCTCCCTTGAACTCCTCGAAGGCGGTGGCGATCAGCGCGGTGTCGTTGGCGTCGCCGACCCGGGTGACGTTCCAGCCGTAGCCCATGAAGCGGGCGGCGACGTCGTCCCCGTAGGCGATCTGGGTGTGGCCGTCGATCGTGATGTGGTTGTTGTCGTAGACCCAGCAGAGGTTGTCGAGCTTCAGGTGGCCGGCGAGCGAGGCCGCTTCGTTGGAGACACCCTCCATCAGGCAGCCGTCGCCAGCGATCGCGTAGACGTCGAAGTCGAAGAGCTCCGCGCCGTAGCGGGCGCCCTGCCACTTCGAGGCGATCGCCATGCCGACCGAGGTGGCGACGCCCTGCCCCAGCGGCCCTGTGGTCGTCTCGACGCCCGAGGTCCAGCGGTACTCGGGGTGACCCGGGGCGCGCGAGTCGAGCTGGCGGAAGCGCTTGATGTCGTCGAGGCTGACCGCCGGGTCGCCGACGACCTCGTAGTCGGGGTCGACGGCGCGCACCCCGGAGAGGTGGAGCAGCGCGTAGAGCAGCATCGAGGCGTGCCCGGCGGAGAGCACGAAGCGGTCGCGGCCGGGCCAGATCGGGTCGGCGGGGTCGAAGCGCAGGAAGCGCTGCCAGAGCGTGTAGGCGACCGGCGCCAGCGCCATCGGCGTCCCCGGGTGGCCGGAGTTGGCCTTCTGGATCGCGTCGATCGAGAGCGTGCGAATCGTGTTTATGCAGAGCTGGTCGATGTCGCGGCTCACTGAGCCGATCCTATTCGGGGCCGATTCCCGGCAGGGGTTCCACTTAACTTTT
>DATNHC010000162.1:0-5445 GCA_035605155.1 Solirubrobacterales bacterium
GCCCACACGATCCAGGTGGCGATCGACCCCGACTCAGGGCCGCGCGACCTCGTCGTCCCCGGCCACATGTTCCCGCTGCAGGCGAAAGAGGGCGGCGTGCTGGAGCGCACCGGCCACACCGAGGCGAGCGTCGACCTCGCCCGCCTCGCTGGCCTCACCCCGGCTGGGGTGATCTGCGAGGTGATGAACGACGACGGCACGATGGCCCGCGTCCCTGACCTCATCCCCTACTGCGAGCGCCACGGCCTGAAGATGGTCACGGTCGCCGACCTGATCGCCTACCGGCGGCGCACCGAGAAGCTGGTCGAGCGCGTCGTCGACACGGCGCTGCCGACCGAGTTCGGCGACTTCACCGCGGTCGGCTACCGCTCGCTGGTCGACGACAAGCACCACGTGGCGATGGTCAAGGGCGACGTCGACGGTGCCGAGGACGTCTTGGTCCGCGTGCACAGCGAGTGCCTCACCGGCGACGTCTTCCACAGCATGCGCTGCGATTGCGGCGAGCAACTCGTAGCCGCCCTCACCCAGATCGAGAACGAGGGACACGGCGTGCTCCTCTACCTCTCCCAGGAGGGTCGTGGCATCGGCCTGCTCAACAAGCTGAAGGCCTACAAGCTGCAGGAGGAGGGTGCCGACACTGTCGAGGCCAACCTCAAGCTCGGCCTGCCCGCCGACCTGCGCGACTACGGCATCGGCGCCCAGATCCTCGGCGACCTCGGGCTGACCAGCATCCGCATCCTCACCAACAACCCGAAGAAGATCGTCGGCCTCGAGGGCTATGGCCTCTCGGTTACCGAGCAGGTGCCGATCGAGTCTTCGCCCAACGCCCACAACGAGGCTTACCTGCGCGCCAAGCGCGACAAGATGGGCCACTCGTTGCACCACCAGGGCCTCGCCCTCGACGAGGAGATGATCCACGACGAGGAGGAACGGGACGCTGCCGACGGGCAGGCGGATGGCTGAGTCGGGCGTCTTCCTCGAAGGCTTTAACGAGGAGGAGCGGGCGACCCTCGCCGGCCTCGGGTTTGCCGTCTGCGTCGGCCGCTTCTACGAGGATCTCGCCGAACGGCTGCTGAGCGGCGCCCGCGAAGGCTTCGGGCTGGCCGGCGTCCCCGCCTCCGCGCTCAGCGAGGTATCGGTGCCTGGGGCCTACGAGCTGCCCTTCGCCGCCAAGCTGCACGCCACCAGCGGCCGCTACGCCGGGGTCGCCTGCCTCGGCGTCGTGATCCGCGGCGAGACCGACCACTACGACTTCGTCTGCGCCGAGGCCGCCCGCGGCATCCAGGACGTCCAGCTGGAAACCGGCGTGCCCTGCGCCTTCGGGGTGATCACCTGCGACACGATGGAGCAGGCGCTCGCCCGCGCTGGCGGCGGCAAGCGCGACCAGGGCCGCAACGCAGCCCTCACCGTCGCCCGCATGGCGCTGCTCAAACGGCAGGTCAACCCCTATCGCTGGCAGGTGCGGGACGCCTAGCTTGCGGGCAGCGTAGCGACCGGATACCGGCGCAGGATACGATCGGAGGTGACCACCGTCAGTCCGTCGATGATCGCCTGGGCGACGAGCATGCGGTCGAAGGGGTCGCCGTGGTGATTTGGCAGCGAGTCGATTGCCTTCGTGTGGCGAAGCAGCACCGGCAGCAACTGAAACCGGTGGGCCTCTACGGCGTCGCCAAGCTCGTCGGGGGCGCGAAGTCTCTTCTTCGATCGCTTGATCGCAACCTCCCAGGGGCTGATCACGCTGACGTAGACCTCGTTCTCCCCGGCGGAGATCGCATCTCTTGCCTGCGCGGACAGCAGACGAGGCGCGGAAAAGACCCAGATCATCGTGGGCGTGTCGAGCAGCAGCCTCAATCGCCTCTCCAGAGGTTCTCGTCGCTCGGGAAGATCTCGCCTTCGAATTCGCGCGCGGTTTCCCGCTTCATCTCCGCCCATTCCTCCAGGGAGGGCACATCGAACTTCCCCTCCCAGCCACCGAGCGTGCGCTTGCCCGGTTTTGCCTGAGACACCGGCACCAGCCTTGCGGCCGGCTTGCCGGCGCGGGTGATGACGATCTGCTCGCCGCCCTCGACCCGGGCGACGAGCTTCGAGAGGTGGGTCTTCGCCTCGTGCATGTTCACGCTGTCCAAGTCCTCGGCGCTCATTTCTCTCCCCTCGGCAAGATGGGCTGAGCTTAGTCCACTTAGCTAACCAGCGATCAATGTACCATGCCGAGCCCATGGCCAAGGTATGCCACAGCTGCGGCAAGGGACCGGCGTTCGGCCAGTCCCGCAGCCACTCGATGGTCGCCACCAAGCGGCGCTTCGATCCGAACCTGCAGAAGGTGCGGATCCAGGAGAACGGGCGCAAGCTGCGTGCTTACGTCTGCACGCGGTGCCTGAAGGCGAACAAAGTCGTCAAGGCCGCGTAGTTTCGGCAGCGTTGTGGTGGGAGCGCCTGGTCGGTCTCCAGGCGAATTGACACCCCAAGCGCTTCGCGCTCTGGGTGAATGAGGAGCGCGCTGACGCCGCGCAGGAACCGGATTGCATAGGCCGCCTTCGGCGACATTCGCCTGGAGACCGACCAGGCGCTCTCTCGACAGCAGTCCCGGGATGACTAGCGAGTCACGAAGGCTGGCACCGTAGCGAACCCGGCTGTTTGATTTCCCTGCCGGCCCATCCGGCCCCGGCAGCTAGATTTCGGGCTAATGCCCGATCCCTCGATCGTGCGCTTCCGGCGCGTCATCAGCTCCGCCTACGCCCACCTCGAGGCGCGCCGCCAGGAGGTCAACGACCTCAACGTCTTCCCGGTCGCCGACGGCGACACCGGCGACAACATGGCGATGACGATGAAGGCCGTGATGGAGGAGCTCGATCGGCTCGACGGCCTGGAGGTCGACGAGGTTGGCCGCACCCAGCTGGTCCAGGCGCTGGCGCGGGCGGCGCTGATGGGCGCACGGGGCAACTCCGGCGTGATCCTCAGCCAGATCGTGCGCGGCGCTGCCGAGGAGCTCGCCAGCCGGCCGGGCGAGCTGATCGACCCGGTGCTGGTCGCCTCGGCTTTCGCCAGCGCCGCCGATGCCGCCTACGACTCGGTGCGCGAACCCGCCGAGGGCACGATGCTGACCGTCTTCCGCGAGATGGCCCACTCGATTGCCCGCCAGCTCGCCCACCTCGAGGCTGACAAGCAGCGGCTCGACCGCGGCGTCTCCGACGAGCGCCAGGACGCGATCCTCGCCGAGGTGCTCCAGCGAGCGATCGCCGATGGCCAGCGGGCGGTCGAGCGCACGCCCGAGCAGCTCGAGGTGCTGCGCGAGTCCGGTGTCGTCGACGCCGGCGGATACGGCCTGGTGCTGATCCTCGCCGGCGTTGTCGCCGGATTGCGCGGCGAGAGCGGTGAGGCGGCGCCCGAGGTCAATCATCACGAGGCGCCGCGGCTCAGCCGCCCCCATCACGAGGACAGCCGCTTCCGCTACTGCACCAACTTCATCGTCTCCGGGGCCGGCCTCAACAGCCGCGACTACCTGCCGCGGCTCGAGGGCCTCGGGGACTCGGTGCTGGTCGTCGGCGACGAGGCGACGCTCAAGGTCCATGTCCACACCGACGAGCCCGAGGCCGCCGTCGCCCTCTTCGAAGACGCCGGAGAGGTCACCAACCTCGACGTCGCCGACATGCGCGAGCAGATCGCCGCGCGCCGGGCCCGGCTGGAGAGCGGGCGCACCGGGGCGCTGGCGGTCGCCGCCGGTGAGGGACTGGAGCGGCTCTTCGCCGAGCTCGGCGCTCACGTCGTCCCCGGCGGCGAGACGCTCAACCCCTCGACCTACGAGCTGCTGGCGGGCATCCATGAGGTGCCTGCCGAGGAGGTCGTCGTCTTTCCCTCCTCCTCCAACGTGGTGATGGCGGCCGAGCGGGCCTGCGAGCTCTCCGAGAAGCCGGCCCGCGTGGTCGCCGCCACCTCCCTGCAGAAAAGCCTCCTGACCCTGGTAGAGCTCGATGCCGAGGCGACGGTGGAGGAAAACGCCGAGCAGCTCGAGGAAGCCCTCGCCTCGATTGCCGACGGCGGAGTCGCCCCCGCGGCGCGCGACGATGCCCAGGGTCGCTTCCGCAAGGGCGACGCGGTCGGCTTCGTCGGCGAGGAGATCGTCGCCTGGGGAGGGGCAGGATCGACGCTGGCGACGACGATCGAGCGGCTTGCCGAGGGCGCCGAGATCGTCACCGTGATCGGCGGTGAGGAGGCGCCGATTCCCCTCGACGAGCTCGACCCGCACGTGCCCGATGGCGTCGAGGTCGAGACCCACGAAGGCGGCCAGCCGAGCTGGTGGTGGCTGCTCGCCGCCCAGTAGTGCGCCTCTTCGCGAGCGCCTCGGAGCTCACCTCGGACGAGTTGCGTGAGGCCCCGGTCCACTGGCCCCGGCCGAGCGCGCTGGACATCTCCATCCAGACGCTCGAGGGAGTCGGGCCGAAGCTTGCCGAGGCGGCCGCCGAGGCCGGGGTGACGACCGTGGGCGACCTGCTCCTGCGCTTTCCGCATCGCCACCGCGACCGCCGGATCGTGCCGGTCGGCAGTCTGGAGCTCAAGCAGCAGGCGACGATTGCGGTTGAGGTGCGCGGCAGCACCCCGCGTCCCTTTCGCAAACGCGGCCTGACGATCGTCGGCGTCAAGGTCGGAGACGCCTCCGGCTCTGTCCGGGCGACCTGGTTCAACCAGCCCTGGGTCGCCCCGAAGCTCGCCCCTGGCACCTGGTTGGTGCTCACCGGCTCGCTGGACAAACGCGGCTTCCGGGTCTCCGAATACGAGCTCGGCGGCGAGCCACGCGAGGGCCTGCTTGCCGTCCATCCGGCGACCGAGCAGCTCAAGGCGCAACGGCTGAGGCAGTGGATCGAGCAGGCGCTCGCCTGGGCGCCGAACGCGATCGAGGCGCTCCCGGCGAGCCTGCGGACACGCCGAGGCCTTGGCGGGGTCGGCGATGCGATTGTCGCGGTGCACTCCCCGGAGACGGTGGAGGAGGTCGAGCAGGCGCGCGAGCGGCTGCGCTTCGAAGAGCTCTTCCTGTATCAGGCGGTGCTCACCACCCGCAAACGCGCGCACCGAGCTTCGCGACCGGCGCCGAGGCTCGGCAAGCCTGGTGAGCGGGTCGGGCGTTGGCTGGAATCGCTGCCGTTCGAGCCGACACGCGACCAGCTGCGGGCATTCGACGAGATCGACGCGGACCTCGACTCCGGTGAGCCGATGCAGCGGCTGCTGATGGGGGAGGTCGGCAGCGGCAAGACCGTCGTCGCCCTCTACTCGATGCTGCGGGCGCTGGAAGCGGGCTTCCAGGCGGTGCTGATGGCGCCGACCGAGACGCTGGCCGAGCAGCATGCGGTCACCTTGGGCAAGCTGCTGGCCGAAGAGGCGACGCCTTTCGCTCTGCTCACCGGGGCCACGCCGGCGCCACGTCGCCGGGAAGCGCTCGAGCGGCTCGCCACC
>DATNHC010000163.1:0-5429 GCA_035605155.1 Solirubrobacterales bacterium
CCCATCGAGAAGCCGCCGAGGAAGGTACGCGCGGGCTCGATGCCGGTGCGCTCCCAGAGGGCGTCGTGCAGCTCTGCTAGCGCTGCGCGCGCGGCATGGAAGGTGTCGGGGTCGGGATAGCCGACGCGCGGAACCAGGTACCAGTGATGGCCCGGCGAGGCGCCGAGGCGCAGCGGCGCTCTGGGCGTGACCAAATGCAGGCGCCGCTCGGGATCGAGCACATCGGCGAGACCGAGCAGATCCCGCTCGTCCGTCCCGCGTCCGTGATGGAGAACCAGCAGGCCGCTGGGATCGCCGGCCGCGAGGCGCTCCAGATACGCCAGCGCGGCGCTCATCGCTCAGTTCGCCGAGGAGGCAGCGGTCTTGTTGAGGTAATCGCGGATGAACTCGTCGAGGTCGCCATCGAGCACGCGCTGGGCGTCGCCGGCCTCGTGGCCGGTGCGATGGTCCTTGACCCGCTGATCGGGGTGCAGGAAGTAGCTGCGGATCTGCGAGCCCCAGGCCACGTCCTTGACCTCGCCACGCTCCCTGGCCAACTCCTCGGCGCGTTTGCGCTCCTCCAGCTCGATCAGCTTCGAGCGCAGGAACTGCATCGCCACCGCCTTGTTCTGGGTCTGGGAGCGCTCGTTCTGGCACTGGACGACGACGCCGGTCGGCACGTGGGTGATCCGCACCGCCGAGTCGGTCTTGTTGACGTGCTGGCCGCCGGCCCCGGAGGCGCGGTAGGTATCGACGCGCAGGTCGGCATCGTCGATCTCGACCTCGACCCCCTCGTCGACCAGCGGGCCGACGTCGAGCTGGGCGAAGCTGGTGTGGCGGCGCGAGGAGGAGTCGAAGGGCGAGATCCGCACCAGGCGGTGGACGCCGCGCTCGGCGGCAAAAAGGCCGTAGGCGTTCTCGCCACGAGCGATGAAGGTCGCCGACTTGAGACCGGCCTCCTCCCCCGGCGAAGCCTCCTTCATCTCGACCCCGAAGCCACGCCCCTCGGCCCAGCGCAGGTACATGCGCAACAGCATCTCGGCCCAGTCCTGGGAGTCGGTGCCGCCGGCGCCCGCGTGGACGCTGACGACGGCGTCGCCCGAGTCATAGGCGCCGCTGAAGAGGCGCGCCTCTTCGAGCTCGGCCAGGTGGCGCTCGACGGTGACCAGCTGAGTGCCGAGCTCGGCCGCCATCTCCTCGTCCTCGGCCGCCATCTCGGCCAGCTCGCCGAGGTCGCCGACCTCGGCCTCGAGCTGACGAAAGGTCTTCAGCTTGCCCTGTGCGCGGGCGTGGGCGGCCGAGGTTCGAGCGGCCGCCTGCTGGTCGTCCCAGAATCCCGAGTGCTGCATCTCAGCCTCGAGGCGCGCGATCTCCACTTCCAGCGAGGCCGGGTCAAAGGTAGTCCGCGAGCAGCTTCAACTGGTCGCGGATCTCGGCGAGCCGCGCCGGCACCGACTCGGTTGACGCGGTCTCGGCCACCCACACAGCCTATTGGACCGAACTGCATCAAATTCTCGTTCCAGCAGGTAGAGAATTTGATGCAGTTCGCGAGGGTCACTTGATCCCGTGATGGAAGCCGCCGGCGTGCAGGGCGGCGGTGCGATCCTCGTAGGGACGCCAGCTGCGGATGCGGTGGTCGTGCAGCTCGAAGACCCAGGCCATCTCCTCCTCGCCAGCCGCCGAGCCGTCTTCGTCCCAGTGCCAGGCCCGTCGGATCAACGCCACGGCCGACCCACCCCCGGACTCCGTCCCGTCCTCGTACAGCTCCTCCAGCTCGATCGTCTGCTGAACGCCCCCGGGCGGCCGCGTAGCCCACACCCGCGCCGCCTCGCGCCCCTTGCGCAACCCCCGCATCGAGTGCAGCTCCACCTCCGGATCGAGGACCGCAACGAACGCATCCAGGTCCCGCTCGTTGAACGCCCGGATGAACTCGCGAACTGGGTCGTGGATCACAGAGGGCCGGCCCGGTAGGGGTGGAACGTCTTGTACTTTTTCGCGGGGTCGGTTCGCAGCGCCAGCAATTCCCGATCCTCGAAAAAGTTAAGTGGAACCCCTGCCGGGCCGGCCCTCAAGCTCCATGGCACTTCTTGAACTTCTTCCCTGAGCCGCACCAGCACGGATCGTTGCGCCCGATGTTCTCGCGCTCGCTCTTGACCACGGTCTCGACCACCTCGCCGACGCCGTTGCCAGCGCTCGGCCCCGGCGTGCCGGCAACCGCTTCGATCCCGCCCGCGGCGCCGGCGGCGACCTGCTGCAGCGCCGAGGGTTGGCTGTCGGGCGTGCCGCCCGAGTAGGCCAGCGCCGCCGGTTCGTTGCCGCCGTTCGGCGCGAAGGCCCGGCGTGCTTGGGAGGGATCGATCTCGACTTCGACGTGGAAGATCGTCTTGCTGAACTCCTCCCAGATCGAGTGCATCAGCTCCTCGAACATCGCAAAGCCCTCGTTCTTGTAGGCGACCAGCGGATCGATCTGGGCGAAGCCGCGCAGATGGATGCCCTCGCGCAGGTAGTCCATGTCGTAGAGATGCTCGCGCCAGCGGTTGTCGATCACCTGCAGCAGGATCGAGCGCTCCAAGTAGCGCATCAGCTCCTCACCGAAAGCCTGCTCGCGCTCGTCGTAGGCGTTCATCGCGTCGTCGTCGAGCTCGTCCTTGAGCTTCTCGCGATCGAGCGTCTCGGGCCGGATCGAGCCGACCTCGATGCTCACCGGCCAGATCTGGCGCAGCTGGGTCTCGAGCTCCGGCATGTCCCACTCTTCGAGTTCGTCGCCGGGCGTGTACTCGTCGACGAGCCGCTCGATCACGCTCTCCATCTCGTCGCGGGCGACTTCCGACATGTCGCGCCCCTCGAGGATCTCGCGCCGGTATTTGTAGACGATGCGGCGCTGCTCGTTCATCACGTCGTCGTACTCGAGCACCCGTTTGCGGATCAGGAAGTTCTGTTCCTCGACCTTCTTCTGGGCGCCCTCGACGGTCTTGGTCAGCATCCCCGCCTCGAGCGGCATCTCGCCGCCCTCCTCGTCGACCGGCCCGAGCCGATCGAGGATCTTGTAGATGCGATCGCCGGCGAAGAGGCGGATCACGTCGTCTTCGGCGGAGAGGAAGAAGCGCGATTCGCCGGGGTCGCCCTGGCGGCCGGAGCGGCCGCGCAGCTGGTTGTCGATGCGGCGCGACTCATGCCGCTCGGTGCCGCAGATGTAGAGCCCGCCGAGCTCACGGACTTCGTCTGCCTCCGCATCGCAGATCGGCTTCAGCTCGGCGACCTTCTCCTCCAGCGCCTGCTCATAACCCTCATCGCCGGGTGCGATCCCCTTCTTCTTCAATTCGTGGATCGCCGACTGCTCCGGGTCGCCGCCGAGCTTGATGTCGACTCCGCGGCCGGCCATGTTGGTGGCGATCATCACGGCGCCCCTGCGCCCGGCCTGGGCGATCAGTTCCCCCTCTCGCTGGGCGTGCTCGGGCTTGGCGTTGAGGACCGCGTGCTCGATGCCGCGCCGCTTCAACTCGCCGGAGATCATCTCCGAGACCTCGACCGAGACCGTGCCGACGAGGATCGGCTGCCCTTTTTCGTGGCGGGCGACGATCTCCGCGAGCACCGCTTTCCACTTACTCTCCTTGGTCTTGAAGATCTGGTCGTTCTGATCGGCCCGAACCATCTGTCTGTGGGTCGGGATCTCGACCACCGGCACTTTGTAGATCTTCATGAACTCGGTCGCCTCGGTGAGCGCCGTGCCGGTCATCCCGGAGAGCTTGTCGTAGAGGCGGAAGTAGTTCTGCAGGGTGATCGTCGCCAGCGTTTGGTTCTCCTCGCCGATTGCGACGCCCTCCTTCGCCTCGACCGCCTGGTGCAGGCCCTCCGACCAGCGCCGGCCCTCGAGGATGCGACCGGTGAACTCGTCGATGATCATCACCTGTCCGTCGATCACGGCGTAATCCTTGTCCTTCCTGTAGAGCGCCTCGGCCTTCAGCGCCTGGACCAGGTGGTTGACGAGGCTGCCGTGCTCGGAGAGGTAGAGGTTGTCGACGTCGAGGAACTCCTCGGCCCGTTTCACGCCGCGCTCGGTCGGCGAGACGGTCTTGTGCTTCTCGTCGAACTCATAATCGTACTCGGCCTCTGAGGTGTCCCTCGACTCGCCCAGCGAGCGCAGCTTGTCTTTGGCCGGGGCGCCTTTCAGCTGCCGGGCCAGGCGAGCGAACGTGTAGTAGATCTGGGCCGCCTGTTCGGGTGCGCCGGAGATGATCAGCGGCGTGCGCGCCTCGTCGATCAGGATGTTGTCGACCTCGTCGACGATCGCGAAGTGGTGGCCCCGCTGCACGCAGTGCTCGAGCGCATCGGCCATGTTGTCGCGCAGATAGTCGAAGCCGAACTCCGAGTTGGTCCCGTAGACCACGTCGCGGGAATACTTCTCCTGCCGCGTTGCGTGGTCGTCCCCCTCCTGGACGGCGGCGACGCTGACGCCGAGCATGTCGTAGATCGGCTTCATCCATTCGGCATCGCGGCGGGCGAGGTAGTCGTTGACCGTGACCAGGTGGACGCTGTCGCGGGCAAGCGTGTTGAGAAAGACCGCCAGGGTGGCGGTCAGCGTCTTGCCCTCTCCGGTCTTCATCTCGGCGATCGCGCCCTCATGCAGGGCCATGCCGCCGATCAGCTGCACGTCGTAGTGGCGCTGGCCGATCGAGCGTCGCGCCGCCTCGCGGGTCAGAGCGAAGGCCTCCGGCAAGAGGTCGTCGAGCGGCTCCCCCTTGGCGGCACGACCCCGCAGCGCATCCGCCTCGGCGCGCAGCTCGGCGTCATCGAGCAGCTCCATCTCCGGCTCGATTCCATTGATCAGCTCAGCGCGCCTCTCGTAAGAGCGGAACTTCCTTCCCTCTCCCACGCGCAGCGCCCGCGTGACCATGTCCCGTGCATTGGCCATTCGCTAGAGGGTAGCTGCCTCAACGCGCCCGAGCCGGCGGGTCTCGCCTCAGCAAGGCGCCCACGGACGCCATAGGGGCAAAAGTCGTGGCCCTTTCGAAGATTGGGCGGGTTCGCGGGCCGGCGCGGGGCGCCTCCCGAGCGGGCGGATACTCAAATTGCCGGCCTAATCAGGCCGGCAATTGTCCGAACGGGAGGCGCCCCGCACCGGCCTCAGGCCGTGCGCCTGCGCATACGGGCGACAGCGCGCCGAGTCTGCGTCCGCTTGCGCCGCAGCTCGCGATGCTTCTTGACCTGGCGGCGGATGTCCTCGGCCAGCTCGTGGATCGTGTGGGCCATCTCCGGCGACGCCTCGCGCGCCCTCAGGGTTACCCCCTTCAGTCGCAGCGTCGCCTCGGCCACCTGGCTGTCCTTGATCGAAGGGTTGCGCTCTTCGTAGATCTCGACGTCGAGCGTCGCCAGCTCCGATACCTGACGGCCGACACGGCGGAATCGCTTTGTCACATGACTCCGCAGCTCGTCGGTTATCTCGACGTTGC
>DATNHC010000164.1:0-6074 GCA_035605155.1 Solirubrobacterales bacterium
TCGACAACCTCCCTCTCTAGAGAAAAGAGAAAGACCCTCCACGACCGACGCAGAGGGCCTCATCTCAGGCCGGTTGTTCGAGGGCTATCAGTTGACGCCCTGTAGGACCTCGGCCGCGGCGCGTTCGCCCGCCTGCAGGGCGCCCTCCATGTAGCCGCTCCAGACGGTGGCGGTCTCGGTGCCGGCCCAGAAAACCCGTCCTACGGGCTCGCGCAGTACCACCCCGCAGGCGGTCCACCCGCCCGGGCCGAAGTTGGAGGTAGGCCCGCCACCCGACCACTGCTCGGCTGCCCAGGCCTGTTCGGCGTAGTCGAGCGGCTGGGCAGCCCGCGAGCCGTAGAGGCGCTCGAAACAGGCAAGCACTGAAGCCCGTCGCTCCACCGGTTCCATCGTCGCCATCTCACGCGCCTCGGGGCCGCCGACGAAGCCGAGCATGACGCCGGCTGAGCCGTCGCGCGGCGAGCAGTCGAAGGTAAGGGTCACCGGACCGGCGTCGGTGACTGCCTCGCCGCTGAGGCCGTCCTCGCGCCAGAACGGCTTCCCGTAGAGGGCCGTGCACTTGGTCAGGGCGCCGGGCTGCAGACGCTCGCCGAGCTCGCGCCGCTGCGGAGGCAACGGGGGGTCAAACTCGATCTGCGCAGCGATGGCGGGTGGCAGAGCGACGATCGCCTGCTCCGCCCGCAGCTCGGCGTCCCCGGCGAGGATCCGCACCCCTGCGTCGCTCTGCTCGATCCGCTCAACCGCTGCGCCGAGCAGCACTCGCTCGCCGAGCGAGGCGGCAAGCCCGAGCGCCAGCGCCTGGGCGCCGCCTTCGAGCCGATCCTGCTGGGCCCCGCCTTCCGTGTCGATCAGCTTGTCGAAGCTGCCCGCGGCGCTGACGTAGAAGAGGACGTGGAGCATCGAGAGCTCCTCCGGCCCGGCGCCCCAGACCGTCCGCCCGGCGAGGCCAATCAGCTGCCGGGCGATCGGCGTGCGCACATTCGCCTCGCACCACTCGGCTAGGGTCTGGTCGTCCAGCTCGGCGGCGCGCTCCGCCGCCCAGGGTCGCTCTGGACCGACGCCTCGTGCGAGACGGGCGATGCGGCGGCGGGCGAGGAAGACGTCCCAGAGGACCCCTGGACCGAGTCGCGGGATCGTGCCCCGGTAGCGACGCCGCTTGCCGGCCACGTCGAGCAGGTTCCGACCGGCCGTGCTGGGAAAAGATCCCGAGCCCGAGCTCGCCCGCAAGCCCCTGCACTCGCGAGTGATCGGCGCCGACCCACTGGCCACCGAGATCGACCTGGACGCCGTCGCCGAGCGCGGCGTTGAGCAGCCTGCCGCCGACGCGATCGCGGGCCTCGAGCACGACGACCTCACGAGCGGAGTCCGCGAGGACGCGAGCGGCACGCAGGCCGGAAAGGCCGGCGCCGACGACGGCGACATCGACGCTCAACGGCGCGCCTCCGGCCATCGGATCAGAGACTGGCGGTCTCAGTCAAGAGATCAACGTCCATCCAAGGCCTCCCCAGCTCGCATTCTGCGTTGGCGCCTTACCCTAGCGGCGCCAAAAAGCCGGCTAGAGTGGCCCTGTGAGCGATCCCGACGGCATCGAGGCCTTGAGCGAGGCGATCGGCCGTTACAACGACGCCTGGAACGCCCAGGACCTCGACGCGATCGTCGCCATGCACGCGCCGGACATGGTCTTCGCCAACCACACCGCCGGCGAGTCGGCAGAGGGCGAGGAGGTTCGCGGCCACATCGCCAAGATCTTCGAGGCCTGGCCCGATATGCAGTTCGAAACGCGGCGGCTCTACGTGCGCGAGGGCGTGGTCACCCAGGAGTGGACCGCGACCGCGACCCACACCCAGACGCTGCGCCGCGGCGATCTCGAGGCGCCACCGAGCGGCCGTGAGGTCAGCTGGGAGGGCGTCGACGTGATCCCCTTCGAGGACGGTCTGATCAAGCGCAAGGACGTCTACTCGGACTCGGTCTCGATCCTGCGCCAAGTCGGCCTGCTCGACTGAGCGTCGACCGGGCTCAGCGCCGCAGCTGCCGCAGGCGGCCGCGGAGGAAGGCCGGCCAGGCGCGAGGCCGTCGGGCCGCAGTGAGGGCGATTGGCGCCGAGTCGAAGTAGGAGACGCGTTCGCTGGCGAGACCGTCCTCGCCGAGGATGAAGCGGTCGACCGCGTGCCAGGAGATCGGCTTGCCGCCGGCCGTACCGCTGAGCGTGAACTCGATCAACAGGCCATCCTCGGTGGCGCCCCAGCGATGCATCTCACCGGTCAGATCGGGGATCAGCTCGAACAGGGCGGCGAAGGCACGCTGGCCCTCCGCCAGTGTCTGCGTCGTGGGGGTCATCGGTGCGATCAGACGCACGCCTTTGGCGAGGATGCTCTCGAGGCGCTCAGGAGTCGGCGCCCGCCAGTACTCGGCAAAGCGTCGGGCAAAGTCCGCTGCCGCCTCGCTCGATCGATCCTCAGCGCCCACCCGGCAACTCCCCGAGCAGGCGGTCGACGACGGCACGAGCGTAGTCGAAGGCCCTGCGGTCACCCGAGAGCCGGTAGCGGGAGTTGGCGCCCATCACGGCCGCGTAGAGCTCGAAGGCGAAGCAGCCCGGCTCGGCGGCGCCGGCAATACGCGCCTGACGTTCGAGCTCGGCGAGCCAGCCGTCGAGCGCTCCGGCGATCGCGTCGCGAACCGGCCCCGGCCGGTCGTCGTACTCAGCCGAGGTGGCGGCCCAGAAGCACCCCCCCGAGTAGGCGCCACCGTCGAGGTGGGCGAGATAGCTGTCGGCCATCGCCCGCAGCCGCCGAGCGCCGTCCGGTGCGTCAAGCGCGGGATCGATCACCGCCGTGCGAAAGCGACGAGCCGCTGCCTCGACGGTGGCGAGCTGCAGCTCCTGCTTGGCGCCGAAGTGGGCGAAGAGCCCACTCTTGCTCATCCCCAGATCCGCCGCCAGGCGACCGATCGTCAGGCCCTCGAGCCCCTCGGCCGATGCGAGGTCGACGGCGCGGCCGAGAATCGCGGCTCGCGTCTCGGCGCCCTTGCCGGCTTCGGAGTGCGGGCTGGCTGCCGCCAGATCGGTCACCGCCATCGCCTCAGGCTACAGAAAAGCACGAACGTTCGTGCAATCGACTAGGATCGCGGCGAGGCCCTCAGGGCGACCAGTTGATTCAGGGAGGAAAGATGAGCACCTACGCGGTGAAGAAGATCGACGATATGGAGGCGATCTACCTGGGCGCCTTCAAGCGTGTCCGGGCGGAGCTGGGAGTCGAGTCGTTTGGCATCCAGCTGATCGACTTGCCGCCTAACTTCGAGAACTACCCCGAGCACGACCACGAGCAGGACGGCCAGGAGGAGGTCTACGTTGCTATGCGTGGCAGCGGTGAGATCGAGATCGAGGGCGAGCGTTTTCCGCTCGATCCCGACCACATGGGTCGCGTCGGCCCTGGCGTGAAGCGCAAGGTCTGGCCGGGACCCGAGGGCGTGCGGCTGTTGATCGTCGGCGGCGTGCCCGGCGGCAGCTACGAGGCGCCGGAGATCTCGAAGCTGGGCGAGCCCGACCCGATGGCGAAATAAGGGTGACTCAGTCGCCTTCCCGGCCGCGGGCCTCGTGGCCGGGACAGGCCGCCACAGGGATCCGCGGGTAGCGCGGATAGCGCAAATCGACTCGCGAGCGCAGGCAGAGCGAGAAGACCGAGCCGCGGGTGTTGGGGACGAGCTGCTGATGCACGCAGCTGTCGCAGAGCCCCGCCGGCGGCCGCTTTCGATCCCTCATGCCGCCGCGATCAGGAAGGAGAGCAGGAAGCCGAGCGCGGTGGCGTAGGCGACAGGCGGACCCCCTTCGCTGTAGGCCTCGGGCATCAGCGTGTCGGCGAGGGAGGCAAGCACGGCGCCGGCGGCAAAGCCCAGCGGCCATGAGAGGGAGCTGTGCGGGATCCCCTCCAGGAGGACGTAGCCGAGCACGACCGCGATCGCCAGCAACACCGCCGTCGCCGTCCAGATCGCGACGATCTGCCGAGGGCTGTGCTCGGCCCGCATCTTCTCGGCCCCGACTATCGCCTCCGGCAGGTTCGAGGCGAAGATCGCGACGAGCAGGGTGACGGCGCTGCCCTCAAGCAGGGCGACCCCCATCGCCAGGTTCTCCGGCACGCCGTCGAGGGTCACCGCGGCGAGCAGCGCCAGCCCCACGACACCGCCGCGCTCGCGCTGGCGCGCCATGTGTCGCTCCAGCCAGGAGTCGACGAGGACGAAGGCCGTCGCCCCGCCGACGAAGGCGGCCCCCGACCGCCAAGCGCCACCGTGCTCGAACGCCTTCTCGAAAAGCTCGAAAGCGACCGCCGTGATCAGGGCGCCCGAGGCGAAGCCGAGCAGAGCAGCGGTCACCGCCCGCGGTGGTGGGCTCCAGATCGCGATCAGCGCACCCAGCGGCAGAGCGCTGGAGGCGACCACCGAAAAGAGGATCACTTCGCCCACGCGGCCATTGTGGACGCTCAACCGGCCGCACAGAGCGGCGATTTCGACAAGCGATGCCGCCTTGGCGCCGATTAGCTTTGGGGTGTGAATGGCGTAGCCACCCTTTTCGACGCCGACGCGCCGAGTCACCTGGCCACGATCGAGGTGCTTGGCGTCATCTTTCGCGCCGATGACGACGGGTACGCCGTGCTCGAGGTGCAGGAGGCCGAGTCAGGCGAGGGCTTCGTGCTGGTCGGTCCAGTTGCCCACCTGGGGGTCGGCGACCGGGCCGAAGTCAGCGGTGAGTGGCAGACGCACGCGCGTTACGGCCGCCAGCTGCGGGCCCAGGGGGCACTGCCGCTCGACCCAGCGGATCGTGAGGGCCAGATCGCCTACCTGACCTCGCTGCGCCATATCGGACCGGCGCGAGCCGAGAGGCTTGTCGACGAGCACGGCGAGGGCGTCCTCGGGGCGATCGCCGCCAACCCCGAGGAGGTCTTCGGCTCGCTGCGCGGCGTCAGCGCCGACCAGGCGACGGCGGCGGTCGAGTCCTGGCACGCCAGCCGGGCGGTGCGCGACCTGCACGTTCAGCTTGCTCCGCATGGCCTTGCCCACCTGGCGGCGCCAATCCACAGCCGCTTCGGTGAGCGCTCACTGGCGATCCTGCACGAGGACCCGTACCGACTCACCGAGGTGAACGGCGTCGGCTTTGCTCGGGCCGACAAGATCGCGCTTGCCGCTGACGTGCCGCTGGAGTCCAGTCGCCGCGCCCAGGCCGCTGCCGTCTACGCGCTGACCGAGGCCGAGCAACAGGGCAACAGCTTCCTTCCCCTGCCGGAGCTGACCGCCCGCACCGCAAAGCTGCTTGGCCTTACACCGGACCCCGAGGTGCTGAGCGAGGCACGAGGTCTGACCGTCGACGGCGACCGTGTCTACCGCGACTCGACCCACGCCAGCGAGCTCGCGGTCGCACTGACGCTCGCCGCGCGCACCTCAGCGGCTGCCTACGTCGACCATGATCCGGGCGATACGCCGCCAGAGGACCTGGAGGGAGCCAAGCTCACCGACGAGCAATGGGCGGCGGTGCGTGGCGCCTTCACCGCGCGGGTCTCGGTGCTGACTGGCGGTCCGGGCGTCGGCAAGACCGCCTGCACACGGGCGATCGTCGCCGAGGCCGAGGCCGCCAGGCTGCGCATCGCCCTCTGCGCGCCGACCGGCCGCGCCGCCCGCCGTCTGGAGGAGGCGACCGGCCACTCGGCGCAGACCATCCACCGCCTGCTCGAGTGGATGCCGGGTCGCGAGCCGGCCTTCAAGCCAGGTCATCCCCTGCCAGCGGACCTGGTGATCGTCGACGAGTCATCGATGCTCAACCTGCGCCTGATCGAGGTGCTGCTCAGCGGTCTTGCCGAGTCGACCCACGTCGTCTTCGTCGGCGATGCCGACCAACTGCCGCCGATCGGCGCCGGCAAACCCCTCGAGGACCTGATCGCCTCTGGCGTAGCACCGGTCGTGCGACTGACCCAGATCTTCCGCCAGGCGGCCCGCTCGATGATCACCACGGCAGCCCACGAGATCAATCACGGCCGCCCACCCCACCTCAGCCCGGCCGCCGACCAAGACCATGACTTCTTCTTCATCGA
>DATNHC010000165.1:0-10353 GCA_035605155.1 Solirubrobacterales bacterium
GCCTCGCTTGCCTATGGCCTCGACAAAGAGGAGGCCGACCACACGATCCTCGTCTTCGACCTCGGCGGCGGCACCTTCGACGTCTCGGTGCTGGAAATCGGCGACGGCGTCTTCGAGGTGAAGGCGACCGCCGGCGACAACCACCTCGGCGGCGACAACTGGGACAAGGCGATCGTCGAGTGGCTGGTCGCCGAGTTCAAGAAGGACCAGGGCGTCGACCTGGCCGCCGACAAGAACTCGCTGCAGCGCCTCTACGAGGCGGCGGAGAAGGCGAAGATCGAGCTCTCCTCGGCGCAGGAGACGCAGATCAACCTGCCCTTCATCACCGCCGTCGAGGGCCAGCCCAAGCACCTCGACATGAAGCTGACCCGCTCGAAGCTGAACGAGCTGACCGGCGAGCTGCTGGAGCGCATCGTCGGCCCGGTGAAGCAGGCGCTCGGCGATGCCGGCACGGAGATCGACCACGTCGTCCTGGTCGGCGGCATGACCCGCATGCCGGCGGTGCGCGACCGAGTCAAGGAGCTGACCGGCAAGGACCCCCACCAGGGGGTCAACCCCGACGAGGTGGTCGCCGTCGGCGCCGCGATCCAGGCCGGAGTGCTGGCCGGCGACGTCAAGGACGTGCTGCTGCTCGACGTCACCCCGCTGACCCTCGGCATCGAGACCAAAGGCGGCGTGATGACGAAATTGATCGAGCGCAACACGACGATCCCGACCAAGAAGTCGGAGATCTTCTCGACCGCTGACGACAACCAGCCCTCGGTCGAGATCCACGTGCTGCAGGGCGAGCGCGAGATGGCCGCCGGCAACAAGAGCCTCGGCAAGTTCCAGCTCACCGGCATCCCGCCAGCGCCGCGCGGCCTGCCGCAGATCGAGGTCACCTTCGACATCGATGCCAACGGCATCCTGCACGTGACCGCCAAAGACCTGGGCACCGGCAAAGAGCAGAAAATCGAGATCCAGTCGGGCTCCGGCCTCTCCGACGAGGAAATCCAGAGCATGGTCTCCGACGCCGAGGCCCATGCCGACGAGGACCGGGTGCAGCGCGAGCTGGCCGAGGCGCGCAACCTGGCCGAGAACGCCGCCTACCAGTCCGAGAAACAGCTCGAGGAGCTGGGCGACAAAGTCGACTCCGGTGACAAGGAGGAGATCGAGGCGGCGATCAAGGGGGTGCGCGAGTCGCTCGCGTCCGAGAGCGTCGAGGAGATCAACTCGAAGACGGAAGCGCTGACCGCCGCCTTCCAGAAAGTGTCGGAGCAGATCTATGCGGCGGCGCAGGCTGAGCAGGCCTCATCTGACGGTGCATCTGAGGACGACTCGGCTGCCGACGAAGAGGAGGTCGTCGATGCCGAGGTGGTGGATGAGGGCGACGAGAAATGAGGGGTGATCAGCGGGATGACCGAGGGACTGACGAGCGTCCCCCCGCGGGTCCTGTCGCTGCAGGGGACCCACCGCCCCCTGCGGTAGCTAAAGCTTCCTCGGGGGCGGTTCCCCCTACAGCGCCACCCGCGGGAGATGCGTCGGAGCAGGTCGAGCAGGACTTCGAGGCGCTGCTGGCTGACACCCAGCGGGAGCGGGATGAGTATCTGGACCTCGCCAGGCGGACCAAGGCTGATTTCGAGAACTTCCGCAAGCGGATGAGCAGCGAGATTGAAGCTGCTGCCGCTCGAGGTCGAGCTGAGCTGATCAGGGACGTGGTGCCGGTCCTCGACGACCTGGAGCGGGCGATTCAGGTGGCGGGGCTCGATCCGGAGGGGGACTCGGAGGATGGGCTTGCCCATGGGGTGCTGCTCGTTTTCAGGAGCTTGCGGGACTCGCTGAGTCGTCAGGGAGTGGAGGCCGTCGATCCCGAGGGGGAGAAGTTCGATCCGACGCAGCATGAGGCGCTCTCGACGGTGGCCGCCGACGGGGTCGAGTCGGGCCTCGTCGTCGAGGTGGTGCAAAAGGGGTACCGACTGGGTGAGCAGCTGGTGCGGCCGGCGCGTGTGGTGGTGAGCGAGTAGGGGTGGCCGAGGATCTCTACAAGGTGCTGGGCGTCTCCAAGGGGGCTTCGGACGAGGAGCTGAAGAAGGCCTACCGCAAGCTGGCGCGCAAGTACCACCCCGATCGCAATCCCGACGACCCCACGGCGGAGGAGCGGTTCAAGGAGGTGCAGGGTGCTTACGACACGCTCTCCGATCCCGAGAAGCGCAAGCAGTATGACGCCGGTGGAGCCTTCGCCGGGTTCGGCGGAGGCGGGGGCAACCCGTTCGGCGGCGGTGGCGCCGCGGGCGGCTTCGACGTCGGTGACATCTTCTCCAGCATCTTCAGTCGCGGCGGTGGTGGCCGGCCGCAGCCGCAGCAGGTTCGCGGCCGCGACCTGGAGACGGAGGTCAGCCTCAGCTTCGAGGAGGCGGTCAACGGGGCCCAGGTCCAGGTCACCGTGCCGAAGGCCGAACGCTGCCCGACCTGCCACGGCAACGGCGCCAAGCCCGGCACCAGCCCGGTCACCTGCCCGCGCTGCGAAGGGCGCGGCATCGACTCGCAGAGCCAGGGCTTCTTCTCGATCAGCCAGCCCTGCCCACAATGCGGCGGCCAGGGCCAGGTGATCGAAGACCCCTGCCCCACCTGCAACGGGTCCGGTCTCACCCAGCAGACCAAGCGCTACAAGGTGAACGTCCCCGCCGGGGTTCGCAACGGCGCCCGCATCCGGCTCGCCGGCAAGGGCGAGGCAGGCCAGCGCGGCGGTCCCCCCGGCGACCTCTTCGTCGTCACTCGCGTTGCGCCCTCACCGGTCTTCAAGCGGCTCGACGGCGGCAACCTCGAGGTGACCGTGCCGATCACGATCGCCGAGGCGCTGCGCGGCGCGACGATCGAGGTGCCGACGCTGGAGGGCACGAAGAAGATCAAGGTCGGGCCCGGGACCAGGCATGGCTCGATCCAGCGGCTGCGCGGCGAGGGAGCGCCGAAGCCCCGCGGCAAGGGTCGCGGCGACATCCGCTACCGACTCGAGATCGAGATGCCCGAGAAGCTGACCCCCGAGCAGGAGGAGGCAGCCGAGAAGCTGGCCGAGGCCTTCAACGGCACCGACCCACGCGCCGAGCTGCTGCGGAGCGCGGCCCGATGAGCGCATCCGAGATTCACCCTCTGAGGGTGGAGTCGAAGTCGGCTGCGGCGGGGCGACGATGAACGCAGCGCAGCCGGGAATGGGCGCAGGCGATGGCCGCCGGATCCGCCGCGAACGGATCGACGTGTCAATCGACTCCGATCAGGGCGTCTTCATGATCTCGGTCGCCGCCGAGCTCGCCCACATGCACCCGCAGACGCTGCGCATGTACGAGGCGCGCGGGCTGATCCAGCCGAAGCGCTCGCCGAAGAACACGCGCCTCTACTCGCAGCGCGACGTCGAGCGCCTGCGCCGCATCCAGCAGATGACTTCCGAACAGGGGCTGAACCTGGCCGGGGTCGAGACCGTGCTGGAGATGGAGGAGCGAGTCGAACAGATGCGGGCTGAGCTGGAACGCATGAGGCGCCGCGCCGAGAAGCTGGAACGCAAGTTCCTGGAAGGGGACGTCGATGCAGCCGGATAGGTTCACCGTCAAGTCGCAGGAAGCCGTCGCCGCCGCACAGCAGCTGGCCGGCGCCCGTCACAACCCGGAGATTGCGCCGGCGCACCTGCTGATCTCGCTGCTCGTCCAGGAGGACGGACTGATCGCACCGATCCTGCAGAAGCTCGGCGAGGACCCGGCGACGATCGGCGCCAAAGCCCACGAGTCGATCGACGCGCTGCCCAAGCTGAGCGAGGGCGGCCAGGAGCCGCGCATGTCGTCTGCCTTGGCACAAACGCTGCGTCAGGGCGAGAAGGAGATGGCGAAGCTCGGCGACGAGTACATCTCGACCGAGCACCTGCTGCTGGCGCTGGTCGAGTCCGACTCCGGCGTGGCCGGCATCCTGCCCAATCGCGACGCGCTGGAGAAAGCGGTCGCCGAGGTCCGCGGCCCGCACAAGGTCACCTCGCCCAACCCCGAGGACAGCGTCCAGGCACTGGAGAAATTCGGTCGAGACCTGACCGCCGAGGCGGAGGAGGGGAAGCTCGACCCGGTGATCGGCCGCGACGAGGAGATCCGCCGCGTGATCCAGGTCCTCTCCCGGCGCACCAAGAACAACCCGGTGCTGATCGGCGACCCGGGCGTCGGCAAGACGGCGATCGTCGAGGGGCTGGCGCAGCGGATCGTCGCCGGCGACGTGCCCGAGAGCCTGCGCGACCGGCGTGTGATCGCGCTCGACATCGGCTCGCTGCTGGCCGGCTCGAAATACCGCGGCGAGTTCGAGGAGCGCTTGAAAGCGGTGCTCACCGAGGTGCAGGAGGCGGCGGGCCAGATCGTCCTCTTCCTCGACGAGCTGCACACGATCGTCGGCGCCGGCGCTGCCGAAGGCGCGGTCGATGCCGCCAACCTGCTGAAGCCGATGCTCGCCCGCGGCGAGCTGCGCGCGGTCGGCGCGACGACGCTCGACGAGTACCGCAAGCACATCGAGAAAGACGCAGCGCTGGAGCGGCGCTTCCAGCCGGTGCTGGTCGGCGAGCCCGACATCAACGACACGATCGCCATCTTGCGCGGGCTGAAGGAGCGCTACGAGGTGCACCACGGGGTGCGCATCTCCGACGCAGCGATCGTCGCTGCCGCGACACTCTCGGAGCGCTACATCGCCGACCGCTTCCTGCCCGACAAGGCGATCGACCTGATCGACGAGGCCGCCTCACGGCTGAAGATCGAGATCGACTCGATGCCAACCGAGATCGATGAGGTCGAGCGGCGCATCCAGCAGCTCGAGATCGAGCGCGAGGCGCTGAAGAAAGAGAGCGACGAGGCCTCGGCGGCGCGCCTCGAGGCGATCGAGTCCGAGCTGGCCGAGCTGCGCGAGCGCTCCGCCGAGATGAAGGCCCGCTGGCAGAACGAGAAGGAGGCGATCGACTCGATCAAAGCGGCCAAGGCGCGGCTCGAGGAGGCCGGCCGCGAGGCCGAGCGAGCCGAGCGCGACGCCGACCTCGAGCGGGCGGCGAAGCTGCGCTACGGCGAGATCCCGGAGCTCGAGAAGACGGTCGAAGAGCAAGAGGCGCGGCTTGCCGAGCTGCATGCCGGCGGCGGCACGATGCTGACCGAGGAGGTGACAGAGGAGGATATCGCCGAGGTGGTCGCCAAATGGACCGGCATCCCGGTCAGCCGCCTGATGGAGGGCGAGGTGGAGAAGCTGATCCACATGGAGGAGCGCCTGCACGATCGGGTGATCGGCCAGGACGAGGCGATCGCCGCCGTCGCCAACGCGCTGCGCCGCTCGCGCGCCGGGCTCTCCGACCCCAACCGGCCGATCGGCAGCTTCCTCTTCCTCGGCCCGACGGGAGTCGGCAAGACCGAGCTGGCGAAGAGCTTGACCGAGCTGATGTTCGACTCCGAGCAGGCGATCGTCCGCCTCGACATGTCCGAGTACATGGAGAAACACACCGTGGCGCGGCTGATCGGCGCGCCACCCGGCTACGTCGGCTACGAGGAGGGCGGCCAGCTGACCGAGGCGGTGCGGCGGCGCCCCTACGCGGTGGTCCTGCTCGACGAGATCGAGAAGGCGCACCCCGACGTCTTCAACACGCTGCTGCAGATCATGGACGACGGGCGGCTGACCGACGGGCAGGGCCGCACGGTCAGCTTCACCAACACGGTGCTGATCATGACCTCCAACGTCGGCAGCGACCGCATCGTCGGCGAGTCGGTCGACGAGAAGATGCGCGAGCAGATCGAAGAGGTCCTGGCCGAAACCTTCAAGCCCGAGTTCCTCAACCGGATCGACGACACGGTGATCTTCCACCGTCTCTCCAAGGCCGACATCGGCCGCATCGTCGAGCTGCAGGTCGAGCAGCTGGTCGGCCGCGTGCGCGAGCGCGGCATGGAGGTCGAGTTGACCGACGACGCCCGCACCCTGCTCGGCAACCTCGGCTACGACCCCACCTACGGCGCCAGGCCGCTGAAGCGGGTGATTCAGAAGCAGCTGGTCGACAAGCTGGCGCTGAAGATCCTCGAGGGCGAGTTCCGCGAGGGCGATGCGGTCAGGGTGGACGCCGCTGAAGGCGAGCTGGTCTTCGAGAAGGCGCCGACGCCGGTCGGCTCCGGCGTCGTCTAGTGGCGCCGCATCGACGCGTTTACAAAACGGTTAACAAGATGTCGCAGAATGCTGCTGGGATGGAGACCTCAAGCCGAGTTGGGAGCCGCAATCCAGATGCCGGATTACAGGATTTGGAGCGAAATTCCGACGTAAGCTTGGAACCCCGCGCGCGATGATCAGACGACTGCAAACCTACGCCTGGGAGGGCCGACACCTGCTGCACGGCCTCTTCGACCTGGTCAGGTGGCCATTTGAGCGCCTGATTTGGGGGATCGAGCGGGCCGTAATCTGGCCCCTGCGCGAGCGGGTGACCGGCCCGAGCACGCCAACACGCGGTATTGCCATGGGCAGCGCTGGGCTGCTGGTCGCCGGCGCGCTGGCCTTCGCCGCAATCCAGGCAACCGACGGCGAGGAGGCCGAGTCGGTCGCCGTCGCTCCAGTCAGCGCTCCGATCGAGAGACCGACGCCCGCCGATACACGGCAGCCGGCCGAGCCTGTCCTACAGGGCACCAAACCAGACTTCTCACCGCAGGCGAGCGACTCGGCGGCCAAGGTCGCCGACGCCGAAACGGTGATCAGCAGCGATCCGGATGCCACGATCGAATCGACAACCTCCTCCTCCACCCCCACCGCAAGCGACTCTGCAGCCACCGGCGAGGTCAAGGATCCCGGCCCAGCGGCGATCGACGTCGCTCGACGCTTCTCCGGCGCCTTCGTCCTCTACGAGACGGGCAGCACCAACCCTAAGGTGCGCAAGGCGTTTGCGGCCACGGCGACGCCGCAGCTGACCAAAGCGCTGCTGCGCCGGCCGCCCCGTCTACCGGCCAAGGTCGAGGTGCCCAAGGCGAAGGTGCTGAACGTCGTGCCGGGACCGCGCAGCGGCGATACCTTCACGCTGAGCGCCTCGCTGCTGCGCGTCGGTGTGACAAGCGAGCTACGCATCGACGTGCAGCGTGAGAAAGAGTCCGGCGAGTGGCGAGTGACGGACGTGCTCGGCTGATGGGGCGAATTCGCAACACGCTGCTGAGCGCTGCGATCGGCGCGGCGCTGGCGGCGCCCAGCGCCACCGCCGAGACCACCCCCGCGCCGGCGGCATCGCCCGCTGAAGCGCCGGTCCAGCCGGCCAGCGGGACGATCGCTCCGGCTCCCGATCCAGCCGTCCCCAGCCCACCGGCAATCGAACAGGGCGACTCGCTCGTTGCGCCGGCGCCGGCGCCGACCTCGAACCCCGGTCCGACCGGGGGAACCGCGCCCAAGCCCATGCCGCAGGCTCCGGACAGCGGGCCGGCTCCCTCGGCGGAGTCCGACGGCGGTGCGACCGCTCCCGCAGCGCCCACCGAACCATTCGCAATCCCCTCGATCCCCAGCTCCAGCTGCGCCTCGCAGGGGGTGCCGCCGGTGCTGATCCCGATCTACCAGCGAGCCGCGGCGGCCTACGAGCTCGGACCCCAGGGCCCCGCAGTGCTCGCCGGGATCAACGCGATCGAGACCGCTTTCGGCACCAACCTCAACGTCTCCTCGGCCGGCGCGATCGGCTGGATGCAATTCATCCCCTCGAGCTGGGAAGCGTACGGAGTCGATGCCAACGGCGACGGGGTGCGGGATCCCTACAACCCCGAAGACGCGATCTTCGCTGCCGCCAACTACCTCAGCGCCGCCGGTATGCCGGAGAACACCTACGACGCGATCTTCGCCTACAACCACGCCGACTGGTACGTGGCCGACGTGCTCGCCAACGCCGCCTGCTACGCCGGGGTCGGCGGCGCCGGAGGGGGTTTCCCACTGCGCCCGCAGCTGCAGGCGTTGAGTTGCGAGCTGCCGCCGGCCTGGCGCGAGCAGGTCCCCGAGGAGTACATGGCCGCCTTCGAGGAGGCTGCGGCCCGCTACGGCCTCGGCCAGCACGGCGTCTGGGCGCTGGCGGCGATCGCCCGGCTGGAGTCGAACTTCGGCCAGGGCATGAGCAACCGGCAGCTGCGTGAATTCGGGCCGCTTGGCCTCGATGCAACCGAGTGGCAGCGCTACGCCGTCGACGGCGATGAGGACGGTCGCATCGACCGCGCCGGCCCGGCCGACTCGGCCGCGACCCTGGCACGGCTGATCTGGTCACGCGGCGATCTGCGCGCCGGCGTCTTCACCCACAATCAGGCCTCCTGGTACGTCGACGCTGTGCTTGCCGAGGCCGAAGTGCTGGAGGGCAAGTGCACGGTGACGCCCGTCGACTGGTCGCTCTCGCTGCCCAACGCGGTGATCGCGCCGATCAACTGGAGCAACCTGACGCTCTCCAACGAGCTCGAGCTGCACGACCTGACCAGCGGCGCGATCGACCCGCGCATCGTCGGCCTGATCGGGGCGATCACTCAGGACCACCAGCTGACGATCTCCTCGCTGCGCTCCGACCACTCGATGTACACGGCCGAAGGCGGCGTCTCCAACCATTACTACGGGCGGGCGATGGACATCGCTGCGGTCGACGGGGTCTCCTGCACGGATACCTCACCGGCCGCCCCATGCGCCGAGCTGGCCAGCACCCTCGCCTACCTGCCGGCTCCTGCTCATCCGACGGAGCTCATCTACTGCTTCGACGTGGACGGCCCGGGCTCAGCTTTTGCCCGAGCCGATCATTGCGATCACGTCCACGCGGGCTACGACGGCTGAAGCCCAGCAAGGGGTCGGGGGGTGCCCCTCCCACAAGCGGCGTCCTGTTTTTCGCCTCAACCACGACCACCGGAAGGCCGAGTACTTCACAGGCGAAAAACCCAGCGCCGTGGGAGGGGCACCCCCCGACCCCTTCCCCGCTTCGGTCGCGTAACGTAGGCTCGAGATCCCTGCCGAGAAGGAGATTGCGATGCCTACCTATGTGATGCTCACGAATTTGACCGCCGAGGGTGTGCGAACGCTGAAGAACAACCCGGGGCGGGTCGCCGAGGTGAACAAGGAGGTCGAGCAGATCGGCGCCAAGGTGCTCGCCCAGTACGCGACGCTGGGGCAGTACGACTTCGTGACGATCGTCGAAGCGCCCGACGAGAAGACCATGGCCAAGGTCTCGGTGGAGCTCGGCTCGCGCGGGACGATGACCAGCCAGACGCTGGCAGCGATCGCCGCCGACGAGCTGGCCGGCTCGCTTTAGCTTGAAGGTCCTGGTCGTCGGCGGGGGCGGGCGCGAGCACGCGATCGTGCGGGCGCTGGGGCGTTCGGCTCACGCTCCCGAGCTGCTCTGCGCGCCGGGCAATGCCGGGATCGCGGCCGACGCCGAGTGCCTGCCGGGGGTTGCCGCAGACGACGTCGAGGCGATCGTCGCCGCGGCGAGTGGACGGGGGGTCGACCTGGTCGTGGTCGGGCCCGAGGCGGCGCTGGTCGCCGGAGTCGTCGACGCGCTCGAGGATGCCGGTGTGCCCGCCTTCGGCCCGAGCGCCGCGGCAGCCGAGCTAGAGGGTTCGAAGGCGTTCGCCAAGGAGCTGATGGCCGAGGCCGGCGTGCCGACCGCCGGGCACGTGCTGCTGCGCAGCCGCGAGCAGGCAGTCGCCGAGCTCGCCTCGGCCTCCTACCCGGCGGTGCTGAAGGCCGACGGCCTCGCAGCCGGCAAGGGCGTGATCGTCTGCGCCAGCGAGGCCGAGGCGCGCGAGGCAGCCGAGGTCTTCTTCACCGAGCGGCGCTTCGGCGAGACGACGGTCGTGCTGGAGGAGTTCCTCGAGGGCGAGGAGCTCTCGCTGCTGGCGCTCTGCGACGGTGAGAACGTGGTGCCGCTGGCGCCGGCCCAGGACTACAAGCGGATCTTCGACGGCGACGAAGGGCCGAACACCGGTGGCATGGGCAGCTACTCGCCGGTGCCGGGCTTCGGCCCGGCCGAGGTCGAGGAGATCGTCGACGCCGTGCACCGGCCGGTTGTGGCGGCGATGGCGGGGCGCGGTCGGCCCTTCCATGGCGTCCTCTACGCCGGCCTGATGATCGGCCCCGACGGTCCCAAGGTGCTCGAGTTCAACGCCCGCTTCGGCGATCCGGAGACGCAGGCGGTGCTGCCGCGGCTGCGCTCGGACCTCGTCGACCTCTGCCTCGCGGCACGTGAGCCGGGCGGCCTGGCCGGGATCGAGGCCGAGTTCGCCGAGGACTGGGCGGTGACCCTGGTGCTTGCCTCGGCCGGCTACCCAGCGTCCTCCTCGAAGGGCGACGCGATCCGCGGGCTCGAGGGAGCGGCCGAGCTGGCCGAGGTGACCCACGCAGGCA
>DATNHC010000166.1:0-6054 GCA_035605155.1 Solirubrobacterales bacterium
TCCGCGTCCTCGACGCCCGAACGGGTGAGTTGATCCGCCGTCTGATGCTCGACCCGAGCCGCGACTACCAGCCGCTCGGAAGGAGCTGAGGTGTCTACGATGTCGCGCGACATCTGTCTCCGATGTCGCGGCACATCACACTATAGCGGGGGCGGGATTCGAACCCGCGACCTTCGGGTTATGAGCCCGAATCTGGGACCCGCTGGACTACGTGGGGCACGGTTTCAAGCGGTTTTCGCGAGATCGGACTACGTGGAGATCGGCTGGAGTCTGTGGGGGTTCTTGCCCCATTTCTTGCCCAGCAGAACTCTCCATCTGCTTCGGCGTCTGAGCGCCCAGGTTCGGGCAGCGCCTGGCCTTCCACTCTCGCGAGCAAAGCGGCGGCAGAGGGTTCCCGGCCAAGCTCCGTTCCGGCGGGGGGGCCTAAGCGGCGGGGTCGCGGTCATCGCCAGGAAGTCGCTCATCCTCCCAGTCGGCAGGGATCAGCCCGAGCCCGTTGCGCCAGTTCTCGACCAAGGCACGGCGGAACCACTCCTCGTCGAACCGTGCGTGGTCACAAATAACGATCTGTAGGGCCCCGTCCAGGTCGTCAGCGACATCGCGAAGCAATTCGAATATCGAGGCGACGATCGCCCGATCATCCTCGCCGCGGATCTCGGGCTCCTCCCCCTCCGGCGTGTCCTCTGGATAGAACGGTCCAGTGGGCTGATCGAGCATCAGGAATGCAGGTCCTGGACGATTTCGCTGGCGGAGGAGTCGATGCACTGCCAGATGAGCGGCGAGGTGATAACCGACGCGGGTTCCACCCCCGCCGATACCACGAAGCGGGAAGGAACCGTCGCGCAGCGTGTCAGCGACGAGCGTCATCCGAGTGAGATCAAGACGAACATGCCCGTCCTCAGAATGCTCAAGCCCCAGGCGTCGGGCGATTGCGGTCATGTCCGCGCCGATCAGGTTCATCGCACCGGAGAGACGCTCGGCCTCAGCGCTGACATCCACTCGGTTTTCGAGCTCATCGCGCTCAGCTTCAAGGGCACCGATCTGATCGCGAAGCCGCTGCTCGGCGGAGGGGTCATCGGCGCCGATAGTCCGTAGATACTCGACGACCGCCCCCTGAACATACGCCCGACGCGAAGCCAGATCTCGCGTTGATGCGGCAGTGCGGTCGTGCTCAGCGAGCTCGCGCAGGGCCGTGTTCACTACTCGAAGCTCATCACGAATTCCCGCGGTCAGATCTGAGGCACTCTGCAACGCCTCTCGGTCGCGAGGCTCCACTTCGGCGACCGAGCGCAGCTCGTCGTCGAGTCGTTTGAGGTGGCTTTCCAGGCCCTCCGCGGCTGGGTCCGGCGTCGCGAGAGGGCCGCTACAGACAGGGCAGGTTGCTGGATCACCTTCATGGCCGAGCAGGCCAATCGAAGCCAGGCGAGCGCGCTGCTCGGCGGTCTCACTTGCGAACGCCTGGCGATCGGCTCCAAAGTCACGAAGCAAGGCCTCGTTGCGTTCTGCTCGGGACAACTCCTCGTGCAGCTCACGCCGCCGCGCGAGAAGTCCCTCGACCTCGCCGGCGGGCGTCGTGGTCGGCAGTTCCTGTGGATCGGCATCTGCAATCGAGCGCAGTGTCTCCAGCACTGCCGAACGGCTCGGTTGCTCGCCTGATTCCGAGTCAGCAATCAAGCCGACGGCGGCAGCCTGACTCAGGAATGAGAGACTGCGCTCCTCGACCTCACGACCGGCCTCGAGCATGCGATCGAGAGTCCGCTGCGCCTGCGAAAGCTCCCGCGAGACGACGGTCAAACGCGCTCGCAACGCCGGCGCCTCCTCGTCCGCAGCACCGACTAGATAGGGCATGGCATCGCGAAGAGCCTGCATCACCTCTCGATCCTGGCCGCGGTGAAACAGTCGCGTCTTTGAGTCGATGTCCTCCTCGTCCTGCATCGCCACCGGCAGGACATGGGCGATGTGCAAACGCAGCGGAGAACGGGCCGCGTCCTCGGGAGGGTCAAAGCGGAAATCCGCGAAGCGAGCGAATGAACTCAGCTCCTCCCGAAGAGCAGACGCGCTCGTGTTTACTGCTAGATCGCCTACCCCAGGCGGTTCCGGGTCGGCCAGGGGGAGCCACATCGCATCCCCGGTGCTCGCCGCTCCTTCGCGCGGCGCGGGTCGAGCAGCGAATGCAAAGTTCTCGCCCTGTCGAAGCACGAGCCCATACCAACCGACGGTACGCCTGATCTTTCCTCGGCTGACCGTCAGCGTCGAACGACCGAAGCAGTAATCGACGATCTCAAGTAGCGACGACTTACCGGTGTTTCGCCAGCCGGTGATGACATTGAGGCCCCGGTGAAGTGGCAGGACGCGTCTACGGAGGCCATCGCGGTGGTACAGGACAAAGGACTCAATCTGCATGATTTCTCACGGCCTCACACGCCACATCGCATAGATACCGACAGGGGAGCCGGCCAAGCCGAGCCAGCCACCGGCGAACTCCGCGCGCTTCAAGATCTCATCGGTTTCCTCGCTCAATGGCACCGCAGCCCGACGCCTTGGTGGTTTGCCGCTGATGCAATCGCCGGAGACTCCCAGAGCGCCAGCCCGGAGCCCTTCGCGAAGGCCCGCACGCACAGCCGGGGCGGTGGCCCGCGCCCGAGCGGCGAATCCCGCGCGCAGCAGCGGGTGCTTCTCGAGCCAAGAGCCGGGTTTGGTCGTCACCTTCCGCGGCAACGCCGCCCGCGTCGGTGCGTGAAGCGCGATCGGCACGGTGAGGAAGCACAGGCCGAGCGGCATCGGTCGCTCCGTTCGACGGGTGTGGCCAGCGGCGGCGTTGGCGAGTACCAGCGCGACGAAGACGGGATTCAACAATGCCTCACGCTCGGTTGGTCTCGCGTGCTCCAACGGGCTCACCGTCCTCCAGTAGCTCTTCGATCCGTTCCCGGAAATCGGGATGCCAGCCGATTCGCAGTCCATCGGCCAGTCCGTGCAAGGTTCCGCGGCACAGAACCGGCTCGTCGAGACCCCTAAGTCGCGCCGTCACAGAACTCCCCAAGCCGTGGGACAGCTCCAATCCCGCTCGGCAGCGTTCACCCTCGTCGGAACCGAGACGAGAGCGAAGCGCGACATGCGCGATCTCCCACTCGTCGCAGAGGCGTCGCTCATATGTCGCCAAGTCGTCGTCGAGATCCTCTAGATCGCGGACCCATCGGCCGCGCTGTGCGAACGCTCGGTAATAGTGACGTACCGCTAGGTCGAGGGCTTCGCTTGAGGCCATCACCATTTTCAGCTGCCTAATGAAGACTTTGTCTTCAAGCGGCGCCTTCTCGCTCTCGGTGGGGTCGGTGTAGAGCTCCTCCGTTGGAGTGCTCGCGGGCCTGTACGGACTCGTCCGGCGTCGAGACGCCGCAGACGAAGCGCACGACCATCGGCTCGCCACGAAGGCAGCCACCCCCTGCGAGTCGGGCCAGGATCGTCCGTGCCTGATCCATGATTGCTAGGAGCTCGCGCTTGACGGTGCGTTCCGACAGTCCGAGGCGGTCGGCGATCTGCGGGCGTTTGTAACCGGCGCCGTAAAGGGCGAGTACGTCCCGCCTGCGATCCGACAGCGAGGAGGAAACCTCCTCAACAAGCATCGTCAGATCGGCATCGTCTTCGAGGGCAATCAACTCCTCGGCGGGACCGGGTTCGTCGGCCGCGAACGTCGCAATCTCATCCTCGGCGAGATCGACCGCGAGCTCGCGTCGGTGGCGATCTGCTTCGCGGTTCAGATAACGGAAAGCCGCCGTGCGAATCCACTTGTAGATCGCGCCCGGCCCCGTAACACCTTGCGCTTCATCCAGGAAGGACTTGCAGCCGTACTGCAAGGCATCCTCGATCTGGTCTGCCGAGCACTCGGGAAACCGGTTGGCTAGCTGCGTTCGGAGCTTCCCGCCGCGCTCACCGGAGACGAGGCTGTCGAGCAAGGCAGCGGCGCTGTTCGTGGCGGTCGTGGTCGAAGAATCAGAACCCATCACCCCTACAGGGCGAGAAGGGGCGAAAGTGGTCCCCCCCTTACTCATCGCCGCCGCCGAAATCGCTCACTGCCGCCTCCGACACGCTTCCGCGAGCCGCTACCTCAGCGACTCCGTGCAACCGAAGTTTTACCCACTTTTGAGGATGGCTAATCCGACGTTCTTTAAACAGGTCCGAGCTGTTTTCTCGTACCCGAGAGGGTGCGCGTCTACGGCCGCCGCGCCACGCCGAGGACGTGAGGAATAGGCGGCACCGGCGGGCCGGCGGAGAAGTTGAACCGCCGGCTGGACTCAAGTTCGAAACCGGCCTCCGCGATCGCCGTCTCGGTGTCTCGGCTGAGGTGACAGCCACCCGAGACCCGCGGCCAGAAGGTTGCGTCGGCGAGTCGCTGCAAGCCCCGACCTGCCGCCGGGTGGGCAACGACGTGCTCGTAGAAGTGGAGAGCCCCGCCCGGGCGGATAACTCGGCGCAGCTCGGCCAAGGCGCGCTGCTGGTCGGGGACCGAGCAGAGCACGAGGGAGGCGACCCCCGCATCGAAGGACTCATCCGCGGCGGGCAGCGTAGCCGCGACTCCGTCGACCACCTCGACCGCGATCGGCGCCTCGGCTGCGGCCTCGCCCGCCGCTTCGCGCAGCACGCGCTCCGGCTCGACCGCGAGAACCCGTTTCACCGCCTCGGGGTAGAAAGAGAAGTTGAGCCCGTGGCCAGCGCCGACCTCGATCACCTCGCCTTCCAGAGCGGCCAGGAGCTCGCGGCGGTAGCGGTCCTCCTTGCTTGATGCCGTCCGCATGTAGATGCGGGCGAACAGCGGGTGATTGACCGACTCAGCAGCGCACGCCATAGTCGGATAACCTACATTATCTAGATAATGGTGGCTATCTGAATGACTCCCAAGGTTCTCACCCGCGCCGAGCGACAGGAGCAGACGCGCGAGCAGCTGCTCGACGCCGCCGCGCAGGTCTTCGCGCGGCGCGGCTACCACGAGGCAAGCGTCGAGGAGATCGCCTCCGAGGCGGGCTTCTCGACCGGCGCCGTCTATTCCAACTTCGACGGCAAGGAGGAGCTGTTCCTCGCCCTTGCCGACCGTGAGGTGGAAAAGCAGGTCGCCGAGATCCGCGCCGTTGCCGAGGACGTGGAGGCCGGCGGCGAGGCCGCGGCCGAAGCCGGCCGCCGCTTTCAGGAGCTCTTGAAGCGCGACCGCGACTGGCCCCTTCTCTTCTATGAGTTCTGGTCCTTCGGCGTTCGCAGCGCGAGGATTCAGGGCGAGTTCGCAAAGCGCCGCCAGGCTGTGCAGGAGGCGCTGGCCGAAACCCTCGACCGCCTCGCCGCCGCGCTCGACTTCGAGCTGCGCTTCCCGGCGCCGATGCTGGCGACCGCGATCGGTGCGACGCTGAACGGGCTCGCCTTCGAGCGCGCCGCCGACCCCGGCTCCCTGACCGACGAGGTGGTGGGCGAGTTCGTCGCCGCCATCCTCGGCTGCTCGATCGCGGTCGGTGAACACTGATGAAAAGCCGTCGCGCTTACGGGCCACTTCCCCCTGGACCGCGAGCGCCGGCCGCAGCCAACATGGCCCGCCTCGTTCAGCACCCGATCGAGTCGCTGGTCGGCTGGCGCGAGCGCTACGGCGATGTCTACACCGTCCCGCTGATTGTCTTCGGCGTCGGCGTATACATCTGCGACCCCGAGGCGATCCGGGGAATGCTGACCGGCGATCAGTCCGACCTACATGCAGGTGAGGCCAACGAGCCGCTCTCCCCCGTCCTCGGCAAGAAGTCGGTCCTGATCCTCGACGGGCGCGAGCACATGCGCCAGCGCAAGCTGCTCCTGCCGTCATTCCAGGGCTCGGCCGTCCACAGCTTCCGCGAGGTGATCCGCGAGGTCGCCGACGCCGAGGTCGAGAGCTGGCGCGACGGGCAGGAGCTGGTGATGCGCGACCGGATGCGGGCGCTGACCTTCGAGGTGATCGTCCGCGCCGTGTTCGGCGTCACCGAGCGCGAGCGGATTGAGCGCCTGCGAAGCGCGCTGGTCTCGGTGCTCGACATGCAGATGGTCTTC
>DATNHC010000167.1:0-8523 GCA_035605155.1 Solirubrobacterales bacterium
CCCCCTGGTTCTTGTCCGGCGGGCTGACCATCTCATAAGCGCGGCAGTCGGGCAGGAAGGTGGAGCCCTGCGCCTGGCGAATCGCTTCGTTGGCGCAGTTGCCGGGGTGGCTGATCGGCAGCGGGACGGCGCGGGTGTGCAGCGTTTTGCTGCTGCTGGCGGTCGTCCCGTACTCGTTGGTCGCGACGAGTTTGAAGTAGTAGGTGGTGTCGGGGCTGAGCCCTGACACCACCTGAGAGACCGTGATCGGCGCGGTGCCGCCGCCAATCGCCACGGGAGCGGTGGAGGAGTCGAGCGCCGGCGTCGTGCCGTACTCGAAGGCGTAGGCGGTGGCAGAGTTGCGCGGGTCGATCGTGCCGACCAGGCGGGCTGAGGTGTCGGTCACCTGGATCGCGCCGACATCGGTGACGACCGGCGGCACGGACGAGGTTTTGAACTCAGTCGAGCTCGAGACGATGTCCGGCGAGCCGGGTCCCTTGTTGGTGACGACGCGAAACCGGTAGCTGGTGTTCGGAGCTAGGTCGCTGGCCGTAGTGGAAACCGCAACGTCTGTCTGGCCGCCGGAGGTTGCCCCGGACCCTTCCATGGTCCACGTCTGGCCGCCGTCGCTGGAGAGCTCGAGGCGCCAATTTGTCGGCAAAGGGCCGTTGTCCGTGATCGTTGCGCCGATTTCGGCGCTTTCCTCGGTGACGTTCGTCACCGCAGTCGGCGTCGCGGTTGCGTTCGGGTGGTTGAGCGTTTTGAACGAGACTGGGGCCGATGCGACATCGTTGGCGGGGCTGGACGTCTTGTTGGTGACGACGCGGAACTCGTAGTTGGTGTTGAGCGAGAGCCCGCTTGCCGTCCCGGATACCCCTACGCCGGTCTGCCCGCCGTCGGTTCTCCCTGCGGCGGCGAGAATGACGGTCGCGAAGCCGTCAGCGGAGACCTCGAGGCGCCAGTTCGTCGGCGACGTATCGTTGTCGTCGACTGTTCCTTCTACATCCGCGCTGAAATAACTGATGTTGCTCGCCGCGATCGCTGTGGCGGTCGCATCCGGGAAGCTTGCCGGAGGGCCAAAGACGTGAACTTTGCCGTTGCCCGTGTCGGAGACGTAGACTTCGTTTGTCCCTTGGTCGACCGCAACGCCTCGGAAGGCCGCGCTCGCGATGCCACCGGCGAAGTCGTAGAGAGGTGCTCCGGTCGAAGCGTTGTAGGCGTCGACGCGGTCGCTGTGGACGACATAAAGGACGTCTGCGGCGGTATCGACAGCGAGGGCGCGGGTCGCCGCCGGGTCGATTTCGATGGCGGATGCCGGACTGTACCCGCTGGCGACGGTGTACTTCCAGGTGGCGCCCTGAAATAGCGCGAAGAAGAGATCGCCATTTGAGGCCACGGCAACAGGGCATGGCCCGCCCAAGGTAGAGGTATCGACGGTGCCCGTGGGGCTGCCGGTCGCGTCGTATTTCCGGATCTTTTGCACGGCGAAGTCGCTGATCCATATCCCGCCAGCCGAGTCGGTGGCGGCACCGCAGGGATCGCCGAAGTTCGAGCGAGCCACTGGGAAGCCGCTCAGCGAGGCGCCGGTCGAGTCGAAGCCATAGAGTCCGTTTGGCTCCGAGAGGTAGTAGATGTTGTTGGCGGACGCGAGGGCGGTGTTGTCGACCGCGAGGCCGGGGTCGCCTCCGGTCTGGGCTACGGTCAGAGGAAAGGCACCTCCAAGAGGCGTGAGCGCCGGTACGTCGAAGGCATGAATTTTCGCCCCTACCCCGTCGAGGACGTACAGCTTGCCGTTCGCCAGATTGAAGGCCAGCTTATTTGGATCGCCAAAGGACGTCGCCGAGGTGCCGTCTGAACCGATGCTCGCAGTCTTCTCTCGAGTGAGGAAAGCCGCAGCGTTCGGAGCGAGCACAAGCACGGCGAGGGCGGCGGCGAGCAGCGAGATTGCGAGACCGCCACCGCGATGGAGGACGAGCGTACCGCTCCCCTTGGCGCAAAGGAAGTGTCCCCGGGTTCGATCGTCGCGGTTGCCGACAGCGAAACCGCGCAGGGGGGAGCCGACGCGGTTGGCGACGGAGGAACGCTTCGCCTGTGCTCTCACACTCTCTCCTTGTCCCGTGAGCCCCTCTGCCCGCCGCTTCCCTTTGCGGCTTCCGCGAGGCTCGGTTGTCCCTGTACTGCTTGTTTCCCTTAATCACTTGTGGTTGTGGACAGTTCCTAAAAGATGCTGTCTGTACCGCAAGTGGGGTCAGTGAAGCACCCCACCCAGGGATTGTCAAGCAGAAGTTCCCAAAAGAAAAAGACTGTTCCCAAAGTGATTCCCTGGGCAGATGCGCGGGTACCGAGAGGAGGCCTGTCAGGCTGCTTGACGCGCCAAACGACTTGCCTCTTCTCTCCCCAAATACGGCGCGAGGATGAACTCGGCAAAGTCGGGGAGGAGCTGCTCGAGTTGCTCGGCTTCGCCGGCCGCCACCTTGCGCGAGGCGAGCAGGACGAGGGCGCCGAGCGTCGACTCCTCGGTGGTGGGCGGCAGCTCGCGCTGATCCCGGCGGACCTCCCGACCATTCTCGAGCAAGGGCACGATTTCACGCACGGCATCGTGGAAACGAGCCGAAACAACCGGGCCGGCGCTCTGCGATTCGACCAGGCAGAGGCGCGCGAGGCCGGGCTCTGCGGCGAAGAAGGAGAGTACGGTGCGCGAGGCTGCGATGGCCTGCGTTGGCCAGTCTCCCAACCCAGCCACCGCTTCAACCGCCAGCTCGCGAATGTGGCTGACCACGACCTCGAAGGCGGCGAGGAAGCACTCCTCCCTGCTCTCGAAGTTCGCGTAGAAGACGCGGCGCGAGACCCGGGCCTGCCTGGTGATGTCGGTGATCGTCACCTTCGGGTAGCCCCGCTCGGCCACCGCCGCAGCCAGCCCGGCGATCAGGCGCTCGCGTTGGTTGTGCGCCACCTGCTCACGGCTGAAGCCGTGGCGGCCCGCGGGCAGCGGGCCAAGCGTCTCCTCCTCGGCCATCGGCGCCGTGACCTATCTAGGCCGAGGCTGCCTCTGCCCCGCCCGCCTCGCGGGCGGCGGCGTCCTCGCCGACGTACGGGCGCAGGAGGAACTCGAGCGCCTCGGGCAGCAGCGCGCGCAGTTGGCTCTCCTCGCCGGCGATCAGGCGCTGGTTGATCACCCAGAGCACACCGCCGACCAAAGTGTCCTCGAGCGTGTCGGGCAGCCGGTCGCTGCGCGGGTTGAGCTCGCGCCCCGGCCGCAGTAGCGGCGTGAAGCGCTTCAACGCGGCCTCGTGGCGGGCGGCCGCCTTTGGTCCCGCCGTCGGCGCCTCCACCAGACAGGCACGGGCGACGTTGGGATGCGCAGCCACCTCCTGCAGCAGGGCCCCGAGGCCGGCGCCGACCTTGTCGGGCCAGGGCCCGTCTTCGCGATCGAAGGCTTCCTCGACCACGTAGACGGTGCGCTCGACCGCCGCATCGAGCAACGCCAGGAAGGCCTCCTGCTTGTCCTCGAAGTGCTTGTAGAAGGTCGCGTAGCCGACCCGCGCGCGGCGTACGATCTGCTCGATCGTCGTGTTCGCGTAGGCCTGTTCCGCGACCAGCTCAGCAGTAGCCTCGAGGATCCGCCGTCGTTGGTCGGCGGCTGCCTCGGCCCGGCTGACCGGCTCGGCGCCGGGCGGCTGCCGCGAGGCCTTTCCAGGCAATGCGCGCACGGGGTCAGGATAGCGCGCGTTCCCATTGGTACGAAGTGAGTATATGAAGTGGTGAAAGTTCCCAAAAATGGGCTAAGGTACCCCGAGTGGATGCCCCGCCTACACTGCGCGCGGTCAGGTCCTGGGACGAGGCCATCCCGCAGCGCACGTCGGACGAGGGGACGTTGGAAGCGATGCTGCTCAGCGTCGGCGCCCGCGGCTACGAGCAGGCCAGCGTGCAAGAAGTGCTGGAGCGCTCGGGCATCTCCAGGGAGCGCTTCCAACGTCGTTTCGGCGGCAAGCAGGCCTGCTTCGCCGAGGCCTATGAGATGGCGGCGGAGAGGCTCTGCGCGGAAGTGCTCGAGGCGGGCCGCGCGGCCGAGAGCTGGCGAGCGGGTTTCCGCGCCGCCCTCGCCCGACTGCTGCGTACGGTCGCCGAGCAGCCTCTGCTGGCCAAGGCGCTTCTGATCGAGGTGCGGGCCGCTCGTGGGCCGGCCTGGGAGAAGCACCAGCAGATCGTCGAGCGCTTCGCAGCGGCGATCGACTCCGCCCGCCGCCAGCCCGGGGCCCGCCCGACCGCCACGCCGCTCACCGCCCAATTCGTCGTCGGCTCGATCGAGGAAGCGCTGAGCGCCGAGATCGGCGCCGGTCGCACCGCCAAGGTCGAGCGTCTGCTTGCCGACCTCGCCCACCTGGCGATCCTCAACTACTTCGGTGAAGACGAGGCCTGGCTCGAGCTCGGCTCAGCGGGGCTCCAGCCACTCGAGCCGAGCGCTTGAGCCCTACCAGAGGACGCGGTTGGGGTCTGAGTCGCGCAGCTTGCGGTCGGCGCTCACAAGGCGCGCATCGTGCTCCACCGCGGTCGCATAGATAAGCCGATCGACTGGGTCTCCATGGAACACGGTGGGGTCCAGGGACCCCGCCCGCAGGGCGACCGAGACGGTTGGCGCGATCGCCCGCACCTCGAGCACGTTCAGGACGTCGCCAATCCATTTCTCGACGGATCGGTCCATTGAGAGTCGCCCGCGCGCCACCAGGTAGGCGATCTCCTGAACCGAGGCGATGCTGATCCCCAGCTCATGGTCGGACTCGATCGCCTTGCGAGCGGCCGAGCTCAACCTGTCACGGGCCCCGGCCAGCCAGACAAAGGCGTGCGTGTCGAGCAGGATCACTCCTGCTCCATGTCCCAGGGGCCCATCGAGAAGTCGATCAGCTCGTCATCGGAGATATCGAACTTGACGCTGCCTTGCAGGTCGTCGGCACGCAGCGGCGGCTCGACCCGGGCCACCGGCCGGCCGTGCTTGGTGATGACCAGTGTCTCGCCGGTTTCCGCCACCTCGTCAAGCAGCCGTAGGCAGCGGGCCTTGAACTGGCTGGCGCTGATTTCTCGAAGGACCTGGCTCATGACCATGGTCATATTACCATGGTCATTGACTAGAAGCTGCCGCATCCCCTCTTAAGGGGCAGGGCACAGAAACTCTCCCCCGCAGCTCAGCCCTTCTCGGCGGCGATCTTCGCCGCCGCCTCGCTGCCCAGGTAGGGGGTCAGCGTGAACTCGACCAGGTCGGGCAGCAGCTCCTCGAGCTCCTCGGTCTTGCCGGCGATGATGCGGCGTGAGATCAGCGAGACCATGCCGCCGACCAGGGCCTCCTCGGTGGTCGGCGAGAGGCGGGCGAGAACCTCGGGTGGGCGGCCCTCGCGGCCGCTCTGGAAGTAGGGGACGAAGCTTTGAATCGCCGCGTCGTAGCGCTCCACGACGACCGGACCGGCGACCAGGGCCTCGACCATGCAGAGCCGGGCCAGGTGCGGCTCTGCGGCGAGGAACTCGAGCATCGCGGCAATCCCGGCGCGCACCGCGTGCGGCCAGTCCTCACTCGACTCGAAGCCCGCCGAGACGCGTTCCTGCAGCTGCTCCATCACCGTGTCGTAGGCGGCAACGAAGCACTCGTCCTTGCTCGAGAAGTGCTCGTAGAACGTTCGCCGCGAGACGGCAGCGTGGCGCGTGATGTGGGCAATCGTCGTACCCGAGTAGCCATTTTCGGCAATCGCCTCGGCGAGACCGGCGATCAGCCGCTCTCGCTGGTTGTGGACGACGAACTCTCGGGGCAGCCCGTGACGACCCGGTGGCAGGCGCGCCAGCTCGGGCGGGTAATCCTCTGCAGCAACCTTCGGCTCGCCCGATTTCCGGGAGGACTTCTTGGCCACATCCCGACCATATCGCGCCTTAGGCTCGAACCCACGCGCTAGCTCAGCTAGACCCGCATCGATACCGAGGTAGGGCATCACGGCGGCCGACATCAGCTGCGGCACAAGCGCCGGCAGCTCGTCCGCCTGGCCCCGCACCACCTTCGCGTATACCTGGCCGTAGGCGGAACCGGCGAGCGCCTCGGCGGTGGTGTGCGGTACCGCTTCCGAGTCCTCCATCTCGTTGCGCCCGGCGTCGATCAGCGAGGCGATCACCCGCATCGTCATGTCGCGCCGAGCACGGGCCGCGTCGCCCGCAGCCAGCACCTCGACCGCGAAATGAGCCCGACTCGGATCGTTGCGCAAACGCTCGACGATCTCGCAGGCGACCGCGCGCAGCCGGTCGGGCCAGCGCTCCTCACTCTGGAAGGCGCTCAGCATCTCGACCATGCACTCCTCGTTTATGTCCTGCCAGGCGGAGAGGAAGCAGTCGTACTTGCTGCGGAAGTGGCGGGCGAAGGCGGGCCGGTCGAGGCCGGCGCGCTCAATGATCAGCTCGATCGAAGTTTCGGCATAGCCGCGCTCGGCGGCGATCTCGATCAGGGCCTCGACGATGCGCTCGCGCTCGGGACTGGCGGCGCGCTCGCGGGTCTCCAAATCAAGCACTAGCGCATGGGACCCCCGATCCCTGCCTTGACTAGCCTGCGGTCGGGGTGGAGGACTCTTCGGCGGCGATCCGCTTGGCCGATTCGGCGCCCAGGTAAGGGGTCAGCGAGAACTCGACCAGCTCCGGCAGCAGCTCCTCGATCTGCTCGGCCTGGCCCATGATGATCCGCTGGTAGAGGATCCAGAAGATTCCGCCGACGATCGTCTCCTCGAGTGTGCCCGGCAGCTCCTCGCCCTTGGCGGATACCTTGCGTCCCATGCGGAAGAGCGGCACGAAGGCCTGGATCGAGCGCTCGTAGCGGTCGACCGCGGCCGGGCCGGCGGATAGTGCCTCGACGATGCAGGTGCGGGCGAGGGCGGGCTCACTGGCGACGTAATGGAGAAAGGCCGCGAGGCCGGCGTTTACGCGGGCCGGCCAGCTGTCGACCTTGCTCGCCGCGTCGACGACTCGGCGCAGCGCCTCTTTGACGGCGAACTCCGAGGCGGCGAGGAAGCAGTCCTCCTTGGAGGAGAAGTTCTCGTAAAAAGTGTTGCGGGCGATGCCGGCGCGGCGCACGATGTCAGCGACGGTGACTGCCCGGTAGCCCTTCTCGACGGTCTCCTCGGCAAGGGCGGCGATTATGCGGGCCCGCTGGTGCTGGGCGATGAACTCCCGTGGCAGTGCGTGCCTTCCCGGCGGCATCCTTGTCGCTTGGGGAACGCGATCGGCCACGAACACCAGGGTACCCCTATGAGAATCCGATTCCAAGCTGGACGTATTCGCCAGATACCGATACTGTACCTAGGTCCAGACAACCCGTTCCCTTGATCTAGTAGAGGAAGGTCGGATGGGAAAGCAGGCCGCAACCAAGGTCCTGGCAGGGGCTAAGGGGACCGGCGCGACGGGGAAGCTCTTCCCCGAGGCTCCCACACTCAGACTGGTGAGTTCGCCCAAGCGTCAAAGGATCCTCGAGGGAATGCTCGAGGCGGTCGGCACGAGCGGTTACGACGCTGCATCCGTGCGTACGGTGCTCGACAATACGGGCCTCTACCGGCAGGCTTTTTACGACAACTTCGCCGACAAAGAGGAGTGCTACCTGGAGGCGTTCGACTTCGGGGTAGCGCAGCTGGAAGCGCTTGTGAAGAGCGCTGCGCAGGCCGAACCGACCTGGCAGGGCAAGTTGCGGGCGGGGTTGCGGGCCTTCCTCGAGGCGCTCGATGCCGACCCGGTTCTGGGTCGCGCGCTGGTCGTCGAGGTGCACGCGGCGGGGCCCGAGGCGCTCCGAATTCGCTCCGAATCGATGAAACGAACCGCCGATTTCATCGATTCGGCCCGGGTCGGGTTGGAGGGCGGCGAATCGCCGCCGCCGATCGCTGCCGAGGGCATCGTCGCCGGCATGCACGCGGTTGTCCACGGCAAGCTGGCGGCCGGCGAGGAGAGCGGCTTTCGGGAGCTGCTGCCCGACTTCATGTACTTCGCGGTGTTGCCCTACTTCGGCTCCGACGTCGCCGGCGAGGAGATGAAGAGAGCGACTACAGCCTGACCGGGATGCGGCGCAGGTCGACGTATCCGAATCCGACGATGCCGATCCTCATCGCCGCAGAGTAGGCATGCAGGAGGGCCGGTTGGACGGCGTGGCCATAGCCGGGGAGGTCGGCTGCGGGAGCCGGTGGACAGGCCGTGACCGCTGCCCTACATTGAATGCATGGATTCGCCTTCAGCTTCGAATCCAGGTTCAACATCAAGCGGTAGTCAGGAGTTGCCGCGCGCCTATTTCGTGCGCTCGCCGAGGGAGCGGCTGCTGGAGGCGATGCTGCGCGTTGCCGCTGCGAAGGGCTACGAGGCGACGACGGTCGCCGATGTGATCGAGGTCGCGGGCGTCTCGCAGGAGGCGTTCGACGAGATGTTCGAGAGCAAGGAGGCCTGCTTTCTAGAGGCCTACGACGCTGTCTTCGACGTACTCATCGCCCACGTCGGCAGCGCCTTCGAGGCGGCCGCCGGCGAGCCCTGGCCAGAGCGCATCGC